>NZ_JBGFQZ010000002.1:0-326862 GCF_041295535.1 Cellulomonas sp. ICMP 17802 | reverse complement strand
ACCACGGTGTTCGACGACGACCTGCAGCTGGGCACCACCGCCAACCCGTCGACGCTGCTGGTCAAGTCGTCGTCCGCGGGCGGCGTCAGCGGCGGCCCGAACATCTACGACTCCACGGGCCGGATCGTGCTGGAGACGTACCAGCCGCACTTCGGCTCGTTCGGAGAGTCGGTGCGGGTGCAGCTCAAGGACGCCCGCGCCAAGGGGATGCTCACGTACCAGGGCAGCTGGCCGACCCCGCACTACCCCGACGGCGACTACACCTGGCTGGCCACGCACCCGACCAAGCCGGTGACCATCGCGTGGATCGGCGCGCACTTCCTCAACAACGACGACCCCAGCTCGCTCGAGAAGAACCTCTGGCACGGCCACATCAACTTCGAGGTCCCCGACGCCTCCGGCGCGCTGCGCACCCGGTTCGAGATCAAGCTCGTCGACCCGGTCACGGGGAAGATCGGCACCGACCGGTCGGCCGTCCGCACCAACATGGCCGACTTCGAGTTCCAGGTGGGGGCCGCCGACGAGCAGCTGCGCATCGTCGGCACCGACCAGCACCCCAAGGACCTCGTGTTCTCCACCGAGGTCGGCGCGCGCCAGCCCCGCTGGGCACTGCGGGCGACGAAGACGGACGCCAACCTGGAGTTCCGCCGCTACAAGGCCGGCAACTCCTACCAGGACTCCCCGCTCGCCCTCGACCGGCAGACCGGGCTGGTGTCGGTCGGCGGCGCGACCGGCACCTCCGCCGGCCTCAAGGTCACGCAGGCCGGCGGCGTGGCGATCACGGTGACGCCGCTGGCGACGGGCGGGCAGGGCATCCTCGTCGCCGGCACCGACCCGACCGCGCGCATGCTCCAGGGCGAGGTGACGGGCGACGCGCAGCGCCGGTTCGTCGCCCTCGTCGACGGCACCCTCCAGTGGGGCACGGGTGCGGCGGTCCGCGACACGCAGCTCTACCGCCGCGCGCCCAACCAGCTGGGCACCGACGGCGGGGTCTTCCTGCGCAGCAGCAGCACGCCGGACACCGCGAGCACGGGCGGCGTGCTGTTCGTCGCCGACGGGGCGCTCAAGTACCGCGGGTCCGCCGGGACGGTGACCACGCTGGCCGCGGCGTAGGGGAGGATCGGCCCATGGACAGCGACGAGAAGGCCTCCCTCGAGGAGCGGCTGCAGCGCCTGGGGATCGCGCAGGACGTGCAGCGGCTCATGGCCGCGGGCATCGGCAGGCTGCCGGTCAAGGACACGACGAAGGACTCGCTGACCTCGAAGAGCGCCACCGCGGTCGTCATCGTGGGCGAGACGGGCGTCGCGCTCACCAAGGGTGCCGTCGAGGCCGGCAAGGGCGCCGCGACGGCCGGGGCCGACGCGTTCCAGCGCAGCAGGCAGGAGCACGTGTCCGGGCACCCCGCCGCGCCCGTCGACGACGTGACGACGCGGCTCGAGCGCCTGAGCCGGCTGCACGCCGACGGCCACCTGGACGACGAGGAGTTCCGGCTCGCCAAGGCGAAGGTTGTCGTGGGCGACTAGGGCTCGTCGTCGGGCCGCACCTCGGCGCCGGTGACCGGGTCGATCGCCCGCTCGCCCGCGGGGAGGTTGGAGAGGTCCGGGGCGATCACGATGCCCGGCAGCCCGGAGTCCGGCAGCCGGAAGACGGGCTCGTCCGCCGCGTTGGCACCCACGAGCACCAGGTCGTGGGATCCCGCGCGGGGCAGCGTCTCGCCCTTGAAGAACGCGGGGGCACGCAGCCGCCAGATCACCATGAGGACGGCGCCGATGAGGATCGCGACGACGCCGACCACCGCGACCGCCCCGATCCCGAAGATCGTGACGTTGTTGCCGTTGTCGTCCTGCAGCCAGTCGACCGCCGCGAACGACTGCAGCGCATACACGAACGCGACCAGCAGGATCAGCCCGCCCAGCGACGGGAGCACGCCCTGCATGAAGAAGTCGCGCGGCTTGTGGTGCAGCGTCCGCCGGTAGAACCAGGAGCACGCGAACCCGGTGAGCCCGTAGTAGAAGGCGATCATCAGGCCGACCGACCCGATGAGCGCGGTGAGCAGGCTCGGGCTGATGAGCGTGAAGATCGCGTAGAAGAGCATGGACGCCAGGCCCATCGCGATCGTCGAGACGCCCGGGGTCAGGTACTTGGGGTGGATCTTCGCGAACGCCGTGGGCATCGCCTTGTACGCCGCCATCGACAGGGTCGTGCGCGCGGTCGGCAGGATCGTCGTCTGGGTCGACGCGGACGCCGAGGTGAGGATCGACGCCGACAGCAGCAGGAGCCCGATGTGGCCCAGCGCGGAGTCGCCGAACAGCGCCGGCCCGATCGCCGCGAACACGTCGTCGGCGTTGGCCGGGTTGCCCAGCCCGATGCCCGTGGTGCCCACACCTGCGAACGCGACCGCGGCCGTCGACACGAGCACGTAGGTGACCAGCAGGAGGACGGTCGACAGGATCGCCGCGCGCCCGGGCGTCTTGGCGGGGTCGTCGGACTCCTCGTTGACCGACACCGCCGTGTCCCAGCCCCAGTAGATGAAGACGGCGGTGAGCAGTGCGGGCGCGATGACGTCGGCCACGCTCAGCCCGCCGGGCCAGAACCAGTCCCAGGACGGGATCAGCGAGTACGACTCCCCGTTGCCGGAGTAGACCTTGCCGAGCGCGACCACCGAGAACATGATCAGCACGATCACCTCGATGGCGAGCAGAACGTACTGGATCCGCGCCGACACCTCGATGCCGCGGTAGCAGATGTACGTCATGATCGCGATCCACAGCAGGCCGGCGACCGTCGTCCACAGCGTGCTGTCGGCGAGGTCCCCGACCGCCGTCCAGCCCAGGTCCGCCACGAACGTGAACGAGTACGCGCCGGCGATCTGCGCGAGGTTCGCCATGACGATCACATCGGCGGCGATGATCCCCCACCCGCCGAGCCACCCCGTGATCGGCCCGAACGCCCGCGCGGCCCACGTGAAGGTGGTGCCGCAGTCCGGCTCGGCGCGGTTCAGCTCCTGGTAGGCGACCGCGATCAGGTACATCGGGACGAACGCCAGCAGGATGATCGCGGGCGCCTTGACGCCCGCGAGGATGGCCCCGCCGCCGGCGACGACGAACCCGAGGCTCGCGGCCAGGCTGTACGCGGGGGCGGTGGACGCGGTGCCGACGACGACGCTCGACAGCAGGCCGAGCGCACCGCCCTTGAGTCCCTTGCCGGTCTCGGGGAACCCGAGCGGAGCGGCGTCGGTGGCGGGAGCAGACACGGAACCTCACAGCGGTTCAGGCCCGAGCCCCCGTTGCATCGGGCGGTGACGACCTACCGGATTCGTGGCCTCATGCAGCCGGAGGGCAGAGATCGCCCGTCAGATGCGCGAACAGCACTCGAAACCGTAGTCCCGTGGGCGGCGCGACGGGAAGGGGTCGGGAGGGTCAGCGCTGCGGCCACGTCCACGGCGGCGCGGACAACTCGTGGCGGCCCGCGACGCCGGTGGCCGCACCGGTCTTGGTGAGCTCCACCGTGGCCGATCCCGCCGACCGCAGGGCGCGCACCAGGTCGCCCGAGTGCGTGACGACGAGCACCTGCGACCGCTCGGAGGCCGCCGCGACCAGGGCGCCGACGGCCGGCATGAGGCTCGGGTGCAGGCTCGACTCGGGCTCGTTGAGCACGAGCAGGTCGGGCGCCCGCGTGGCCAGGCAGGCCGCCAGCAGGAGCAGGTAGGTCAGGGTGCCGTCCGACAGCTCGGCGGCGGACAGCGGGCGGCGCAGGCCCGGCTGGGTCATGCCGACCCGGCACACGCCGTCGTCGTCCTCGTCGACCACCACCCGGGCCCCCGGGAACGCCGCGTCGACCGACGCCTGCAGCGCGTCGTCGTCGCCGACCAGCCCGATGGTCAGCAGCGCCGCGGCGAGGTCGTCGCCGGTGGGCGAGAGCACGGGCGTGAAGGTGGCGACGCCGGGCCGCCGGGCGGGCGCGTCCGCGTCGGTGCGCAGGTGGTCGTAGAACCTCCAGCGCCGCGCCTGCTCCCGCAGCGCGAACAGGTCGGGCGTCGCGGCGGGGTCGGCCAGCACCGCCATGACCGACTCGTGCTGCCCGACCGCCAGGGGCGCGTCGCGCCAGGTGCCGGCGTCGTCGCGCGTGCGGACCCGCATGCCGCGGCGCTCGGTGAGCAGGGTCGAGGGCCGCAGCACCGGGCCGGCCCACACCACCTCGGACTTGATCTCGGGGTCGAGCCGGAACGGGCCCAGCTGGGGCAGACCCAGGTCGATCGCGTAGGAGAGGTCCTCGGTGGCGACGCCGAGCCGCACGGCGACGGGGCCCTTCGGGCGCGGCCCCGCGTGGATCACCGAGCGCATGCCGCCCTCGCGGGCCAGGGAGTGGATCGCGCCGTCCCGCACGAGGTCGGCCAGCAGCCGCAGCACCCGGTAGACGCTCGTCTTGCCGCTCCCGTTGGGGCCGGTCACCACGGTGAGCCGGTTGAGCCCGAGCACCAGCTGGTCGAGGCTGCGGTAGCGCTCGACCGCCAGCGTCCGGATCATGCCGCGACCCTAGCGAGGGCGCGTGTGGGTCGGTGGTCGTAGGGTCCGCGGACATGGAGGTCCACCAGCTCTCCCGCACCGACGCCCGCCGGCTCGCGGTCCGCGCGCAGCTGCTCACGGCGGAGCGCCCGACCGACGTGCACGACACGGTGCGCCGGCTGACCCTGCTCCAGCTCGAGCCCACCAGCGCGATCGCGCCGAGCGCGGACCTCGTGCTCTGGAGCCGGATCGGCTCGGCGTACGACCCGACCGAGCTGGCGGACGCCCTGGACGAGCTCACGCTGCTCGACTTCCGCGGGACCGTGCGGGTGCCGGAGGACATCGCGCTGTTCCGCGCGGAGATGGCCGAGTTCGGCGCCACGGGCTGGCAGGCGGCCAACAAGAGGTGGATGCACGACAACGAGGGCTGCCGCCAGGACATCCTCGGGCTGCTCCGCACCGACGGTCCGCTGACCGCCCGCGAGCTCCCGGACACCTGCGTGCGGCCGTGGCGCTCGAGCGGCTGGAACGACAACCGCAACGTCGTCATGATCCTCGAGGTCATGATGCAGAACGGCGACGTCGCCGTGTCCGGGCGGCGCGGCCGCGACCGGCTGTGGGACCTGGCCGAGCGGATCTACCCGGACGACCCGGTGGTCCCCGCCGAGGAGGCGCATCGGACCCGCGACGAGCGCAGGCTGCGGGCGCTGGGCATCGCGCGCGCGAAGGGGCCGGAGCAGCCGGTCGAGCCGGTGGACGTCGGCGAGGCCGGGGAGCCGGCCGTGGTCGACGGGGTGCGCGGGCAGTGGCGCGTCGACCCGACCCTGCTCGACCTGCCGTTCGAGGGCCGCGCGGCGCTGCTGTCCCCGTTCGACCGGCTGCTGAGCGACCGCAAGCGGATGGCCGAGATCTTCGAGTTCGAGTACATCCTCGAGATGTTCAAGCCGGTCGCCAAGCGCCGCTGGGGCTACTACGCGCTGCCCGTCCTGGTCGGCGACCGACTGGTGGGCAAGGTCGACGCCGCCGCGGACGTCAAGGCCGGCGTGCTGCGCGTGCACGCGGTCCACCGCGACGGCCCGTGGAGCGCCGACGACGCCGCGGCGGTCGACGCCGAGATCGAGGACCTGGCCCGCTGGCTGGAGCTCGACCTCGACCGGCCGGGCTGAGCGCGGCTCAGAGGCCGACCATGCGCATGCCCGCCTCGTTGTAGCGGTTGCCGTGCACGCCGATCCGGTCGGCCGCGGAGCTCAGCTGCGCGAGGTCGTCGGCCGTGAGCTCGAGCTCGGCGGCGGCGAGGTTCTCGTCCAGCCGGGTCAGCCGCCGCGTGCCGGGGATGGGCACGATCCACGGCTGCTGCGCGAGCAGCCAGGCGAGCGCGACCTGCGCCGGCGTCGCCCCCCGGCGCTGCGCGACCTCGGTGACCAGGTCGACCAGGGCCTGGTTCGCCTGGCGGTTCTCCTCGGTGAACCGCGGGATCGTCGCGCGGACGTCCTTCTCGGTGAACGTCGTCGTGGTGTCCACCGTGCCGGTGAGGAAGCCCTTGCCCAGCGGGCTGAAGGGCACGAAGCCGATGCCGAGCTCGTCCAGGACCGGCAGCACCTCGGCCTCCGGGTCCCGCGTCCACAGCGAGTACTCGCTCTGCAGCGCGGTGACCGGGTGCACGGCGTGCGCGCGGCGGATGGTCGCGGCGCCCGCCTCGGACAGGCCGAAGTGGCGGACCTTGCCGGCCGCGACCAGCTCCCCGACGGCGCCGGCGACGTCCTCGATGGGCACGTCCGGGTTGACGCGGTGCTGGTAGAAGAGGTCGATCACGTCGGTGCGCAGCCGCCGCAGCGACGCGTCGGCCACCGCCTTGATGTGCTCCGGCCGGCTGGACAGGCCGTGGTGCGACCCGTCGGCGTGCAGGTCGAACCCGAACTTGGTCGCGATCACCACCCGCTCGCGCACCGGGGCCAGCGCCTCGCCCACGAGCTCCTCGTTGACGAACGGCCCGTAGACCTCCGCGGTGTCGAAGAACGTGACCCCGCGGTCGACCGCGCCCCGCAGCACGCCGATCATGTCGTCGCGGTCGCCGGGGTTCGGTCCGTAGCTCTGGCTCATACCCATGCAGCCGAGGCCGATCGCCGAGACCTCGAGGCCCTGTCCGAGAGTGCGTGTGTCCATGGCTCGACGGTAGGTCGGGGATCGCGGACGAGGGAGGCCCTGGGAGTACCCCGCTCGCGTGCCAGACTCGCGTCGTGAGCGCATTCTCGGGCCGCGACGTGCAGTCGCGGATCTACCGGGCCGGGGTGTTCGGCCGCCGCCCCGTCGTCCCCGTCGAACCGGAGAGGCTCGCCGCGGCGGCCCGACGGCGGCTCAGCCCGGCCGCCTGGGCCTACGTCGCGGGGAGCGCCGGCCAGCAGCAGACGGCGCGCGCCAACCGCGACGCGTTCGCGCGGCACCGGCTGGTCCCGCGGATGCTCGTGGACGTGGAGAGCCGGGACACCTCCGTCGAGCTGTTCGGCCGCCGCCTGCCCGCCCCGCTGCTGCTCGCCCCGATCGGCGTGCTGGAGATGGCCCACCGGGACGCCGACCTGGCCGCCGCCCGGGCCGCCCGCGCGCTGGGCCTGCCGATGGTGATCTCGTCGCAGGGCTCGGTGCCGATGGAGGAGACCGCCGCCGAGCTCGGCGACTCACCGCGCTGGTTCCAGCTGTACTGGAGCAAGGACGACGACGTCGTCGACTCGTTCGTCGAGCGCGCCGCCGCGATCGGCAGCGACGCGCTCGTCGTCACCCTCGACACGCACGTGCTCGGCTGGCGCACGCGCGACCTCGACCTGGGTTACCTGCCCTTCGCCCGGGCCGAGGGGATCGCGCAGTACACCAGCGACCCCGCGTTCCGCCGCCTCGTGCAGGCCCGCGCCGCGACCGCGACCGCGAGCCCGGCCCGCGAGCGCCCGACGCCCGCCGCCGTGCGGGCGCTGCTCTCGATGGCCCGCCACTACCCCGGCGACCTGCGCGCCAACCTCCGCTCGCCGCTGCCCCGGGCCGCGGTCGAGACGTTCCTCGACGTGTTCTCGCGGTCCTCCCTGACGTGGGATGACCTGGCCCGGCTGCGCGAGCGGACGTCCCTGCCCATCGTGCTCAAGGGCATCCAGCACGCCGACGACGCGCGGCTCGCGCTCGACCACGGGGTCGACGGGATCGTGGTCTCCAACCACGGCGGCCGCCAGGTGGACGGCGCGATCGCCTCCCTCGACGCGCTGCCGGGCGTGGTGGAGCGCGTCGACGGGCGGGTACCGGTCCTGTTCGACAGCGGCATCCGCGGCGGCGCGGACGTGGTGAAGGCGCTCGCGCTCGGCGCGGGGGCGGTGCTCGTCGGCCGGCCGTGGGTCTACGGCCTCGCCCTCGCCGGCGCCGACGGTGCCCGCACGGTGCTGGAGCACGTGTGGGCCGAGCTCGACCTCACCATGGCGCTGTGCGGGGTGCGGTCGGTGGACCAGATCGGGCCGCACCTGCTCGGGTGATCGCCCGCGCGCTCGCCGACCACCCCGACGTGGCCGCCCGGCTCCGCGCCGGCGAGGAGGCCTACCGCGCCGGGATCGTGCGGTACTTCCATGCACTCGACAGGGCGACGTTCGCCACCGGCGCCTACGCCGACCTCCGTGGGGACTACGGGCGGCTCGCGCGGCTGATCGACCAGCGGGCGCAGGTCGCCTCCGGGTGACCGACTCCCCCGCTAGGGTCCGCACCATGACGGCTGCCACCGCCCGCCCCCGCTCGTCGCTCGGCGTCATCGCCGCCGGGGTCGCGGCCGCCGTGCTCCTGATCTTCGGCGCCATGATGCTCGCTGCCGCGCGGGACATGAGCGTCCAGTGCCGGACGACGGGCTGCGAGCTGGACGGGATCATGGCCGGTTTCGGCGTCCTGCTCGGGGCGCCCGCGGTCCTGCTCGGGCTCGGGCTGGCAGCAGTCGCGGTGGTGCGGGCACGCAGGCCGCCGCGCCCCCGGAGCGCGGCCGTGCACCCGGTCCTGGCCACGCCGCGGGACGTCGACGCGATCCACGCCCTGCGCCGCGCGCTCGAGGACTGGATGGCCGCGACCGGCACGGTCCAGTGGCCGCGGGGGTCCCTGCCGCGGGAGCGGATCGCCGCCCAGGTCGCCGCCGGCCAGTGGCACGTGGTGCGCGACGACGCCGGGGTGCTGGTCGGCACGGTCCGGCTGCTGTGGTCCGACCCCGACTTCTGGGGCGACGACGACACCCCCGCGGTCTACGTGCACGGGCTCATGGTCGACCGGCGGCACACCGGCGCGGGCGTCGGGCGGGCGCTGCTCGACTGGGCGGTCGCGCGCGGGCGCGACGCGGGCGTCCCCCTGTTCCGCCTCGACTGCCGCACCACCAACCCGGTGCTGCGCACCTACTACGAGGCCTACGGGTTCACGGCGGTCGGGCAGCGCGACTTCGCCGACTTCTCGTGCACCCTGCTCGAGCTCGACCTGCGCCGACGCTGAGTCAGGACGGCGGCGCCTGCGCCCGGTGGGCCGCGACCGCGCGGTGCACGCTGCCGTGCACCCGGTCGGCGCCCAGCTGGTCGATGACGCCGTCGCGCTCGAGGGTCGCCCGCACCGCCGGCTTGACCCGCGCGAGCCGCACGGCCAGCCCCGCGTCCTGTGCCGAGTCGAGGATCTCGTGCAGGGCCGCGGCGCCCTGCGCGTCCACGATGGTGATCGCGCCGCAGTCGATCACCAGCGCGGCCAGGTCCGGACGGGCGTCGGTGACCTCCCGTACCCGGTCCTGCAGCGCGTCCGCCGTGGCGAAGAAGAGCCCGCCGTCCAGCCGGACCACCACGACGTCGGGCTCAAGCTCGCCGTCGGGGAACTCGTCCAGCTCACGGAAGACCTGGGTGCCGGGCTCGCGGGCCATGAGGGGGAGCGCCGGGCGAGTCGCCACGGAGACCAGCCACACCAGCGAGAGGCCGATCCCGACGAGCACCCCGGCCAGCACCCCGACCACCAGCGTGCTGACCAGTGCCAGCACCGCGATCCAGAAGTCGAACCGCTGCACCCGGTAGAGCCGCCGCATGGCCGGCACGTCCATCATGCCCATCACGACGGCCTCGATGATGACGGCGGCCAGCACCGCGGTGGGCAGGCCCGAGAACAGGGGCGCGAGCAGCAGCAGCGTGAGGATCACCATGACGCCGGACGTGAGCGACGCGACCGGCGACCTGGCGCCCGAGCGGTCGTTGAGCGAGCTCGCGGAGAGGCTCGTCGAGACGGGCATGCCCTGGAGCAGCCCCGCCCCGACGTTCGCGGCGCCCTGGGCGAGCGACTCCTGGTCGATGTCGATGCGGTAGCGGTGGCGCGCGGCGAACGTCCGCGCGTCGCCGGCCGTCTGCGAGAAGCCGATCATCACCAGCGCCACCGAGGCGAGCGCCGCCGTCGCCGCGTGGTCGAGCAGCAGGGCGGTGTCGGGCACCTGGACCGAGGGCAACCCCCGGGGGACGTCCCCGACGAGCGCGACCCCTCGCGCGCCCAGGTCGAGCAGCCACGTCGCCAGCAGGCCGCCGACCACGAGCACCAGCGCCCCGGGCACGCGCGGGGCGACCCGGCGCAGGCCGAAGACGGTGACCAGCGCGACCACTCCGACCACGACCGTCGCGCCGTTCGCCTCCGGCAGGGTCCCCAGCCAGGACACGAGCTCCTGCGGCGGCGTCTCCCCCGACACGCTGGTGCCGGTCAGCTTGGGCAGCTCCCCGATGGTCACGTCGATGGCGGCGCCGAACAGGAAGCCGGTCACCACGGCCCGGGAGAGGAACTGCGCGATCCACCCCATCCGCAGCAGGGCGAGGAGCAGGAACACCAGCCCGGACCCCAGCGTGATCCCGGCGACGAAGGGCGCCACCTGCCCGCCCGACAGCCCGGCCGCGAGCACCGCGCTGGCCGCGACCGCCGCGAGGCCGGAGCTCGGGCCGGTCGAGATCTGCCGGCTCGTGCCGAAGATCGCGTAGAGGATCGCGCCGGCGGCCGCCGCGTAGAGGCCGTTCTGCAGGGGCACCCCCGCGATCCCGGCGTACCCGAGGTTCTTCGGCACGATCAGGGCCGTGACGGCCACCCCCGCGGCCACGTCGGTGCGCAGCCAGCTGCGGTCGTAGGTGCGCAGCACGCCCACGATGGGTATGCGGTCCGACCAGCGACGACGCCGCGCAGCAGCCATGCCTGGAACATAGCGCTGCGGCGCGACGCGATGTCCTGGGGCGGTCAGGAGGTCGGCCGACCCCGCCGGTAGTAGTCCCGCCAGACGATCCTGTGCACGCGGGCGACCCGCGGGATCGAGCGCAGCCCGGGGATGAACGGGAGGAAGGTCAGCAGGAGCATCATCACCGCGATGATGGCGAGGATGTAGATGTCGCCGTTCGCCGTGAGCGTCGCGGCGAACCCGCTCTCCGCCTCGCTGTTGAACACGGGCAGCTGGTACCAGAACGAGAACGGCGCGAGCCACTGCTGCCCCGGGAAGTTCCCGGTCTCGTTCATCATCCCCCACTGGTTCCCCTGCAGGTGGTTCGCGGTACCGGCGTCGTCGAGGTACGAGCCGTCCCCGAGGAAGAGGATCTGCGCGGTGTTGTCGGTCGTGTAGAACTGCCCGGGTGCCGGGAGCACGCCGTCGAGCGCCCCGGAGGACGCCATCGCCAGGAGGCCCGAGGCGAGCGCCGGCACCGGCCCGTAGTCGCCGCGCGCCACCTTCGACGCGTCGCCGTCGGCGCCGGCCGGGTCGTTCAGGGCCGTGTCGTACGCCCTCGCCCACGCCGTCTGCTGCGCGGGCGTCGCGGTCGTCCACTGCACGAGCGCCGCGGCCACGTCGGTCGGTTGCTGCTGGTGCTGCAGCGGCGCCACCACGAAGTCCTCGGCCGGGTTCACCGGGATGTGGACCCCCACCGACTTCTGCAGCATGAGCGGGCCCAGCACCTGGCCGTCGCCGCCGTCGTTGTACGGCGGGCCGTAGCCGGCGCTCTCGGACGTGCCGGCGAGCTCCGAGACGGTCACCGCGTAGAAGTTGTCGGGGGCGCTGCGGGCCCAGCCCCGGAACGTCAGCGCAGGCTCGTCGGGCGAGCCGAACACGGCGGCCAGGACGACGACGAGCACCGCGACCACCACGGTCGCGATGACGCCCTCCTTGAGGATGTCGTAGTGGCGGACCGGCCCGGTCCACGGTTCACGCTCGAGCCTGCGCTGCGCCGTCGTGCCGGGCATCAGGACGCACCCCCGTCCGTCCCGACGGCCTCGACCTCGGCCGCGTCGATCGGTGGCACGACCCCGCGGAGCCGCACGAGCAGCAGGTGGAGGACGACGAGCACCGCGAGCACCGCGGGCATCAGGAACACGTGGATGAGCAGGTTCTGGCCCAGGTTCGCCACGTTGAACCAGGCGCCGATGCCCACCGCGTTGAGCCCGTCCTTCGCCTCGAACGCGATCCACTGCGCGTCGAAGTTGGTCTGGATCAGGTAGCCCGTCAGCGCCGCCCCGATGGAGACCACCAGCGCGACGACGCCGGTGATCCAGGTCAGCGCGCGGTTGCCGCGCCACGCCGCCATGAAGAACTTGCCGGTCAGGTGGACGACCATGAAGAGGAAGAACAGCTGGACGGACCAGAAGTGCAGGCTGTTCACGTACAGGCCGGTGCTCGACGAGTGGTACCAGCTCGGCCCCTCGAAGGCGAGGACCACCCCGGACAGGACGATGCCGCCGAACGCGGCGAGGGTCAGCACGCCGAACACGTAGATCCACGAGGCGACGTAGGCCGGTTGCGTCTCGGGCAGGAGCTTCTCGTACGGCAGGTCGTGCTCGAGCCGGTTCCGCACCCGGCCGATCCACGAGGTCGGGAGCGGGTCGTCGACCGGTGCCACGTGGCTGCTCATGGCCGACGCCTCGGGTCGCGACGATCGCGGGGGAACGGCAGGACGAGGGCCAGGACGACGAGGACGACCGTCACCGTGATGGCGACGAGGTTCGGGAGGGAGACCGCGAGCCAGCCCCAGCTCAGGTACCGGACCGAGTCGCCGGTGGCGACGAGGACGGACAACATCTCAGCCCCTCCTCCCGTGGATGGGACCGACTCCTTTCACGCTACTCGCGCAGGTCAGAGCACCAGGGACCTAGGTCCCACGTCGCTGCTGCGGGGCCGGCGAGCCGGCGGTCCGGGCCTTCCGGCCCTACTGGCCCCCGCGGCGCCGGGTCGACGCTGAAGTTCCCCGCAACGTCGCGGGGAGCCCCCGGGCGGGGGCACGACTGCTCAAGGGAGTGCGCAGATGGACACCATGAGGGCCGGCGTGGTCCGGTCGTTCACCACCGATCTCGACGTCGCGGAGGTCGCCGTCCCCACGGTCGGGCCGCACGAGGCACTCGTGCGCGTCGACTTCTCGGGGGTGTGCCACACGGACCTCCACGCCGCCCGCGGGGACTGGCCGGTCAAGCCCACGCCGCCGTTCATCCCCGGGCACGAAGGGGTCGGCCACGTCGTCGCCGTGGGTGACGCCGTCACGCGCGTGGCTGTCGGCGACCTCGTCGGCAACGCCTGGCTGTGGTCGGCGTGCGGCGAGTGCGAGTACTGCGAGACGGGGTGGGAGACCCTGTGCCCGAACCAGCGCAACAGCGGGTACTCGGTCGACGGGTCGTTCGGCCAGTACATGGTCGTCGACTCGCGGTACTGCCCCGTGATCCCCGACGGTGTCGACCCCGCCGGCGCCGCGCCGGTGCTGTGCGCGGGCGTCACGGTCTACAAGGGGCTCAAGATGACCGACACCCAGCCCGGTGAGTGGGTGCTGGTCTCGGGCATCGGCGGCCTCGGTCACCTCGCGGTGCAGTACGCCGTCGCGATGGGTCGCCGCGTCGCCGCGGTCGACGTCGACGAGGCCAAGCTGGCGCTCGCCAGCAAGCACGGCGCCGAGGTCGTGGTCAACGCCGCGCTCGAGGACGACCCGGCCGCGCGGATCATGGAGATCACGGGCGGCGTGCACGGGGCGCTGGTCACCGCCGTGAACGCCCACGCGTTCCCCCAGGCCGTCGGGGCCCTGCGCCGCGGTGGCACGGTGTCGCTGGTCGGGCTCCCGCCCGAGCAGTTCCCGCTCGACATCTTCACCACGGTGCTGTTCGGGCTCACGGTGCGCGGGTCGATCGTCGGCACGCGCAAGGACATGGCCGAGGCGCTCGACTTCTACGCCCGCGGCCTCATCCAGCCGACGTACACGGTCCGCCCGCTCGACGACATCAACGCGGTCTTCGCAGAGATGCTGCGCGGCGAGATCGACGGCCGCGTCGTGCTGGACATGCGCGGCTGAGGTGCCGGTTCGTACGGTGGAGCGATGGAGCAGACGAGGACCTATCCGCCGGGCGTGACGTCCTGGGTGGACATCGAGCAGCCCGACGTGGAGCGCGCGAAGGCGTTCTACGCCGGGGTGCTCGGCTGGACGTTCCACGACGCCACGCCGCCCGACGCCCCGACGCGGTACGTGATCGCCCAGGTCGACGGCCGCGACGCGGCGGGCATCGGCCGGGCGGACGGCCCCGGACCGCACGACACGTCCTGGCACACCTACGTCGCGGTGGAGGACGTCGTCGCCGCGCTCGACCGGGTGGCGGCGGCCGGGGGCACGGTCACGACGGGGCCCACCGTCGCCGGCGAGGGCGGCACGTGGGCCGCGTTCACCGACCCGCAGGGCGCGGCGCTTCGGCTGTGGCAGCCCAAGCGCCGGCTCGGCGCGCAGATCGTCAACGCGCCCGGCGCGTGGAACTTCAGCGACCTGCACACCAGCGACCCGGTCGCGGCCGCCGCGACGTACACGCGGGCGTTCGGGTGGCAGATCGACGACCTCGGCTTCGGCACCCTCATCCGCGTGCCCGGGTACGGCGACCACCTGGCCGCCACCGTGGACCCGGACATCCACGCGCGGCAGGCCGGCGTGGCCGCGCCGCCGGGGTTCGCCGACGCCATCGGCTGGGTGGAGCCCCTGCGGCCCGGCGAGGCACCCCACTGGCACGTGTCGTTCGCGGTCGCCGACCGGGACGCGACCGCCGCGCTGGCCATCGCCCACGGCGGCGACGTCCTCGCGACCGACGACACGGACTGGACGCGCACCGCGACGGTCCGGGACCCGCAGGGCGCGGTGCTCACCGTCAGCCAGTTCGCGCCGCCCCGCTGAACCGGGGTCGCCGTTCCGCCCTCACCGGTCCGCGATCGGTGCGACGATGCGCGGCGTGACCGAGACGCGCCAGTACGTGGACGACATCAGCAGCAGCCTGCGGGCGGCCGGCTACGCGGTCGAGCTGCACGCGATCGGCGGGTGGCCGACGCTGACCGGCTACCGGGCCGACTTCAGGCTCCGGTGGATGGCCACCAAGCTGCACACGTTCGTCTGCGTCCGCTCCGTGCCGGTCGTCACGGTCGACGAGCTGTCCGCGTTCGCCACGGCCTCGCTCGAGTACACCAAGGCCGCCAAGGGGGCCATGCGCGGCGCGCAGTCCGGCGTCGCGGCGATCGCCGTGCTGGTCGGCGAGACCGTCGAGCCGGCCGCCGCGGAGTACGCGCGCAAGGAGCTGGTGCGCCACTTCGCCGCGTTCGCCTGGCCGGTCACCGTCGACCTGAGCACCGGGCAGCGCAGCAGCCACCAGGGCCGCCCGGCGATCGGCGCGATCTACACGGGCTGGATGCGCAAGCAGATCGCGGCGACGCTCCCCGCCCTCTGACGTCGCCGGTCAGTACGGGACGGTCGAGCGCAGCCGGTCCAGGTGGCGGCGCACCGCGCCCTGACCGGACACGTTGAGCACGAGCGACGCGACCGCCAGCGGGATGCTGAGCGCGAACGACCCGATGTCGTGCCCGCCCGTGACGGCGAGCGCGAACCCGAGCAGCGCGGGCGCCTCCGCGAGCGCGATGCCGATCATCACGACGGCCCGCACGGTGGCATGGGCGCGCTCCGGTGGCTCCCCCCGGCGGACGGCGCTCGTGAGTCGGCTGCGGATGACGAGCGTCGGGGCGAACCACGCGACCAGGCCGAGCACCGCCCCGACGAGCAGGCCGACGGGGGTCACGGTCGGCTCGGGGACCAGGACGAGAGCCCCGAGCAGCCCGGTGACCACGAGGGCACCGCTGAACGCGGTGGTGATCGGGGCGAACGACCGGACGAACGCGTCGTCCGTCAGGGCGGGTGTCTGCGGCAGCGTCACGCAGCGACCGTAGCGGGCACCGTGCCCCCGCCGCAGCGAAACCGGCACCGGACATGGAGCGGTGCCGGATGTCAAGTTCGGCAATATTCGCGGGGGGCAATCCGGACTATTGTAGGCAAGGGGAGAACAATTCCAGTGACCGCAGTCACATCTGAACAAGCGTCCGTCTGATTCCTCCGTTACCGCCTGGTACGGTCGATTCATCGAGCTGGCCCGCCGCCTCCTGACGAGGTGGTGTGCGGCAGCGGGCTCGAGCTGTGCGCCTCCAGGGGGAGGGGCAGACGCGCACGTCACACGGTGCCCTCGGGCCCAGCCCTGTGACCATCGACGCGGGGGAAGCGCCTACCGGCGTCGTCCCCGACGTTCTCGCTGTATCGCCGACGGAGCCGGTCAGTCGTACAAAGATCCTTTGACCGAATACGCGGGGTACCGCCATGTTCGTCTTTGTCCTCCAGCTTCGGCACATGCTCGAAGGCCAATCAGAGTTCTATCTGTTCGCATTGTTCTCCACCATCATCTGGGCGTTGTGGCTGCTCAAGGTGCTGTTGTCGAGGCGCTACAAGCCCTACACCGGCGAGTTCCACGGCACGACGAGCGTGGTCATCCCGGTGGTCGACGAGCCGCTCGATCTCTTCCGGGACGTGCTGACGCGCATCGTCGACCAGCGTCCCGACGAGGTCATCGTCGTGATCAACGGCGCCGTCAACCCCGCGCTCCAGGCGGTCAGCGACGAGTTCGCGCCGCTGGTGCGCTGGGTGCACACGCCTATCCCGGGCAAGCGGAACGCCGTCAAGATCGGCACCGAGCTCTCCCGCGGCGAGATCACCGTGCTGGTCGACTCCGACACGGTCTGGACCGACGGCACGCTCTCCGAGCTGGTCAAGCCGTTCGCCGACGCCTCCGTCGGTGGGGCCACCACCCGGCAGCGCATCCTCGAGCCCGAGCGCTCCTGGATCACCCGGTGGGCCGACTGGCTGGAGAACACCCGGGCGCTCTACTCGATGCCCGCGCAGTCCGCGCTCGGCCAGGTGGGCTGCCTGCCCGGACGCACCATCGCGTTCCGCCGGCACATCCTGGTCCAGGTCATGGACGACTTCATGCACCAGAAGTTCATGGGCGTCTTCCTCGAGGTGTCCGACGACCGGACCCTGACCAACCTGACGCTCAAGGCGGGCTACCGCACCGTCTACCAGTACACGAGCCTCTGCTACACCGACGCTCCCCTGCAGGTGAAGAAGCTGGCCAAGCAGCAGCTCCGCTGGGCCCGCGGCAGCCAGTACAACACCCTGCGCATGCTCCCCTGGATGATCGGCCACGCCCCCGTGCTGGCCATCTTCTTCGTCGTCGACATCCTGCTGCCGTTCCTGCTGTTCGGAACGATCGCCGGCTGGATCTACCGCGGCGTCACCCACACGGGGACCAACCTCTACCAGGCCATCCTGGACACCTACACGGGGCTCGACGGCTGGTTCTGGGTGGTCGCGACCATGATCGTCTCGTCCGTGCTGTCGATGGCCATCCGCCAGATCCGGCACCTGCACGAGAAGCCGTCGGACTTCTTCCGCCTGCCGGTGTTCATCATCGTCTCGACCCTCTTCCTCATGCCGATCCGGCTGCTCGGCTTCGTCCGCATGGCCCACGCCAGCGGCTGGGGCACCCGCGCCGGCGCGTACTCGGGCGGCGGCGACGACCTGATCGCCGAGCTCGAGAGCGCCCCCGCCGGACCGGCCGACCTGGTCGACCGCGCTCCCGACGGCGTGGTGCCGACGCAGCGCCTGGCCTCGCCGGGCCGCACCGTCCTCACCGACACCGCCCCGGTCACCGCTCCGGTGGTCGCCCCGACGCGCGCGCGCCGCGAGAAGGTCACCGCGCCCTCGCGCCGCCGCCGACTCAACCCGCTGGCCGCGATCCCCTACGTGATCGCGCTGGCCCTGTTCACCCTGGAGGCCCTGGTCTATGTCTGAGCACATCGAGAACTCCGGGTGGTGGTCCCGCGCCATCCGCCCCTCGCCCCGCAAGCGGCTCGGCGCCGCCGGCATCGCGCTGGCGCTCGTCGCCGTGACCGCCGGCGTCTGGCTGTCGCCGTCCGTGGCGTCCCCCAGCTCCCCGAAGGTGAGCGCCGCCGAGCTCCGGCTGGCCGCCGAGAACGAGAAGCTCCGCAACTCGCTGCAGGCGCGCCAGGACGAGGTCGACTCGCTCGAGCGGTCGCAGGCCAAGGCCGCCGCCGAGCGCAAGGCCGCGTCCGAGAGCGGCAAGGCCAAGGCCGCCGCCGAGCAGGCCGCCGCCGCCGCGGAGGGGGCCCAGAAGGCCGAGGCCGAGCGGGCCGCCGCCGCAGCACGCTCCCAGGGCAAGGCCGCCGCCGAGAAGGCCGCGGCCGCCGCCAAGGGCAAGGCGCAGGCCGCCGCCGACCGGGCGGACCAGGCCGAGGCCGACGCCGCCCGGGCGCGGGCCGCCGTCCAGGCCAGCGCGCCCCAGCCCGCGACTCCCGCACCCGCGGTGAAGCCCACCGCGCCGCCGGTGTCCGCGCTGATCGCACCCGCGAAGCGCCAGTTCGGCCTGTACACGCCGCAGTCGCCCTTCAACTGGGCCGAGCTGGACAGCGTGTCGGCGTCCGTGGGATCCGCTCCCACCATCGCGGGGTACTTCCAGGGCTGGGACGGACCGTTCCGGGCCGACGCGGTGACGCGCTCGTGGCAGAAGGGCATGCTCCCGCTGCTCACGTGGGAGTCGCGTCCGCTCTCGGCCGGGAACAACGAGTCCGTCGACCCGGCGTACTCGCTGCCCACGATCATCGGCGGGCAGTACGACGCCTACCTGCACCAGTACGCGAAGGACATCGCGGCCCTGGGCCTGCCCATGGCCATCCGCCTGGACCACGAGATGAACGGCGACTGGTACCCGTGGGGCGAGCGCACCTGGAACGGTGACTCCCTCAACGGCAACGCCCAGGGCGACTACGTGAAGATGTGGCGCCACGTGCACGACATCTTCGAGGCCGAGGGCGCCAACCAGTACGTCATCTGGGTCTGGGCCCCGAACATCGTCAACTCGCTGGCCACGTACGCCAAGCAGGACGCGACGTACATGCGGAGCCTGTACCCGGGCGACGAGTACGTCGACTGGGTGGGCCTGTCCGGCTACTACCGGCCGCCGTACAAGGCGGACCAGACGCCGACCTTCTCGTACACGTACGACCGGTCGCTGGACCAGCTGCGCTCGATCACGACGAAGCCCATCTTCCTCGCGGAGGTCGGAGCCTCGGAGGTGGGCGGCAACAAGCCCGCCTGGGTGGCCGACCTGTTCCACTCGCTCGCCAAGCCGGAGAACGCCGACGTCATCGGGTTCGCCTGGTTCAACCACACCGTCACCACGACGAGCGGCGGCGAGCTGGTCACCAACGACTGGCGGATCGGCTCCCGCGCGGACTCGCTCAAGGCGTTCTCCGACGGGCTGCACGACCCCGCCGCCAACTTCGCGATCACCACCCCCACCTCCTAGGAGCCGTGATGACTGACTCCCCGATCGACCTGACCGACCTGTTCCCCCGCTCGACGTTCGACGCCGACGGCCCCGCGCCGCGGATCGTGGTGCTCGGCACCGGCTACCTCGGAGCCACGCACGCCGTCGCCATGGCCCAGCTGGGCATGGAGGTCGTCGGCGTGGACACCGACCCGCACAAGGTCGAGATGCTGACCGCCGGCAAGGTCCCGTTCTACGAGCCCGGGCTGCCCGAGCTCCTCACCGAGCAGCTGGCCACCGGTCGGCTCCGGTTCACCACCGACGTGGCCGAGGCCGTGGGCTGGGGCGACGTGCACTTCGTGTGCGTCGGCACCCCGCAGTCCAAGACCAGCCACGCGGCCGACCTCCGGTTCGTCGAGGCGGCGACCACAGCGATCGCGCAGAACCTCACGCACGACGCGCTCATCGTCGGCAAGTCCACCGTCCCGGTGGGCACCGGCGCCCGGCTGCGCACGCTCGTCGCGCTGGCGGCCCCGGCCGACGTCCGCGCCGAGCTGGTGTGGAACCCGGAGTTCCTCCGGGAGGGCAAGGCCGTGCAGGACACGCTGCACCCGGACCGCATCGTCCTGGGCGGCACCACCGACGACTCCGAGGCGCTGCTGCGCCGGGTGTACGCCGGCCCCATCGCCGAGGGCTCGCCGGTCGTCGTGTGCGACCTGCCGACGGCCGAGCTGGTCAAGGTGTCGGCGAACGCGTTCCTGGCCACCAAGATCTCGTTCATCAACGCGATCTCGGGGGTCTGCGAGGCGGCGGGCGCCGACGTGAAGGTGCTGGCCGACGCGCTGGGCCACGACGTCCGGATCGGGCGCCAGTTCCTCGACGCCGGCCTCGGGTTCGGCGGCGGCTGCCTCCCCAAGGACATCCGCGCCCTCATGCACCGCGCCAACGAGCTCGGCGCCAGCGGGGCCGCGGGCCTCCTGCAGCAGGTCGACGAGATCAACATGGGCCAGCGCTCCCGGGTGATCGAGCTCGCGATCGAGGCCTGCGGCGGGTCCGTCCTCAACCGGCGGATCGGCGTCCTCGGCGCCGCGTTCAAGCCGCACACCGACGACGTGCGGGACTCGCCGGCGCTCAACGTGGCGGCGGCCCTGCACCTGCGCGGCGCCCAGGTCACCGTCTACGACCCGCAGGCCGGCGACACGGCACGCTCGAGCTTCCCGACCCTGGGCTACGCCACCGGCGTGGACGAGGCCGTCGAGGGCTCCGACGTCGTGCTCGTGCTGACCGAGTGGGACGAGTTCGTCGACGCCGACCCGGCGCGCCTGGCGACGCTCGCGCACCAGCCGGCCGTCATCGACGCCCGCGGCAAGCTCGACGCCGGTCAGTGGCGCGAGGCGGGCTGGACGTTCCGCGGGCTGGGCCGCGCGGCTGCCTGACCCCGCATAGCCCGACGGCCCCGGGATCGCTCGATCCCGGGGCCGTTCGCTGCGCCCACGCGGCCCGCACCCGGCGATGGATGAACGACTCGCCGCGCGTGTGCCGCCGGTCCCGCATCGATCCGCGCATCGACGCCGGTTCTCCGCCCTGCTCGAGGTCACCCCTGGGCGTCGACGACCGTCATGTCGCCCGTGCCGGGGTCGGCGCCCGTCGGGGCGTACCGCAGCTGGACGGCCCCGGCGCTCCCGGCCACGGGCGGCTCGAGCAGCGTGAGTCCGGACGCCCGGGCGCCGTCGGGGAAGACCTTCTTGCCCTGGCCGAGCACCACCGGGTAGACCCAGAGCGTCAGCACGTCGAACAACCGCTCGGCCAGCAGCGTCTGGACGAAGTCGACGCTCCCGATCACGTGGGTGTGCTGGTGCCGGTCGCGCACCGCCCGGACCTGCTCGACGACGTCGGGGCCGAGCAGGCTGGAGTCCGCCCAGGAGAGGTCCGGCTTGCCGCGGCTGGCGACGTACTTGGGCACGGCGTTGAGCTGCCGGGCGATGTCACCCTCCTGGTGCGGCCAGTACGCCGCGAAGATGTCGTACGTCCGGCGCCCGAGCAGCAGGGCGTCCATGCGCTCGAGGCCCGCCATGACCTCGCGGCCGACGAGATCGTCCATCAGCGGCGCCTGCCAGCCGCCGAAGGGGAACCCGCCCGACGTGTCCTCCTCGGGTGCGCCGGGCGCCTGCGCGACGCCGTCGAGCGTGACGAACAGGTCGATGTGCACGCTGCCCATGGCTGCACCTCCGCGTGACCTCGGCGTGGACGATCAGCCTCCCACCACGAGCAGGACCTTCGCACGCACGGCGCCGCTCTCGAGGTCGCGGTGCACCGCGGCCGCCTCGGCCAGCGGGGCCGTGGTCCGTGCCCGCAGGCGCAGGCGACCGTCGGCGAGCAGCGCCATCACCGTCGCCAGCCGGTCGGCGACCCGGGGTCCGTCGGGGCCGGACAGGCGCACCCCGGCCTGGGCGGCCGCGGGGTCGGAGAGCGTCACCACGCGCTCGGTCCCGCCGGCCAGGTCGACGGCGTCGGCGAGGATGCCGGCGCCCGAGGCGTCGATGACCGCGTCGACCGCGGGCACCAGTGCGCGCACCCGGGCGGCGAGGCCGGGTCCGGACGCGACCGGCTCCGCGCCCATCGACTCGACCAGCGTGGCGTCCTGCACGCGGGCGACCCCGAGCACCCGCGCGCCGCGCGCCACCGCGAGCTGCGTGGCCACCTGGCCCACGGAGCCGGCCGCGCCGACGACGAGCACCGTCTCGCCCGGGGCGATCCTCGTCTCCTCGACAACCCGCGCCGCCGCCTCGCCCGAGGCGGGCAGCGCCGCCGCGTCCTGGAGGTCGACGCCGTCCGGGATGCGTACCCAGTGCCGAGCCAGCACCTGCTCCGCGTAGCCGCCGAGCTCCGGCAGGAAGGCCGCCACGGCGTCGCCCGGCCGCACGTCGACGACCCCGTCACCGACCGACTCCACGACCCCGGCCACCTCGAAGCCCAGCACCGAGCCCGGCCCGGACCCGAACGCGCCCGGCAGGTGACCCGCGCGGATCGCGAGGTCGGTGGGCCCGACCCCCGCGAACCGCACGTCGATCCGCACCTGCCCGGGGCCGGGTGCACCGACCTCGACCTGCGCGGGGACCAGGACCTCGGGCGGCCCCCACTCCCGGAGCACCACTGCTGCGACCATGAGCTCGCTCTGCCTCTCGCCGACCGGTAGATTGCGTGACATGTCACCAAACTCGCGGAGCCTCGGGGATATTCCGGGCCTCACCCCGGAGCAGGAGGCCACCTGGTTCGCGTACATGCGCGTGGTGCTGCGCCTCGACTTCGAGGTCGCCCACGACCTGGCAGCGCGCGGCGGGCTGTCCCACGCGGACTTCCACGTGCTCAACGCCCTGGCGGACTCCCCCGGCGAGCACCTCCCGGTGGGCGACCTGGCCGTCCGTATCGGCTGGGAGCGCAGCAGGCTGTCGCACCAGGTGCTCCGCATGGAGCGGCGCGGGCTGGTCAGCCGGCGCACGGCTGCCACCGACGCCCGGGTCACCGAGGTGGGCCTGAGCTCGGCGGGGCGCGACGCCCTGCGGCTCGCGACGCCCGGCCACGCGGCGCTGGTGCGGCGGCTCTTCTTCGACGGGCTGGACCCGGACCTGCTCGACCCCCTCCGCACCGCCCTGGACCAGATCCACGAGCAGCTCGTCGCGGAGGGGACGCTCCCGCGCCCACCCGGGCACCAGACGCAGTGGGCGGGCTGACGGGGGATTGCTGCGCGACGTCGACCGGGTGGACCATGCGCCTGTGACCTTCGAGGCGCAACAGGACGTCGTTCGGGTCATCAACGCGTGCCTGCTGTTCCTGGCGGTCCTCGGGTCGTCGGTCACGCTCCACAGTGCGGTCCAGGTCCTCCGGACCGTGTGGATGCAGGAAACCCTGAGCGACGCCCGACGCTTCATGGGGACCGCGGCCGACAGCGGCCTCATGTGGGGCGTCCTGTGGGGACTGCCCATGGCGGTCGGCCTCGTCACGCTCTACGTGCGCGGCTGGGCGATCGTCGCGTGAGCCCCGACGAGCACCGCGAGCCGAACTTCTTCGAGTGGCACCACTCGACCCGCAGCTTCATGGTTCTCCAGCTCGTCGTCTCGGTCGTCGTGACCGGCCTCGTCGTCGTCACCCTGGTCGCGGCACCAGACCAGACGGAGCGTGTCCTCGTCGGCCTCGTGGTCTTCGCCATCGCCGACGCGCTCTGGTGCTTCGAGGCGATCACCAAGCCCTTCATCCGCCGCGAGACCGAGGGCGAGACCAGACCGGAGCCCCAGGCCGCGGGCGGCTCCTAGCGACGGGGGCTGTTGCCGGCCCGTCCGGAGCAGGAAACTGTGGGGATGAGGGCGGACGCGTCCGCTGCGCCGGCACGCACGTCGCCCCTCGGCGTGAACCAGCTGGGGGGCTCCGACGCTCGCGCGCTCGTCCCCGTGCCGACGGCTGCGTGGTGAGCCGCCGTGTCCGCGGGCTGGGACGTGGTCGTCGTCGGCGGCGGGGCCGCCGGGTGCGTGCTCGCCGCTCGCCTGAGCGAGGATCCGGCGCGCCGGGTGCTGCTGCTCGAGGCCGGCCCGGACCATCGGGTCGATCCGCCCGAGGACGTCCGCGACGGCCGCCGCGCGACCATGCAGCACGACTGGGGCTTCACCGAGGTGCCCGGACCCGACGGGACGGCCCGGCACCTCCCGCGCGGTCGGCTGCTGGGCGGCTGCTCGTCGACCAACGCGACCTTCGCCCTGCGCGGTCACCCCCGCGACTACGACGACTGGGCGCTGGCCGGCAACGCGGGGTGGGCGTTCGCCGACGTGCTCCCCGACTTCGTCCGGCTGGAGACGGACGCCGACCATGGCTCGGAGTCCTGGCACGGCGACCGCGGGCCACTACCGGTCCGCCGCTACGGCGACGGCGAGCTGACCGACGTCGCCCGGGCCGGGGAGGAGTCGCTGCGCGACCTCGGCTGCGCACCGGTCGACGACCTCAACGCGCCGGGAGCCGTCGGCGTGGGCCGGATCCCGATGAACTGCGTCGACGGCGTCCGGGTGAGCACGGCGATCGCGTACCTGCCCCGCGACGGGGACCGGGCCAACCTGACGATCCGGTGCGACGCCGAGGCGCGGGACCTGCTGCTCGAGGGAGACCGGGCCGTCGGGGTGCGGCTCCTCTCGGGGGAGGTCGTCCACGCGGACCGGGTCGTGCTCTGCGGGGGCACCTTCGGCAGCCCCCTGCTGCTCCTGCGTTCCGGGATCGGCCCGGCCGAGCAGCTGCGCGCCGTCGGGGTCCGGCCGCGGGTCGATCTGCCGGGGGTCGGCGCGAACCTCGTGGACCACCCGGTGGTGTCGGTCGACCTGCACCACCCGGGTCCGGTCGACCCGGTCCCGGTCTTCCAGGTCGCGGCCACGGCCCGGAGCGACGGCGCGGACCCGGCCGGCGCGCCCGACCTGCAGCTCATGGTGGGCGGGCCATACCTCGACGGCGGGGCAGCCGCCTTCTTCGTCGGGACGGCCCTGCTCAAGCCGCGCTCACGGGGCAGCCTCCGGCTGGTGAGCGACGACCCCGCGACGCCACCGCTCATCGACCTCGGCTACTTCCGCGAGCCCACGGACCTCGACCGGCTCGCCGAGGCGTTCGCGCGCACGTGGGAGGTCTGCCGAGACAGCGCCGTCGGGCGCCTCTCCGGCGGGCACGAGCTGCGGCCGGGCGACGCGCTCCGCCCCGGCGACCGCGCCGCGCTGCGGGCGTGGATCCCGCGGGCCGTGTGGACCTACCACCACCCCGTCGGCACCTGCGCGATGGGCCCCGACCCGGCGGCCGGCGCGGTCGTCGACGCGGCCGGGCGCGTCCATGGGGTCGCCGGGCTGCGGGTGGTCGACGCCTCCGTGATGCCCGACATCCCGTCGGCCAACACCCACGTGCCCACGATCATGGTCGCCGAGCACGTCGCGCGCGGGATCGACCGCTGAACCAGCAGGTCGGTCGGCGCCGGATCTCCGGCCGGCCGTCACCACACCGCCTGCCGTTCGCACGCGGGAACCGGCACGTGGCGTCGGGAGAACCGGACGGACCGGATGTATCAGGCCGATCCGATCGGGCACCTGACACCGCGGCCGCCCGGCCACCCACTCACGTGCGACACCTGGAGAGCAACCCGTCATGAGCAAGGTCCTGTTCACCCTCACGCCCATCACCGGCCACGTGCGACCCGCGCTGCCGATCGTGCGCGCCCTCGTCGACGCCGGCCACGACGTCAGCGTCTACACCGGCAGCAAGTTCGCGACCGCCGTCGAGGCCACCGGCGCGCAGTACGTCCCCATGACCCTCGGCCGCGACGAGGACGACTCGGACGTCAACGCCTGGTCCGAGGCGAACGGCGCCCCCGCGCCCGGCCTGCGCCGCCTGCGCTGGGACGTCGTGCACCTCTTCGTCCGGCCCGTGCCCGCCTACGTCGAGGACGTCTCCGCCTGCATCGCAGCCGAGCAGCCGGACGTCGTCGTCGTCGAGAGCGCATTCGTCGCAGGCGCACTCGCCGCGCGCCGGCACGGTGTACCCGCTGTCCAGCTGTCGGTACTCCCGCTCCAGCTCTCCGGCCGCGACGTCCCGCCCTTCGGGCCCGGCCTGCAGCCGCCGCGCCACGCGCTCGACCGGATCAAGCAGCGGGCACTCACCTTCCTGATCCAGAAGGTCATCTTCCGCGAGGCCCAGCGCGAGGCGCGGCTCGTGGCCGCGCAGGTCGGTGCAGGCGACCTGGACGTCTTCTTCTTCGACTGGGTCGGCACCCTCGCCGACCGTCTGCTGCAGGCGTCGGTGCCGGG
Organism: Cellulomonas sp. ICMP 17802; assembly: GCF_041295535.1. Lineage (NCBI taxonomy): Bacteria > Bacillati > Actinomycetota > Actinomycetes > Micrococcales > Cellulomonadaceae > Cellulomonas > Cellulomonas sp. ICMP 17802. The sequence continues at coordinate 300,878 of NZ_JBGFQZ010000002.1, read as the reverse complement.
ATTCGAGTACCCGCGCCTGGAGCCGCACCCCGAGCTCGAGTTCATCGGCCAGATCATGCCGCGGGGCGTGGACTCGTTCGACGAGCCCGCGTGGTGGTCGGACGTGCTGGCGGCTCGGGAGGCGGGGCGTCCGGTCGTGCTGGTCACGCAGGGGACGATCGCCACCGACCCCGACCGGCTGCTGCGCCCGACCCTCGAGGCGCTGGCCGACGAGGACGTGCTGGTCGTCGCGACGACGGCGATCGGGGAGCCCGACGACGTGCTGCCGGACCGGCCGGCGAACGTGCGCGCCGCGCGGTTCGTGCCGTTCGAGCACCTGCTGCCGCTCGTGGACGTGATGGTGACCAACGGCGGGTTCGGCGGCGTCCAGCAGGCACTCGCGCACGGCGTCCCGCTCGTCGTCGCCGGCCGGACCGAGGACAAGGCCGAGGTGACCGCGCGCGTCGTCTGGTCGGGCACCGGGGTCGGGGTCCGGACCGACGCGCAGGACGTCGCCTCCGCGGCCGCCGTCCGTGCCGGCGTGCTGGAGGTGCTGGCCGACTCGTCGTACCGGCGGCGTGCGACCGAGCTCGCCGCCGAGTACGCGCGCTACGACGCCGTCGCTCGCACGGTCGAGGTCGTGGAGGAGACAGCTCGGGAGCGCGCGGCGGTCGTCGCCTGAGGGATCGGGCGGGCGCGGCGGGGGGCCACGTCACGCCACTGCTCACGTCGACGCTCAGTGGTGACGGTCGGGAGTCGGCGTGATCGCCGAGCGTTGCGTCAGACGGAGGCGTCGGGCTCCTCGCGTCGATGGTCGACGGTCAGTGCACGGAGCTTGTCGATGTCGAGCAGCGCGTGGTCGACCGCCGCGACCCGAACCGGTGTCGTGGCTGTGAGCGTCGCCGTCCGCACGCCCCGCTCCAGGGCCGCGCGCTCACCGACGACCGCGCCTGGGCCCACCTCACCCAGCACTTCGCCATCCACGTCGACGCGCAGGCAGCCGTCCAGGACAAGGTAGACATCGGTGCCGGGGGCGCCCTGTTGGGTCAGGAGCTCGCCTTCGGCCAGTCGGCGAACCTCCGGCGCCGTGCCGCCTTGCATGATGAAGGAGGAGAGCTGTCGTTCGAGGGCTGACTCCACCTCGGCGACCAGAGCCGGCGAGTCGACAGAGCCCCACGGGGTCCGGTCGGGCTGCGAGTGATGGATCCAGGCACCGAAGTCGGCCAAGCCGCTCTTGGCGGCCAGCTGCCCGAAGCGGTCGAAGACCCAGTGCCGGGGGAACGTGCTCGCGCCGACGAGCTCACCGCCGCTCGTCCCGTCGGCGTGCAGCTCCAGCCGCAACGTGGTCCAGACCCAGGGTGCGATGACTCGCACATAGGGGGCCCCTGCGACGATGCGGGGGAAGGGAGCGCTGGTGCGTCCGCCGAATGTCTGCTGGAACGACACCGTTGCCCCGTTCGGCGTCGGGCCACCCCTGATCAGGGGTAGGGCAACGTTGGTGAGGCGCACCGACGCGAGCCCGATCCGCACGGTCGAGCCGCCCATGACGCCGGCGCTGTCGGCGCTGAAACCGGCGTCGATGACTCTGCCCTCGTCGAACTCGGCCCACGCTGCCAGACGGTGGGCGAACCTGAAGGCGTCCTTGTGCCCCTCGGTCCTCAGCTGCTCCAGGCTGCCGATGTGGTCGGTGGGCGGGGCGTCGTAGTGACCGAGCCCGACCGCGATCGCGCCGCGGTAGAGGCCATCGAAGGACTCCGACGGGATCCAGCTGACGGAGGTGACAGCGCCTTCCACCCGATCGTCCGTCATGGCGTGCTGCCTGGCATCGCAGGGAAGGCCGCCTCCGGGATCGGGACCGTCGCGTCGGTCAGCCGGTGCACCCTCCAGCGGCCCGGGACGCCGCGCAGGACACGCGTACCGACCATCTCGGCGGGTGGGTGCTCTCCTGTGCACAGCGCCAGGGCGACATCGGTGACGTAGACGTCGCCCGCACCGGCCAGGGCGGCGACTCGGGCTGCGGCATGAACGGCTTGCCCGGCCACACCGGCGTCGAAAACGCTGACCTCGCCGGCGTGCACACCCTGCCGGACGGCCACGCCGGTCGGGGCGCTCCCGTCACGGATGTCGACGGCACACCGCAGTGCCTGGCTCGCCAGCCGGAACGTCGCGAGGAAGCCGTCGCCAGCGGTGTCGATCTCGGTTCCGGCGTAACGGGTGAGGGCGGAGCGCACCATTCTGCGGTGGTCCTCGAGGAGTCGTCGCCAACCCTCCTCGCCGAGACTGGTCATCGATCGTGTCGAGCCGACGAGATCGGTGACCAGGAGGGCGACGAGCTGGCGATGTGCGGCGCCGCCCACGCGGGTGCCGGCGGCGAGGTCCTCGAGCTCGTCCAGGACAGGCCCACCGGGCATGAGGAGGTCGGCGAGGTCCCCGTCGAGCTCGAGGATCCGCGCGTTCGGGAGATGGTCGGCGACCCACCGCACGTGCCCGACCAGCGCCGTAGCGTTGTCCCGCGCGTGGATGACCACGACGGGCGCCAGCACTGTCCCGAGGTACGGCCTGGAGTCGGTGTTCAGGAAGCACCGCACCCACCAGGCCGCGGTCGCCGGAGTCGCAGCCATGCGCTCGTAGCGCTGGAACGCCGCGATGACGCGCGGATCGTGCCCGACGACGCCGGCGCCCATCGCCAAGAGGACGCCCTGACCCCAGCCTCGGTCCACGACCTCCCGGATGGACGTCGCGACGTCCTCCGGGAAGCCCCACGGGTCGTCGTTGTCGACGACGAAGCTGGGTGCAGGCTCCAGGGCGACGATGCCAGTCACGCGGTGGGGGTACAGGGCCGCGGCCGCGAAGCACTGTGAGGCGCCGTCCGCGGGGCCGAACAGCACCGGCCGAACGAGCCCGGCGGCGTCCATCACGGCGATGATGTCCAGTGCGCTGACGTCGAGCTCGACGAGCTCGGTGACGCGGTCGGACAGACCCATGCCGCGCTTGTCGAAGATGGCGACCCGGCCGATCCGCGCCAGCTGCTCGATGAAGCCAGAGATCTCGGGGATGTCCCACATCGCCTCGACGTGGGTGAGTCCGCCATGGACCACGAGGAACTCGCTGTCACCTTGCCCGAGGACCTGGTAGGCGAGATAGACCTCTCCAGACCTGGTGAACTGAGTCTCCGGACGCATCGGTCCTCCTGCCGGGAGGCTTCGCTGCCGGCCCCGCCGCCCCTCGCCCACTTTGTCCTGGTCTGGGTGCCCGCGCAAGGCTGGTTCCTGACATGGGGCGCCGAGATTCCCGACCCTTCCGCGCCCCGCGGAGCGGTCCGCGCGGGCCCGACATCGTCGCTACCGCGATCGCCCGCAGGTCGGCGGACGGCGCGGCCGGCGGGCCAGTCAGTTCCCGGCCGAGCGGAGCCGAACCCCCGGGGGCCTGATCGGTTCCGGGTAGTACTCGACCCGCCAGCCTGGTCCGAGCCGGTCCTCCACGGATGTTGCGAGTTTGCTGCCGGCTGCGACGAAGCCCTCGGCCTCGGCCAACGACGCGAAACCGCCGGCTGCGAGCACATCTCGCCACTCGCGCGCCCACGAGCCGACCTGCGAGGAGATGTTCTGCGGGAGGTCGACGTCGTCGTGGTCGAGCGGGGCCGCGCCGCGGGTCGTCGCGATCGACAGTGGGCGTTCGGCATCCGCCTGGACACGAAGCCACCGGCGCGGCATGTCCCGTTCCAGGAGCGCAGCCGCCTCGTGCACGATCCTGGGGCGGTAGAGATCAAGCGAGTTCGGGTCGTCGGCTTCCGATGCCATGCCGACGAAGATGCGAAGGTCACCTTCGGGCTCCGCGCGGTGGTATGCAACGCGCGTGATCCACCTCGCCCCCTCGACTGGGTCCAGGTCGCCGTCGACAATCCGCTGCGCGGTGTCCCGCACAAGGTTCCACACGGCGGATTGCTCCTCGGGCCACTCCAGGTCCTGCTCGTTCAGGACCTCTGCGAACAAGTCACGGCATTCCTGGGCGCGGCGTGGATCGGCACCGGCGAGCTCAGCCAGCGCGTCGCCATCCAGGCCTGCCATCAGGGCGTCGACCGCGAGCCCGACCAGGTCCGGCTCCGGTTCCACCAGGAGACGAAGTTGCCACGAGGCGCGCTGCAACGCGGAGCGGGCCTCGTCGGAAGGACTCGCCCATCGTGCTTCAGGAAGGGGGACCACGTCGGGGACCATACCCAGGTGCCGACGGCAGAGGGCGCAGCACAGAGGGTGCTGGCCGAACGACACGGGAGTCATCCCGAGGGTTCTCACGGGATGTCGTCCCCATCCCCCGGGCCTCCGGGGCATGCGTGGTCTAGCTCGGGCCAGCGAAAACGCGCCCTGACCTGGAGCGTTGGCCCATTCAGACGGGAACGCGAGGCGAAGACCTCCAGAACGCGCCCCGTGGCCGCCGGGCGCGACGACAGCGGGGCGTTACGTCGTCGGGAGTCAGTCGCCAAGCGCGCCCGCTTGCGATCGACCAGCCGAACCCTGCACACCGGTGCCCGTCTGCGCGGAGGAAGTCGGAATTCGATGAGCCAGATTCGGGGGAGGTCGCCCGGCCGTGGCGCGTGCGGCGCCCGCCCGCTGTCGGTAGCGCAGCGGCGCTTCTCCCACGATGCGCTTGAACGCGTTGCTGAAGGCACTCTCGGAGCCGTAGCCGAGCTGGGCCGCCAGCTGCCCCACCCGGGTGTCGGGATCACGCAGCGCCTCCTGCGCGAGCGTCATCCGCCAGTTCGCCAGGTAGGTCAGCGGCGGTTCGCCGGCGAGTGCGCGGAAGCGTTCCGCGAAGACCGTCCGCGACATCCCGGCGGCCGAGGCCAGCTCGGCCAACCCCCAGTCGTGCCCCGGTTCAGCGTGCAGCGAGCGCATCGCCGGTGCCATGCGCTCGTCGGCGAGCAGACGCAACCACCCCACCTTCGGCTGCCCCTGCCCGACGTAGGCGCGCAGGACCTCGAGGAGAAGCAGCTGCGCGTTCTGACGGATGGCGAACGCTGACCCGAGCCGGGCACCGGAGGCTTCGTCGAACAGTCGTTGGACCAGAGCAGCGGAACGCGACGACGAGGGCGACCCTGCTGCGATGTGCACCACGGCGGGCAGCGCGTTTCGCAGCAGCTCCGACCCGACGGGACTGACGCGGATCGAGCCGCCGACGAGCACGTCGTCGGTCTCCAGGTTCGCCGTGGCCAGCGTCGTCGCGTCGAAGCTCTCCTCCGGCACCAGTGCCTGCGGTTCGTCGGAGGTGCCCGCCCCCCGGATGTCGAGCCAGGTCCGGTGGTTCAGAAGCACGACGTCGCCGGGCCCGATCTCCATGGGACCGTCCGGGCCGCCGGGGCCATCGGTCGACACCCACGCGGTCCCGGCGACGAGCGCGATTAGCTTGAAGGGCTGCGTCAGGTGAGCTTGGGACGTCCACGTGCCGCGAACCGCGAAGCCGCCCGTCATGATCCCCTCGACATCGACCCTCGCGAGCAGGTCGGAGAGGGCGTCGACCGGGGCAGCATCCACCATCCCCGTACTCTGGAGCATGAAATCCGAACGCACAACTATTCCGAGTCCGCCGCGTTCGCCGCACACTCGATCTCATGATCGAACAGCAGATTCCACTCCACACCCCGTTCACCGCCTCGTCCACGGCCGCGGACGTCCTCCACGATGTCGACCTGACCGGCAAGAACGTGATCGTCACCGGTGGGCACGGCCGCCTCGGCAGCGAGGTGACGCGGGCCCTGAGCAGCGCAGGCGCATCGGTCACCGTCGCCGCCCGCGACCCTGAGCGAGCGGCGCTGGCACTTGCCCACGTCGACAGCATCACCATCGAGGCGCTAGACCTGACCGATCCGGCGTCGATCGACGCCTTCGTCGCCCGCTGGCTCGGGACCGGTCGCGCGCTGCACGTCCTCGTCAACAACGCAGCCGTCATGTTCGGACCCGAGCTCCAGCTCGACTCCCGCGGGCACGAGCTCGCGTTCTCCACTGCCCATCTGGGGCACTTCCGGCTCACCCGTGGGCTCCTGCCCGCGCTGCGCGCCGCGCACGGCGCCCGGGTCGTGAACGTCACCTCCGGCGCCGCACGGTTCGGCCAGATCCGATGGGACGACCTGGACTTTGCCACCGGCTATGACCCCGCAGCCGCGTACGGGCAGTCCAAGCGAGCGAACGTGCTCTTCACGGTCGAGCTCGACCGCCGCTACGCCGACGAGGGCATCCGCTCGTTCGCGACCCACCCGGGCGTCATCATCGGCCCCGGACCGCACAGCCCGCAGCGGGCCGCGGCATTCCGCGCACAGGGGCTCGTCGACGAGGACGGGAACACGATCATCGACCCCGAGGGCGGCAAGAAGACCACCGAGCAGGGTGCCGCGAACCTGGTGTTCGGTGCGGCAAGCCCGCTGCTCGAGGGCATCGGCGGCGTCTACCTCAAGGACAACGACGTCGCCGAGCTCGACGACAGCGACTACCCGCTCAACGCCGAGAGCATCCCCTCGATGGCCAGCTCCGCCATGCTCGACGCCGACGACGCGCGCAGACTCTGGGAGGTCAGCGAGCGACTCACCACGGAGAACTGACCACAGGAGCAGCCACGCCCGCGCGCCCGACGTGTGTCCCGCTCTCATCTGCGCAGCGGGCGGGCCGCCGTCATACGCGGGCCGGCGTGCCGTCCGCGACCTCCGGCGCGGATGGGGAGCTTCGCGTCGTCCTCCACGCACGACGCGAAGCCCCCACTGGCCCGTCCTGACGCACCACACGCCAGGCGGCAACCCTCGGTGTCGTAGGGTTTCGTGCCGGAGGCGGCGGACGTGACGTCAGCTGAACCACGCGGGACTTGTCCCGAGGGTTCCACGGATCAAACCCCGCAACCCCCGGGCCTCTAGCTCAATTGGCAGAGCAGCGGACTTTTAATCCGCGGGTTGTGGGTTCGATCCCCACGGGGCCCACCCAACGGACACTCCCGAGGTGCCCGGCGTCCTGGCCGCGGAGCGGCCCACGACAGCGCCGATGCCAGGGAACGGCTCGCACCGGTGCCGGTGACGCGCCGGTCGGTGTCCATCGTGCAGCAACTTCACTCCAATGCGCGCACCTGCACAGCCGGCGCACAGCGACGATGGCACCACCACCAGGCGCGGAGGACAGATGGCACGGACCGTTCTGCTCGTACGGCTCGGCGCCGTCGTCACGGGGGTGCTGGTCCTCGTCGGGACGCTCACCGGGTGCGACATGCAGACCGAACGGGAGGCGGCTGCGCCTGTCGAGAGCGCCGAGAGCACCGAGACGGTCGCGCCCGCAGAGGTGGAGCCCACTCCCCGCGACTACTTCGGTGTACCGGGCGCCGCGCTCGAGATGCTCGTCGACTCTGCCCGACCACAGATCCCCACGCTGCTGTCGATGTCGAACGGGGTGTACTCCGACTTGCAGATCGTTGCTGTGCAGCCCGACACCGTCGAGTACGACTACACGTACGCGCAGCAGATGGACGTCGCCGCCTCGGTGGCCTGGTTCGAGGCGAACCTTGGGACCTTGCAGGGAGTCGCGGACTCGTCCGTCTTCGTCGGGATGGCCCAGGCCGGCATCAGCCTGACGCCGAAGGCGACGTACACGTACTTCAACGCCGACGGGTCGCTGCTCTGGACCCACACGTTCGAGCCGTCGTCCTAGGCCGGCCGGACCGGTTCCCCGCTGAGCGAACACCGATCCGGAATGGCGGACCACCGCGCGGCGGTTCGGATGGGCAGAACGCGCGGTGCGACGAGCGCCGCTCCCCTCCAGCGAGACGAGGTGTCCGCCCATGACCACGACCACGGTCGACGTCCCGACCACCACCGCCCAGCTCACCCGGCAGGACCGGTGCGACCGCTGCGGTGCGCAGGCGTTCGTGCGGGCGACGCTCCCCGCGGCCGACGGGCTGGAGCTGCTCTTCTGCGGTCACCACTTCCGCGCGCACGAGCTCAAGCTGGTCGCGGCGGGCGCCACGGTCCACGACGAGCGGCACCGCATCGACGAGCAGGCGCCCGAGCGCGTCTGACCGGTCGCGGGTCGGCTACAGCGGCACGGTGTCCGCGAAGACGACCCGCTCCTCGAGCTCCTGGACCGTGCCGAGCGAGGGGGCGGTGTCGCGGCCGATCATCTCGACCTCGCGCACCCGGACGCGCAGCGTGCCGCCCGGGTTCGGCAGGGTGAGCCGGGTGCCGACCGCGCCGCTGGCCGTGGCGACCGTGTGCCAGGGGCCGCCGTCGCCGAGCACGAGCGGGCCGTCCCCCGCGTCGCCGGTCGCCTCGAGGATCGCGTCGCACCGGTTGAGCCTCGGGCCCGCCGGCGTCACGCCCGTCAGGGTCACGCCCAGCTCGGCGCCCACCTCGACCGTCACCGTGCGGTCGGGCAGCAGCGGGACGAAGTCCGTCCGCACCACCGGCGAGATCGTCAGGCCGGGCAGGCTCTCGGGCTGGTAGCGGGCGACCGCGAGCTGGACGAGCGGCGAGTACGAGTCGAACGGGCCGAGCACGACATCGGCGAACGCGCTGCCGCCCACCTCGAAGACCCCGTGCGCGACGACGACGGCCGTCGGCCCCTCCGCCAGCGTGACGCCCACCGCGGTCCCGGCCGGGACGGGGAACCGCGGCGGCGGGCCCGTCTGCCACACCGGGTCGCGGCCGGCCTGCGTCACCAGCGGCGCGACGTCCTCGCCGATCCCGCCCGGCGTGCCGACCACGGCGAGCTGCTCGCCGTCGCCGGTGAGGAACCACGGCGCCTCGAGCTCGACGCGCAGCCGGTTGCCCAGCCGCCGACGGACGATCGTCGTCCCCGCGCGCTCCTCCTGCCAGAGGAACCCCGGCGTCACCGAGCGCACGACGGGGGCCACCGGGCGCGCCGAGCTGGGTACCGAGACCGGGCCGATCGTGCCCTCTACCTGGAACGCTCCGCCGTCCTCGGACGGCGCGAAGCAGTCGCGGAACCGGCTCATCGCCGTCAGCGAGTACGTCACCGCGCGGTGCTTGGTGTCGCCGAACTCCTGGGTCAGGGTGCCCAGCCGCGCGTCGGCGCGACCGACGGCGATCCGGCCCACCGGCCGGCGGTCGGCGGGCGGGTCGCCGCGGTCGTCGACGGGGCTCCACGACGCCGCCACGTCGACCGCGAGCGTGCTCGGCGGGTCGATGCCGGCGCGCGGGTCGCCGTCCTCGGCCACGTGGACCAGCCCCGTGGTGGCCCCCTCGGTCCGCGACACCGCGAGCCGGCCCTGCGGCGTGCCCCGCGGGGCCCGGACCGCGTGCCGGACGGTGACGCTGCGCGCCGGCGTGGCCATGGGGTGCCGCCCGGCCGCGAACAGGTCCTCGGCCGCCGACGTCGTACCCGGGGTGCCGTCGCCGCCGCCCGTGAGCCAGTCGGAGATGGAGAACGCCCCGCGTGCATCCTCGCCGATCAGCGAGGAGATCTGCACCGTCGCCTCCTCGGCCGGCGCGAGGCGCACAACGAGCACGCCGCCGTCCTCCCACTGCAGCGTGGGCTCGGCGCCCACCCGCGCGCGCAGCTCCAGGCTCTTGGGCTGCAGGTCGGGCCACGTGCCGTCCGGGTGCGGGCCGGGCCGGCTCGACGTCCAGTTCTCCGGCTCGAGGTCGCGCGGCGGCTCCCCCGGGTCGCCCCGCACGAACCCGACGACACCGCCCGCGGCCGGATCGGGCAGGTCCGTGCGGGCGAGGAGGGTGAGGGCCTCGTCTCCGTCGAGGCGGCCGTGCCGCTCGATCACCTCGAAGGTCGCGGACGGCGGCACGAGGTCCCGGGCGCTGTCGGCGAGCGCGTCCGCGATCCCCTCCGCCGAGCGGACGACCAGCGCGGTCGGCGAGGCGCCCGGCCCGAACGGCCCGGCGCCGGCGGGCACCCGGACGTCGGGCGGCAGCACCGGTTCGTGGCGTCGGAACCTCACCAGCTCGGAGTCGCACCCGTCGAGCGACGGCTCCTCCAGCACCGGTCCGCCGCCGGCCACGTCCGCGACTCGGGCGCGCACCTGGTAGTCGTCGCCGAACCTCAGGCGCAGCAGGGTCCCGGGCTCGACGGTCACGCCCGATGTGTCGAGGACGAACGGCAGGGGCACCGACGGCGTCCCCGCGCCTGCCGGGCGGTCGCGCAGCTCCGGCCGGGGCACCGCGAGGCTCCAACCGTCCCACCGGGCGACCACCTCGTCGGTGCGCAGCATGTTGTCGCCGCGGTCGATGCCGCCGCCGACCTTGACGTGCCCCTCCTCGGTCGGCGGAGTCGGGAACGCGACCCCGTTCACGGCGTACCGGGCCTCCCGCCGGCACAGCGAGTGCCAGTCGAGCCCGACGATGCGCACGTCGACCCGGTACCCGAGGGTCAGGTGCTCCGCGACGAGGACGTCGTCGGCCGGTCGACCGTTGCGGGCGCCGCGGTCGGCCAGGTCCGCGGCCCGGCCCACGCGCGCCAGCAGCACGCCGGCCGTGCGCAGCGCGGGCAGGGCCCCGTCCGACTCCGGCGTCGGACCGGCCGCCGCGACCGCGGCCAGACCGCGTGCGGCGTGGTCGACGTCGACCGTGTGGAGCCGCCAGACAGGCCCGTCGCCGGTCTCGCGGGCGAGGGCCACCATGCCGCCGGCGTCGGCCAGGTCGGAGCCCGGACCGGGGGCCGGCAGGAACCGGTCGCGCAGGTAGCTGGTCGACCGAGGGTCCACCGCGGGGATCCCCGGCGGCGCCGTCGGCCAGCCGACCCGCAGCACGCCCCGCTCGGGCAGCCGCGCGACGTCGGACGCCGTCACGGTGAGCTCGAGGATCAGCCCGAGCGCCCGGAGCACCGCGGGGTGCTCGCGGAGGACCGACGTCGCGAGGTGGAAGTCGATCGGCCGGCCCGACGGGGTGCCCGTGCCCTCGGTCGGGGGCGGCGGCGGGGCGATGCCGGCGAGCTCCGACGCGCGGCCGCGCGACATCGTCGCGAACTCGGCCCGGCCGTCCTCGTCCGTGAGGCCGCGCGCGACCTCGCTGTACGCGGTGATGATGGCGTCGGCCTGCATCGTCGTCGGCTGCACGTCCAGCCCGCGCACGACGGCCCCCACGGGCGGCCGCACGTCGATCGAGCCGAAGAACCGTTCCCACAGCCCCGGGACCGCCGCGACAGACGGCCGCAACGAGAGGCTCACGGCCGGGTCCGCGCCGACGTCGGTCGCTGCGTCGACCACGAGGCGCCCGTCGTCCGCGGTCAGCTCGGGCGGCGGCCAGGACGCCATCCCCTCCTCGGCCAGCGTCCCGCCGCCGTCGAGCACCGGGACGACGACCACCCGCAGCACGCCGCCGCCGTCCGCGGTCCGTCCGCCCGGCACCGCGATCCACATCGCGCGGCTCATGCGTACGCCTGCTGATAGCCGTGCCAGCCGTCCTGGGCCACCTGCGACCCGAGGTCCGGCGGCGGGGGCGGGCTCGAGCCACCGGCGAGCACCCACAGGCCGCTGTCCAGCTCGACGGAGTCGGAGTAGAGCGTGAGGTCGATCTCGAGGACCAGCGTGGCGCGGCCGGCCAGCTGGTTGCGGACCCCGTCGTAGACGAGCTCGATCCTCATCTCGAGCGACACCGAGGCGAGCCCGAAGAGCGACACGCTGCCGCCCAGACGCAGGTACCCGCCGATCTGGACGTCGTTGCCGACGAGCGCCGTGCGGACGCCACCCAGCGCGTGCACCTCGGCCTTCACGACCGTGAAGTCGGCGCTGATCATGCCGCCGAACTCCATGGAGATGTCGAGCTCCTTGAGGGTCGACCCCTCGATGGCGACCGCCGCGTACCCCCCGCCGCCGAACGGCGGGATGCTCAGCTGGAAGGGCGCCTCGCGGCTGGCGAACGCGAGCCGCACGCCCGGTGAGCCGCCCCGGAAGGGGATGTGCACCTGGATGTGCACCACGATGTTGCGCATCAGGAACGCGCCGGAGCTGGCGTCGGGCACCTGGATCGCGAAGGTCGCGGTGACCCCGTCCTCCCGCAGCGCGATCTGCGGCTTCGCCGCGCCGAGCACCGAAGACGCCTTCTCCTGGAGGTCCTTGAGCAGGCGCAGGGAGCCCTCGAACGAGAAGTCCATGTGCGAGACGTCGAACGTCGGCGGCCGGCCCGAGCCCTCGCGGAAGGTGAGGCCGTCGAACCACAGGCGCAGCACCTCGGTCTGCGGGGTCGGCAGGCGCAGCGTGAACGCGGTCAGGACGCACTCGGTGCTCCGGACGGCCAGGTCCTGGGAGACCGTGAGCCGCACGGTCGTCGTGTCGGGCGCGTCGATGGGGTCGGGCCCGTGGGCGACGAAGGTCTCCCGCGACTGGAGCCTCTGCTCGGGCCACGTCATCCGCGCGCCGCGCGGGACGCCGTCCGGCCCGGCGATCTGGAGGATCGACGGTGGCGCGTCGAACCCGCTCAGCAGCGACGCCAGCGGGATGCCGAACAGCCGCATGTCCGCGAGCGCCGCGAGCGGGTCGCCGCCACCCGGGAGCACCCGCCCGTCCACGGGGCCGAACTCGTCCGAGACGACGTCGGCGTGGAACGTCGGCGTGACCAGCGCGCCGCCGCGGTCGGCCTGGGCGTCGAAGTCGGCCTTGACGGGCGGGTCGAGCCGGATCACGTCCTTGATCGGGCCGCCCTCGAGGTACCGCGAGTCCAGCCGGGCGGTCACCCGCTGAGGCGCCCCCTCGGGCAGCAGGGTGCGAAGCTCGGGCAGCTCGACCTCGAACGAGCGCAGCACCGGGCGCAGCTCGCGGTCCGACATCTCTGCGTGGAGCCTGATCCCGTGCACCTCCTGCACGTCGGTCGTGCGCGGGCCCTCCGGGCGGCGGACGACGTCGATCGGGGTGCCCGGCAGCGCGCACGTGACCTCGGGGACGCGCCCCAGGACCGACCGGTCGTCGAGGCTCGAGTAGCCCTCGAAGAACGCGTCCGCCGGCACGCGCACGTCGTGCACGAAGAACAGCGGCACCTGCAGGACGACGTCGCCCAGGCTCCCCGTGCAGCGCACGGGCCAGGAGCCGCCGCCGGGCGGGTCGAGCACGCGCGACACGGTGGTGACCGTCGCGTCGGGGCCCAGCAGCCGCAGGATGTCGGCCAGCTCGTCCAGGAGGCGGATGATGTCCGCGTCCATCATCCGGCGGGCGTAGAGGTCGGGGTCGGCCAGCTCCGCGGGGGTCGGCTGGGCGCTCTGCAGGAACGGCACGTCGTTGGCGACGAACCGCTGGTGCGACGCCTCGCGCTGTGCCGTGAGCTCGTTGATCCGGGGCTGGAGAGCGTTCGCCGCGTCGGCGACCGACTGCGGGATGAAGAACGTGGGCGGGATGTCGTCGGTCACGACCTTGCCGTCCTCGAGGATCTGATCCTGCTGACTCCTCAGGTCCCCGATCTCCGTGTCGGCCGCCCGCACGTCCGCGGCGTTGCCCGTGTCCAGCGGGTGGTCCACCAGACCCCACTCGGTGAGCGGGATCGGCTGCCGGAACCGGTCGGCGAACGCCGCGCGCGCCGTCGGCAGCTCCGTGTCCTCGATGGTCCGCCGCCGCTGGGTGATCGCGTCGACCACCTCCGGCGGCCGCGTGAACGTGTCGACCGGCTGGCTGTGGTCGATGTCCCCCAGCGTGGTGACCAGCATCTCCGCCTGGCTGAAGGGGAACGCCCGGGCCGCGAGGAACTCCACCGGTGGCAGGTGGTGCACGGGCTGGACCACGCGCAGGACGGTCTCGCGGTGCAGGGACGCCGTCTGGTCGCGACCGACGCGGCGCACGACGGTCGACTCGAGCACCGCCGGGTGCCCGAACGGGAACAGCACGCCGGGCTGCTCCCACCGGACCCGCTGGTCCCTGCCGAGCGCCGTCACGTGGTCCCACCGCAGCGCAGCCGTCGCCAGGTGCGACGTGAGGGTGCCGCCGAGCGCCGACAGCCGGAGCCGTTCGACCTCCGCGGCGACGCCGGTGACCAAGATCGTGCTCCGCTCGCTGAAGTCGAGAGGCTCGACGTCGCTGCCCTGGTCGTCGCCGAGCACGTCGTGGGCGAGGAGCAGGAGCGGACCCTGCCCGGTGGCCCGGACCACGTACTCCCAGAGCGCCGTCACGCCGGCGCGCGCGAGCGGCTGGGAGGGGCCGGAGCCGCGCGCCGCCACCGCCGGGCGCTGGATCAGGCCGGCGGGCAGCTCGATCCGGGTGCTCGCCACGCCCGGGATGTCGAGCCCCGCCAGCGCGTCCAGGACGCCGGCGACATCGAGCCGGACCGCGGTGCCCACCGGCAGGTCGTAGCCGATCTCGCTGCTGCGCGCCTGCAGACCGCCCTGGATGACGGCCTCCTCGGCCTTGGTCTCGCTCACGGCCTGCGGCGGGAAGCGGACCGTCAACGACGCGCCGTCGCCGGCCACCAGGCTGTCGCCGACGATCGTGCAGCCCGTCGCGGTGACGCCGAGGACCACGAGGTCGTCGGGCCGCACGATCAGCAGCTCGGTCATTCGGACACGTCCTGGTACGGGGTCCAGTCGAGGCCGTCGCGCGAGCTCGTCGCGATGACCGTGCCCTTGATGTCCACGACGAGCGCCATGACCCCGGTGTCGATCGAGGTCGCGACGACCCCGGCGGAGGGCATCACGGTCGCGTCGTTCACCATCGTCTGGTCGGTCCAGGGCCCTCCGCCCACGGCCCGGGTGGCCGCGAGGAGTGTCCCGCCGCTGTTCACGGCCAGCGCCACCAGGCTCTCGTCGGCGAGCCCGAGCGCGACGGCGCCTTCCAGCCCGATGTCCGCGGTCCCCACCAGGAAGACCGACGAGACGACGCCCTGCGCGGGGTCGATGTCGACGGCGCGCAGCAGACCGTCCCGGCCCACCCCGAGCGCCACGAGCGTGCGCGCGTCCTCCGGACCGACGGCCAGCACGACGGTGCCCGCGCCGCCGTCGAACACCGCCCCGCCGGTGTCGGCCACGCCGGGCTGCCACCCCGTGCCCACTGTCGCGGTGGTGACGCCGGTGAACCAGCGGAACGTGCCCCCGTCGTCGATGGCCACCACGTCGGCGGTGCCCGCCGCCCGGCTGCAGATCGCCGGGCCGCGCAGGCGCCGGTAGAGGTTCCCCGGATCGAGCGGGACGCCGGCGGTGAGCCCGCCGGGGAGGTGCAGCCCGGCGTCGCCGACCATCGCGAGCAGCTGGCCGTCGGGGGACACCGACGCGACGGCGACCTCCTTCTCCCCCGTGACCGCGACCGCGGGCCTGGTCCCCTGCGCGACGTGGTCCCGGCCGGCGACGGACTTCAGGGTGCCGGTCTGACCCTGGTCGTCCCACCAGATGTGCTCGAGGCCGGACGGGCCGACCAGGAACGCGTCCTGCACCAGGCGCGCGAGGGGGTCCTGCTCCTGCCGCGCCGTCACCACCGGGGCACCGGTGGTCACCGCGTGGTCGAACTCGTCCGGCGAGAACGCGGCCGGGTCCAGCCAGTCGAGGAAGAACTGCCACCCACGCCGGACCAGGTGGTTGGTGGTGTCGAGGAACGCCGCGAGCACGGCGTCGCCGCCCAGCGTCGTGATCGCCGGCGGCACGATCCGCGGCCAGCCCCGGCTGAGCGCGATGGCGCGCAGGTCGGGCATGGGCCCGATGCCGGCGGGGCGCCCGTCCGGGATCGTCGTCCCGAGCGCCGGGTCGCTGAGCACGCGGCGCAGGTCGATCACGTCGAGCACCTGGCCGGCGTCGGCCGTCGACATGCCCTGCACCGCGGCGGCGACACCCGCGACGACGGCCGAGGCCGCGGAGGTGCCCGAGAAGTCGACGTAGGTGTCCGGCGCGGTCCCCGGCGCCCGCACGAACAGCCCCGGTCCGAAGCAGTCGACCCGGGCGCCGAAGTTGGAGAAGTCGGCCGCCCGCTCCCAGAGCTCGTTGTGCTCGCCCGCGGGCCGGCCGGCGCCCACCACGACGGCACGGGAGTCGACGAACGTGCCGGACGCGGGGTTGAGGTGCGCGAACGCCGGGGAGTCGTCGAGATCGAGGTGGCCGTTGCCCGCCGGCTCCACGACCGCGACCCCGAAGAGCGCGACGAACCGGATGGCGCGCTGGACCGCTCGGTCGAGCTCGACCGGTGCCGCCGGGCCGTTGTCCGCACCGAACGGCGAGGCCAGCTCGATCAGCACGATCCCGTCGACGCCCACGGCCGCCGCGGCCGCGAGGACCGCGGCCGCGGTGTTCGCGGCCCCCGCACCGCGGTCGGCCGTGACGAGCAGCAGCTCGGCGCCGGGCGCGATGCCGACCGTGCCCACGCCGTCGTCGGCCCCGACCACGATGCCGGCGACGCTCGTGCCGTGCTCCGGGGTGTCGACGCCGAACACCGACGAGGGCGTGACCCGGGCGCTCCGGAGCTCCTCGTGGGTCAGGTCCCATGCGGTCTCGATGTCGGCGATGCGGACCCCCGGCGCCGTGCCGCCGGGCACGTGCCAGGCCCAGACCGCGTCCACCCCGCGCGGGGGTGGCAGGACCTGCAGCTCGCGCTCGCCCTGGGCGGTGCTGCCCCAGAGCGGCACGGCGGCCGGGACGACGGGCAGCCGCCGCGACGCCTCGGACACGAACGGCAGCTCCACGATGGCCGCGACCAGCGCGTCGGCCGCCGCCCCGTCCTCGATCGGGACGGCGAACCACGCGACGGGGTCCGGCGGTTCCTCCCCCGAACGCTCCCGCGCACCGTCGACCATCGCCCGGAGGTCGTCCACCGGCAGCGCGTCGATCAACGGCTGCAGGGTGATGCCTGGGAACGCGGCGGCCAGGGCGTCCCAGGCGGCGGCGAACGCGGGGTCGAGGTCGGCCAGCGCGCTCTCGGCGCCCTCGACGTAGGGGAGTCGTACCTCATCGGTCAACGCGATGTCGACGAACTCAGCCATCCCGGAACACCTTCGTCGTCCGAGCGGCGACTCTCGGTCGCCCCGAGCGCCCTCAAGCCTGCACCTCTCGTGCGGGCGGCGTCCAGGAGGCTGGCACCTAGGCCGGGCCGGTGTAGTACCCCGCCTCGAGGTCCGCGAGCAGCCCCGGGTGCGTCGGCGCCCAGCCCAGCAGGCCGCGCGTGACGGCGCTGGACGCCGGGATGTCGAGCGCGAAGAACTGGCCGATCCACCCGAAGTGCTCAGCGGCGGCGTCGGCGGCGATCGAGACCGCCGGGACGCCGAGCCCGCGCCCGAGGGCCTCGGCGATCGCCCGGGACGGCACGCCCTCCTCCGCGACGGCGTGCACCCGCGACCCGGCGGTCGCGCCCTCGAGCGCGAGCGCCACCAGCCGCGCGGCGTCCAGCCGGTGCACGGCGGGCCACCGGGAGGCGCCGTCGCCGACGTAGCCGGCCACCCCCGTCGCGCGGGCGATGCCGGCCAGCGCCGCGACGAAGCCGTGGTCGCCCTCGCCGTGCACGGTCGGGGAGAAGCGCAGGCTCACGGCGCGCACGCCGCGGTCGGCGTACGACAGCGCGAGGTTCTCGGCGCCGCCGCGGGGCGAGTCGGGCCCGTGCATCGGCGCCTCGTCGGCCTCGGTGGCCACGCGGCCGGGCGTGAGCCCCGCGACGCCCGAGGCCAGCAGGAACGGGCGGTCGGAGCCCTCGAGCACGTCGAGGAACCCCTGGACCACGGCGCGCTCGGTGCGCCACGCACCGGCCATGTCGGAGAAGTCGTGCTTGAACCCGAGGTGGATCACGGCGTCGGCCGCCTCGGCGCCGGCGCGCAGGCTGTCGAGGTCGTCGAGGCTGCCCGGGTGCGGCTCCGCGCCGGCCGCCGCCAGGGCGTCGGCGGACCGCGTGGACCGGGCGAGCCCTACCACCTTGTGCCCCGCGTCGAGGAGCTCGGGGACGACGGCGGAGCCGATCCAGCCGGAGGCCCCGGTGACGAAGACGCGCATGTGCTGCTCCTTGCAGGTGATGTCAGTTGCTGTCATCACCAACAGTAGACCCGATGACAGCCGCTGTCATCACTACACTCCTGCCCATGGGTCGATGGGAACCGGACGCGCGGGGCCGCCTGGCGCGGGTCGCGCTCGAGCTCTACGCCGAGCGCGGGTTCGAGCAGACGACCGTCGAGGACATCGCCGAGCGCGCCGGCGTCACCGAGCGCACCTTCTTCCGGCACTTCGCCGACAAGCGCGAGGTGCTGTTCGACGGCTCGGGCGCGCTGCAGCAGGGGCTCGTCGACGCGATCGCCGGCGCACCGGACGGGTTGTCGCCGATCGACGTGGTCGGCCGGGCGTTCGCGGCCGCGGGGTCGATGCTGGAGGACCGGCGGGACCACGCGCGGCGGCGGTCCGCCGTGATCGCCGCCAACCCCGCGCTGCAGGAGCGCGAGCTGCTCAAGATGGCCGGCCTGGCCGCCGCGGCGACGACGGCGCTGCGGGCCCGGGGCGTGCCGGACCCCGCGGCCGGGCTCGCCGCGCAGGCGGGCGTGGCCGTGTTCTCCGTGGGCTTCGAGGCCTGGGTCACGGGCACGTCGTCGGACACCCTCGCCGCGACGATCGAGGCCTCGCTCGCCCAGCTCCGGGCGGTCACGGCGGGGGCCGCGCCGTGACGGTCGACGTGCTGTCCGCGGTCGGGCGCTACGTCGACTTCGTCGAGGTGGTCGGCGTCAAGAAGCCGGGCGGCGCCGGGTGCTGGTGCATGTCGTACCGCGACAGCCGCGTGCCGAACGAGGGGCGCGCCGCGTACATGCGCGACGAGTGCGCCCGCGAGCCCGGGCCGGGCGTGCTCGCGTACGTCGACCACGAGGTGGCCGGCTGGTGCTCGGTGGCGCCCCGCAGCACCTACCGGCGCCTCATGCACTCGCGCACCCTCCCGTTCGTCGACGAGCGGGACGCCTGGAGCGTCGTCTGCTTCGTCGTCCGGCCCGACTTCCGGCACCAGGGCCTCATGCACGAGCTGCTCGAGGGGGCGGTCGCCCACGCCCGGGCGTGCGGCGCGACGGTCGTCGAGGGCTACCCCGTCGACGTCGGCGCGGGCGACCGGGTGGACGTCATCTCGGGTTACGTGGGGACCCGCCGCCTGTTCGAGGCCGCCGGTTTCACCGTGGCGGCGCCGACGACGGGGCACAGTGGCGGCCGCCCGCGCGTCGTCATGCGCCGGGAGCTGGCGGGCGTCGTCGAGCCCAGAATCCCCAACGGATCGTGACCATCCCGAGACGTGGATGTTACTTACCGGTAAGACCCTCGTGATGCCTGTTACATCTGTGTGCTAC
The DNA here is from genome assembly GCF_041295535.1 of Cellulomonas sp. ICMP 17802. NCBI lineage: Bacteria > Bacillati > Actinomycetota > Actinomycetes > Micrococcales > Cellulomonadaceae > Cellulomonas > Cellulomonas sp. ICMP 17802. Next base: position 281,710 of record NZ_JBGFQZ010000002.1, on the reverse strand, counting down.
CCATAGCCCACTGAGAACCCAGCCGACGGGTGGCCCAACGTGCCCGCGGCTCCGACAGAAGAGGTAGCGCATGTCCTCCCTCGCACCATCCCGTCGCCGCGTCCTCGCGGCGACCGCGGGACTCGCGGCCACGGCACTCGTGCTGACCGCGTGCTCGGGCACCAGCAACAACGGAAGCGGTGACGGCGGCAGCACGTCCGCCGGAGGTGCCCTCACCATCGGCACCACCGACAAGGTCACCACGCTGGACCCCGCGGGGTCGTACGACAACGGCTCGTTCGCCGTCATGAACCAGGTGTTCCCGTTCCTCATGAACACCCCGTACGGCAGCCCGGACGTGGAGCCGGACATCGCCGTCTCGGCGGAGTTCACCGCGCCGACGGAGTACACCGTCAAGCTCAAGCCGGGCCTGAAGTGGGCCAACGGCCACGACCTGACGTCGTCCGACGTGAAGTTCTCGTTCGACCGGCAGCTGAAGATCGCGGACGAGAACGGGCCGTCGTCGCTGCTCTACAACCTGGACAGCACCGAGGCCGTCGACGACACCACGGTGGTCTTCCACCTGAAGTCGGAGAACGACCAGATCTTCCCCCAGATCCTGTCCAGCCCCGCGGGCCCGATCGTCGACGAAGAGGTCTTCTCGCCCGACGCGGTGACGCCGGACAACGCGATCGTCGACGGCAACGCGTTCGCCGGGCAGTACACGATCACCGGCTACGACTTCAACTCGCTGGTCTCGTACAAGGCGAACCCCGACTACAAGGGCGTCCTGCCCCCCGCGAAGACCGACGAGGTCAACGTCAAGTACTACGCGGACTCGTCGAACCTCAAGCTGGACGTCCAGGAGGGGAACATCGACGTGGCGTTCCGCAGCCTCTCGGCGACGGACATCGCGGACCTCAAGACCGACGACAAGGTCAAGGTCGTGGACGGTCCCGGCGGTGAGATCCGCTACATCGTCTTCAACTTCGACACCCAGCCGTACGGTGCCAAGGCGGACGGCGCCGACCCGGCCAAGGCCCTCGCGGTGCGCCAGGCGGTGGCCGACCTCATCGACCGCAAGCCGCTGTCGGAGCAGATCTACAAGGGCACCTACACGCCCCTGTACTCCTACGTGCCGGACGGCCTGACGGGCGCCACCGAGTCGCTGAAGAGCCTCTACGGCGACGGCAACGGCGGTCCCGACGCCGACAAGGCGAAGTCGACCCTCGAGGCAGCCGGCGTCACCACGCCGGTCGCGCTGAGCCTGCAGTACTCGAACGACCACTACGGCCCCTCGTCGGCCGACGAGTACGGCCTCATCAAGGAGCAGCTGGAGAAGGGCGGCCTGTTCAAGGTCGACCTGCAGACGACGGAGTGGGTCCAGTACTCCAAGGACCGCACGGCCGACGTGTACCCCGCGTACCAGCTCGGCTGGTTCCCGGACTACTCGGACGCCGACAACTACCTCACGCCGTTCTTCCTCACGGAGAACTTCCTGAGCAACCACTACTCCAACCAGGAGGTCAACGACATGATCCTGGAGCAGGCGACGACGACCGACCCCGACGCCCGCACCAAGCTCATCGAGAAGATCCAGGACACCGAGGCCAAGGACCTGTCCACGGTCCCGTACCTGCAGGGTGCCCAGGTGGCCGTCGTCGGCAAGGACGTGAAGGGCACCGAGGACACCCTCGACGCCTCGTTCAAGTTCCGCTACGGCGCGCTGTCGAACTGATCCTCGTACCGCTGGCAGACGGTCCCGCTCCCGAGCACGATCGGGGGCGGGGCCGTCTGGCTCGTCCGTACCGCAACAGGCAGGAACCATGACCACCACCACGACCGGCACGCCCACCGGCGTCGTCCCCGGCGAACCCACCGCGCCGGCGACCCCAGGCGCGAAGAGCAGGCGATCGGGGGGGCACCTCGGCAGCTACCTGCTGATCCGGTTCCTGCTGATCTTCCCCACGATCTTCATCCTGGTGACCACCGTCTTCGTCCTCATGCGCTCGACGGGTGACCCGATCACCGCCGCGCTCGGCGGCCGGCTCACCCACGACCAGCTGCAGGAGCGGATCCACGCCGCCGGGTACGACCGGCCGATCCTCGTGCAGTACTGGGACTACCTGACCAACCTGTTCCACGGCGACTTCGGCACGACCATCTCGACCAACCGACCCGTGACCGAGGTCGTCCTCACGTACGGCGCCGCGACGCTCGAGCTCGCGTTCTACGCGCTCCTCGTGGCCCTCCTGGTCGGCATCCCGCTGGGCCGGATCGCCGCCGCACGCCGTGACCAGGGAGTCGACGCGTCGCTGCGGGTGTCGGGCATCGTCGCCTACGCCACGCCCGTGTTCTTCGCCGGCATCCTGCTCAAGCTCGTCTTCTCCGTCTGGCTGGGCTGGCTGCCCGTCGCGGGTCGCGCCTCCACCGACGCGCAGATCGCGATCCAGCGCAACGGCGCGGGCACCGGCATCTACCTGATCGACGCGCTCAGCACCGGAGACCCCTCCGTGGTGTGGGACGTGCTGCAGCACGCGGTCCTGCCCGCGCTGGCCCTCGGCCTGCTGACCGGCGGGATCTTCCTGCGCCTGGTCCGCACCAACGTCATCGGCACGCTGTCCACCGGGTACGTCGAGGCGGCCCGGTCGCGCGGGGTGAACGAGCGTCGGCTGCTGCGCCAGCACGCCTGGCGGCCCGCGCTCGTCCCGATCATCACCGTGATCGGCCTGCAGATCGCGCTGCTGCTCAGCGGCGCGGTCCTCACCGAGACCACGTTCGAGTGGAAGGGCCTCGGCTTCCAGCTGGTGCAGTTCCTGCTGGCGCGCGACTTCGTCGCCGTCCAGGGGCTCGTCGTGCTGCTCGCCGTCGTGGTGGCGCTGACGAACTTCATCGTCGACGTCATCGCCGCACTCGTCGACCCGAGGATCAAGTACTGATGACCGTCATCGACCCGGACGCCGTCCACGCCGCCCCGGCGGCCCCCGAGCACACGTCCCTCTGGAAGCGCCTGCCGGTGGTGCGCCACCTGCGCACGAGCGTCGGCCTGCAGCGCACGATGCTCGTCGTCGGCCTCGTGCTCGTCGCGATCTTCGTCCTCACCGCCGCGTTCGCGCCGGTCCTGGCGCCCTACGGCTACGCGCAGCTGTCCTCCGGCGACGTGAACTTCGGCTCGCAGCAGCCGCCGTCCGCGCAGCACTGGCTGGGCACCACCGTCGGCGGCTACGACGTCCTGTCCCGGACCATCTGGGGCGCCCGGCCGGCGTTCCTCGTCATCGTCGTCGCGGTGCTGCTCTCGATCTTCGCGGGCGTCCTGCTCGGCCTGCTGTCCGGGTACTTCGGCGGCTGGATCGACCGTGTCCTCGTGGTCATCGCCGACGCGCTGTTCGCCTTCCCGAGCCTGCTGCTCGCCATCGTCGTCGCCATCGTGATCAGCGGCGGGCAGTCGTCGATGTGGGGCGGCGTGATGGCGGCCGCCATCTCGCTGAGCGTCGTGATGATCCCGCAGTACTTCCGCGTGGTCCGGGCCGAGGTCGTGCGCGTCAAGGCCGAGGCGTTCGTCGAGTCCGCGCGCGTGATCGGCGCGGGCCACGTGCGGATCATGGGCCGGCACGTGCTGCGCAACTCCACGCGCACGCTGCCCCTGATCCTCACGCTCAACAGCTCCGAGGCCGTGCTCACGCTGGCCGGCCTCGGGTTCCTCGGGTTCGGCATCGAGCCCACCGCGGCGGCCGACTGGGGCTACGACCTGTCGAAGTCCCTGTCCGACGTGACCAGCGGGATCTGGTGGACGGCGGTGCCCCCGGGCGTCGCGATCGTGCTCACCGTGCTCGGCGTGACGCTCGTCGGCGAGTCCCTCAACGACCTCGCCGACCCGCGCCTGCGCACCCGCCGCCGCGCCAAGGCGGCGGACGCCATCGGCCCGGTCAGCCCCGTCGTCGCCGTCCCCGGCGGCGCGCTGGACGACGAGCTCGGCGCCATCGACGAGCTCGAGGCACCGTCCGCCCTGTTCGACGAGCCCGGCCAGGAAGGTGTGCGCTGATGACCGACGTCGTCGACATCCAGGACCTGCGGGTCTCGTTCGCCACCGACTCGGGCACCGTGCGTGCGGTCGAGGGCGTCTCGCTCACGGTCGCCGCCGGGGAGGTGCTCGCGATCGTCGGCGAGTCCGGCTCGGGCAAGACCGTCACCGCCCGCTCGATCCTCGGGCTGCTGCCCGAGACCGCGCTGAGCAGCGGCGCCGTGCTGCTGACCCGCAAGGACGGGTCGGCCACGCACGACGTGGTCACCATGAACGCCAACGACCTGCGGGACGTGCGGGGCCGCGACGCCGCGATGGTGTTCCAGGAGCCGTCGACCGCGCTGAACCCGGTGTTCCCCGTCGGATGGCAGATCGCGGAGGGCCTGCGCGCCCATCACCGCCTCTCGCAGAAGGACGCCCGCGCGCAGGCGATCGAGGTCCTGCGCCTGGTCGGCATCCCCGACCCGGAGCACCGCGTCGACCACTACCCGCACCAGTTCTCGGGCGGGCAGAAGCAGCGGATCGTCATCGCGCAGGCGCTCGTGCTCGACCCGGGCCTGATCATCGCGGACGAGCCCACGACTGCGCTCGACGTCACGGTGCAGGCCGAGATCCTCGACCTGCTGCGCCGGCTGCCGAGGGACTTCGGCTCCGCGATCGTGCTCATCACGCACAACATGGGCGTCGTCGCGGACCTCGCCGACCGCGTCGCGGTCATGTACAACGGCGAGATCGTCGAGCAGGCCGACGTCCACACGCTGTTCTCCTCGCCGCAGCACCCGTACACGAAGAAGCTCCTCGACGCCGTGCCGCGCGTCGGTGGGCGACGGCTGCGCGACCGGGTGCGGGTGGCCGACGAGCTCGAGGCCATGGTGGTCGACGAGTCGGCGACCCCGGTCGTCGAGGCGACGGACCTGCGGATCGTGTACCCGGGCCGGCTGCGGCAGCCCGCGTTCACGGCAGTCGACGGCGTCGACCTGGTGATCCGCCCCGGAGAGGTGCTCGGGCTGGTCGGCGAGTCGGGCAGCGGCAAGACGACGATCGGGCGCGCGATCGCCGGCCTGACGCCGGTCAGCGGCGGCTCGCTGAAGGTCCACGGCGTCGAGATGCTCGGCGTGAAGGAGAAGACGTTCCGGCCCGTGCGCAAGCGCATCGGGTTCGTGTTCCAGGACCCGGCGACCAGCTTCAACCCCCTGCTCACGATCGCGCAGTGCGTGGCCGAGCCGATGGTGGTGCACGGCCTGGCGCCGAACCCGCAGGAGGCCCGCCCGCGGGTCGACGAGCTGATGGAGGCCGTGCAGCTGCCCAAGGCGTTCGGCGACCGGTTCCCGCACGAGCTGTCGGGCGGCCAGCGCCAGCGCGCCAGCCTCGCCCGGGCGCTCATCCTGGGCCCCGAGCTGCTCATCGCCGACGAGCCGACCAGCGCGCTCGACGTGTCGGTGCAGGCCCGCGTGCTCGACCTGTTCGCCCGGCTGCAGGCCGAGCTGGGGTTCGCGTGCCTGTTCATCAGCCACGACCTGGCCGTCGTCGACCTGCTCGCCCACCGCATCGCGGTGCTGCACCGGGGCGTGCTCGTCGAGGAGGGCACCGGTGACCAGGTGCTCGGCGCCCCCAAGCACCCGTACACGCAGCGGCTGCTCGCGTCGCTGCCCGTGCCGGACCCGGTCGAGCAGGCCGCCCGGCGCGAGCAGTGGAGGAACCTGCGCGCGCAGGAGTGACGCGGGCCGGCCGAGCGCTCAGGCGACGACGGGCGCCTCGGCCGGCACCGGCAGCTCGCACGCCTCACGGCGCGCTGCGTAGCGGTCGTACAGCGTGACGACGAGGGCCACCAGGTAGGCGAAGAGCAGCACGTCGCCCACCGCCACCTGCCCGCGCTGCCCGGTCGCGATCGCGGCGAACACGAGCATCGCCACCAGGCTGATCGCGGTGTTGACGGCCACCTGCACCCCGAGCGACCGTCGGCGTGGCAGCGAGAGCACCGCGTGGAGCAGCACGGTCGCGGTGACGACGAGGGCCACCGCGCCGATGCGGGCCTCCATGCGCGGGTACGACTCGACCATGATCAGCGTGACGAGACCGGCGAGGACGACCTTCTCGACCAGGTGCCGCACGCCCGTCGGCGCCGCCGCCACCGGCCCGCGGGGAAGCCAGCCGACGTGCGAGGCGACCACGTCGGCATCGACCGTGAACGGCCACCGCGGCGGCGGCAGTCGCCGCGCGAGCCGTCGTCCCACGACCACGAGGACCGCCACGAGCGCCGCGATGACGCCCCAGACCCACGGCCGCCCGTCCACCAGCTTCCCGAACTCGTCGGTGAAGTCCAGCTGGGCGACGTGGATCCACCACTCCTGCGGCAGCTTGATCACGACCCAGATCAGCCCGGCTGTCCACAGGTACGCGGCCTTGCTCAGCCGCCCGGCGTCCCACCGCGTCCGGACCACCTCGAGCGCGATGACGACGTACTCGAACGTGTTGGGGAACGCCATGAGCAACCAGCGCGCGCCGCTGAGCTCGAACGCCAGCACTCCGACCAGCCGGAAGTACCAGAGGAACGCGGCCACACCGACGGCGAACGGGTTGCGCCAGTTCCGCAGGACCGCCAGGTAGGCGATCGTCAGGTAGTAGATGTCCAGCGCCTTGTCGTACGACTGGTAGTTGTCGAGCGGCAGGTCGGTGAACGCGGCGAAGATCGACTTGTCGACGCCGTCGATCACGAGCGCCGCGAGGATCGCCGGCAGCGGGAACCGCGGGATGAACAGCGGGACCACGAGCCGTAGGCCCACCACCAGCAGGAACACGGTCCAGTCGAGGGTCCCCGCGTTCGCCATGCTGCGGACTGTAGCGACCCGGTTCTGCCTCGCGACGACCCGGTCCACCCCTAGCCTGACGGCATGCGGAACAGGCTCGTCGTGTCCGGGTCGATCGCGGTCGCGGTCCTCGGCGTCCTCGTCGCGCTGACCGCTCTCTACCCGCCCGTGCGGCAGATCTCCGGACCACGCACGGGCCTGGTGGTCGCCGGGGTCGTGCTCACTCTCGGCGTGGCCGTGCTCGCCGTGCGGCGGCCGGCGACGGCGGCACGCCGGGCCGCGTGGTTCGCCGTCCCGGCCCTCGCTCTCGGCGCCGTCTGGTGGTGGCAGCCGCACAGCGCGTTCGGCTGGTTCGCGTACGCCCCGCTCTCCGCCACGGTCATCCAGGGCTCGCCCGCCACCGACCTCCTGCTGCCCGCGCTCGTCGGCCTGCTCCTCGCTCTCGCGACGACGGGAGCGGTCACCCTCGTGGGCGTTGAGTCGCCGGTCCGGGTGCTCGCGATCGTCGCGACGGCGCTCACCGCGCCGCTCTGGGTCGCGCCGGGTCCACGGGTCACGGCGTCCGGGTGGTCGCTCGCAGGTGAGGTCGTCGGCGCCCCGGTCACGGTCGTCCGGACGGTGTCGCTGCTGCTGGCGGTGGCGATCGGCGCCGCCGTGCTCCTGGCCGGTAGGTCCACGCCCGCCCGGGCGGCCGCCTACGTCCTGCCCGCCGCCGGACTCAGCTGGGTGTGGTGGCGGTCGGGTGGGGGCGCGACCATCGGTGTCGCCGGGTCCGGGGGCACGCCGCTGCCGAGCGTCGTCGACCGCCTCCCGTGGTTGACCACCGCCGTGGCGGCCAGTGCCCTGGTGGTCGTCCTGTGGGTGCTCGCGTTCCTCGGCTCACGCGTCCTGTTCGCGCGCTACCGACCGCCCGGCATCGCGCCCGTCAGCTCGTCCGGGCGATGACGATCAGCAGCATGGTCACCAGGAACCCGGTGACCAGGTTGAGCCAGAGGAACCGGCGCCAGCCGGCGTTCGCGCGCTCGCAGTCGTCGTCGCGCACGGACCAGAACCGCGCGGTGCTGATCGCGTACGGGACGGGCAGCACCGCCGCGAGCGAGCCCGGCCACGGCACCACGAGCAGGACGGCGGCCGCGAGCACGTAGAGCATCGTCGCCGCCACGACGGTCCGGTGCGCCCCCAGCGCGGTGGCCACCGAGGCGATGCCGCCCTCTCGGTCCGCCCGCACGTCCTGCACCGCCCCGAACGCGTGCGACGCCATGCCCCAGAGCACGAACGCGACGAGCACCGGCCACGTGGTCGGGGCACTCAGGTCCGCGCCGACCAGCACCAGGGCGTACAGCAGGGGCCCGACGAAGTGCATCGCGGACGTCAGCGAGTCCAGGCCCGGCCGCTCCTTGAACCGGAGCACGGGCGCCGAGTACGCCACCACGAGGAACAGGACCAGGGCGAGCGTGGCGTTCGCCGCGGCATCGCCCACGAGCACGAGGTAGACGACGAACGGCACGGTCGCGACGACGCACGCCCACAGGATCCGGCGGTGCACCTCGCGCGCGCGGGCCGGCTCGACCAGGCCGCCCTCGATCCCGCCCTTGCGCGGGTTGCGCAGGTCCGAGGCGTAGTCGAACACGTCGTTGATGCCGTACATCAGCAGGTTGTACGGCCCGAGGAAGAACAGGGTGCCGACGACGAACGTCGCGTCGACCCGCCCGCCCGTGGCCAGCAGGTAGCCCGCGGCGAAGGGGTAGGCGGTGTTGATCCAGCTGAACGGGCGCGACGCCGCGAGGACCTCCCTCACGAGGGCTCCCGGTCCGTGCGTCGGCCGAGGAGCACCCACAGCACCGGCATCCCCACGGCGGCGGCGATCGCATACGCGAAGTCCTCCAGCGGGGCGCCCCAGATGTACCGGCCGAGGATCTTGTCGGGGTCGAACACGTACAGGCCGGCGTCGATCATGATCGTGTCGAAGACCGCGGTGAGCACGCACAGGTGGAGCACGGTCCACACGATCGGCAGCGCGCGCATGCGGCGCAGCACCGGCCACGAGACGGCGCCGAGCACGGCCAGCACGATGACGTTGAGGACGATGTTGGTCACGGCTGGTCCGCCTGGTCCGCCTGGTCCGGCTCGTTCGCGAGGGCCCGCCGGCCGGCCTCGCGCTGCCGCGCCGACTGGTCGAACCAGCGCCACGCGAGCAGCGCCGTGTAGCAGAGCAGCGCGAGGAAGAAGGCCTCCTCCACCGGCAGCTCGGGCGCCAGCAGCAGCCCGGTCATGTGGGGCGAGTCGCCGCGGGCGAAGATGCCGAGCAGCAGCCCGGTCACGTCCCACGCGAGGAACCCGACGACGCCGATGCCGACCGTGAGGGCGGCCCGCCGGGCGTCCGCCCAGAAGGCGAGCCGGAACTGCCGGTCCAGCAGCGCCAGGCCGCCCAGCGACACGAGCAGGGCGCCCAGGTAGAGGAATCTCATCCGACCTGCTCGCTCCACACCCCGCGCGGGCGCGCAGACGCCAGGAAGCCGGGCCGCAGCGGGGCGGGCAGCGGTCGCGACGACGTCTCCCCGAGCATCCGCTTGACCACGAGCTCGGCGCTGATCAGGCACATCGGCAGTCCCACACCCGGGATCGTCCCACCCCCGACGTGCAGCACGTTCGGGACGCGCGCGGAGGCGTCGCCGGGCCGGAACATCGCGCTCTGCCGCAGCGTGTGCTCCATGCCGAGCGCACTGCCACGCCAGGCCGAGAAGTCGCGCGCGAAGTCCGCGGGCGCGACGACCCGGCGGGTCACCACGCGCTCGCGCAGCCCGGGGATGCCGGCCCACGCGCCGACCTGGTCGAGGTACCGGTCGGCGTGCCGCTCCACCGCCTCGCGGTCGTCCGCACCCAGCGACGGGTCCGCGGGGAAGGGGACGAGCAGGAACAGGTTCTCGTGCCCGGGCGGCGCCGCGGTCGGGTCGCTCGCGGTGGTCCTCGAGACGTACATCGACGCGACCTCGGGCACCCGCAGCCCGTCGGGCGCGGTCGAGCGCCCAGGCCCGAGGATGTCCTCGAAGTTCGCCGGCCAGTCGCGCGTGAAGAACAGGGAGTGGTGCGCCAGCTCGGGCAGCTCGCCGCGCACGCCGGCCATGACGAGCAGCGCCGAGATGCCGGGACCGCGGTCGGCCCACCACTCGTCGGGCAGGTCGCGGTGCCGGCCCAGCAGCGCGGTCTCGGTGTGGTGGCGGTCCGCCGCGGACACGACGACGTCCGCGGGCACCAGCGAGCCGTCGGCCAGCCGGACCCCGCGGGCCCTGCCCGACCTGCGCGGATGCCGCACCGAGGGCGGCTCGTCGGCGATCTCGATGGCGGTCACGTCGGCGCCCGTGCGGACCTCGACGCCCTCCCTGCGGGCGATCCGCTCGAGCGCCTCGATCACGGTGTACATCCCGCCGCGAGGGAAACGTACACCGTCGACGAGGTCGAGGTGGCTCATGAGCGAGTAGAGCGCGGGCACCCGGTACGGCGACGACCCGAGGAAGACCGCGTGGTAGCCGAGCACCTGCCGCAGCACGGGGTCGGTGACCGTCGCCGCGACCTTGTCCGCCAGCGTGCCGGTGAGCAGCCCCGCCAGCGCGCCGGACTGCCGCACCACATCGAGCGAGAGCAGCCGGTCGGGCCGGGCGAACGTGGTGTAGAGGAACGAGTCGAGGGCCGTCCGGTACGCCTGCGTCGAGGCCTCGGTGTAGTGGCGGATCGCCTCGCCCGCGCCGGGCTCGCGCGCGTCGAACGTCGCCCAGTTGGCCTCGGGGTCGCCCACGACGTCGAACGGCTCGCCGCCCTCGGGGAACAGCCGGTACGCCGGGTCCAGCCGCTCCAGCTCGACGTGGTCCTCGATCCGCTCCCCCAGCAGCGCGAACGCGTGCGCGAAGACCTCGGGCATGAAGTACCAGGACGGCCCGGTGTCGAAGCGGAAGCCGTCGACGCTGAGCACGCCCGCGCGCCCGCCCAGCTGGTCGTGCCGCTCCAGGAGGGTCACCAGCGCGCCACCGCGGGCCAGCAGCGCGGCCGTGGTCAGGCCGGCGATGCCGCCGCCGACGACGACGACGCGTCCGGGTCCGGTCATGCGCCGACCGCGCGGCCGGCCCGCGCCTCGGCCAGCACCGACTCGCCGACCACCAGCAGCTTGACGGGCGCGGGCAGCCGGACGCGCCCGACCAGCAGCGACTCGGGCGGGCGGCTCGCGATCTCGTCGAGCAGCCGCTGGTACAGGGCCAGCGTCGCGCCGACCGCGTAGCGCGCCCTCGTCGGCAGGCGGGGGACCGCCGCCCGGGCGACGGCGACGTCCGCGGTGATCTCGTCGAGGATCTCGCGCAGCCGGGCCTCGTCGAGGTGCCCCGGCGTGGTCCCGGGGAAGTACGTGCGGCCCAGCTCCTCGGTGTCCGCGCCCAGGTCGCGCAGGAAGTTGATCTTCTGGAAGGCCGCACCGAGCGCCCGGGCACCGGCCACCTGCGTGGCGTCGGGCTCCCGCACCGGCTCGTCGGGCCGGCGGTCCTCGTTGAGGAAGGCGCGCACGCACATGAGGCCGACCACCTCGGCCGACCCGTACACGTAGGCCTCGTAGCTGGCGCGGTCGTGCTCGCGCACGGTCAGGTCGGTGCGCATGGAGGCGAAGAAGGGAGCGGTCTCCGCGGCGGTGATCCCGGTGCGCCGGGCGGTCCGCGCGAACGCGTGCACCACGAGGTTGGTCGAGTACCCCGTGCGCAGGGCGCGCGCGGTCTGCTCCTCGAGCTCGTCCAGCTCGGCGCCCGCGTCGGCGCCGCGGTAGGTGTCCACCACCTCGTCGGCCAGCCGCACGAGCGCGTACACCGCGCGGATGTCCTGCTGCGCCCTCCGGCCGAGCAGCCGCGTGCCCAGCCCGAACGAGGTCGAGTAGGCGGCCAGCACGCCGGCGCTCGTGCGCGCGGCCGTCGCGTCGTACAGCCGGAGCGCCCGGTCACGGGCCGATCGCAGCTCCGACATCGGCTCCTCCAGCACTCAGTGGCCCCGTCCGACCAGATCGTCGACGACGCCCACAAGGTAGCCTCCCAGGGGCTCGGGCAGCCCGGCCACCGCCAGCTCCCGCGCGCGCAGGCCCGTCCGCCGCGTCAGCTCGCGCACCTGGTCCAGCGCGCCGCTCGACACCATCACCGCGCGCACCGCCGCGGCCCCCGCCTCGTCGAGGTCGGGCCGGCCGACGTGCGCGTCCAGCACGGCGCACCCGGCCTCGTCTGCGAGCGCGTAGGAGCGGCGCAGCAGCTCGGTCCGCTTGCCCTCGCGCAGGTCGGACAGCACGGACTTGCCGGTCACCTGCGGGTCCCCGAACACCCCGAGCTCGTCGTCGGTGAGCTGGAACGCCACCCCGAGCGCGGACCCGACCCCACCCAGCCGACCCGTCTGCGCGTCGTCCACGCCCGCCAGTAGGCCCCCGACCACGAGGGGCAGGCAGCCCGAGTACGCGGCCGTCTTGAGCTCCGCAACCGCGAGCGCGTCGACGTCCCGGGGCGGGCTCAGCGACGCCGTGACGTCCAGCAGCTCGCCGACGACGGTCGTCTCGATCCCCTCCGCCAGCAGCCCGACCACCCGCAGCAGGACCGCGGGGTCCGCCGGGGCCCGTGCCACCAGCGAGAACGCGGAGGTGATCGCCAGGTCGCCGGCCAGCAGCCCGGCCGCAAGCACCTGGTCGGCCACGGCCCGCTGGTCGAGCCCGCGCCCGGCCAGTCGGGCGCGCGCGGCGCCCGCGACGTTGGGCCGCCCGCGCCGGACCTCGTCGTGGTCGAGCAGGTCGTCGTGCACCAGCATCGCCGTGTGCAGCACCTCGATCGCGGCGGCCACCGGGGCCACCACCTCCAGGTCCGTGCCGCCGAGCCCGAGGTACGCGGCGACCGTCAGCCGCGGCCGCATGAGCTTGCCGCCCACCACCCCGGCCAGGTCCGTCCAGAGCTGCGCGGCCGCGTCGGAGCGGTCGGCGGCCACCCGCACCCGCGACTCGACGAAGCCCTGCAGCACGGCCGCCGTCGTCGCCATCGCGCGCTCGACCGCCTGCGCCAGGTCAGCCTCGTCCGCCGCCCGCACCTCGGGCAGCTCCCGCCGGTCCGTCACCCGCGACTCTGGATGCATCACGCCTCCGTCCCTGCTGCTGGAACCCGTTGCGGGGAATCCTCAGCCTATTGAGCATTCCCGCGCGCGCATCAGGGAGCCCCCGTCGCGCACGCCTGTCGAGCACCCTTCGGTCCGAGGGCCCTCCACGGATGCACGGAGCGCCCACCAGGTGTCGGTACGCTCAGGCGCATGACATGGCTGGTCACCGGGGGTGCCGGGTACATCGGGTCGCACGTGGTGCGCGCGTTCGGGCAGGTCGGCCTGGAGACCGTCGTGCTCGACGACCTCTCCAGCGGGCACCGGGGCTTCGTGCCCGACGGCGTGCCGCTGGTCGAGGGCTCGATCCTGGACACCGACCTCGTGGCGGACACCCTCTCGCAGCACGGCGTGGTCGGCGTGGTGCACCTGGCCGGCTTCAAGTACGCCGGCGTCTCGGTGGAGCGCCCGCTGCACACGTACGACCAGAACGTCACCGGCACGGCCCACCTGCTCGAGGCGATGGCCTCGCAGGGCGTCGACGCGATCGTGTTCTCGTCGTCGGCCGCCGTCTACGGCACCCCGGACGTCGACCTGGTCACCGAGGCCACGGCGACCACCCCGGAGTCCCCGTACGGCGAGTCCAAGCTGATCGGCGAGTGGCTGCTGCGGGACCAGGGCCGCGCGGCCGGCCTGCGCCACACCTCGCTGCGGTACTTCAACGTCGTCGGGTCGGCCACGCCCGACCTGTACGACACCAGCCCGCACAACCTCTTTCCGCTGGTGCTGGAGGCCCTGGCGCAGGGCCGCACCCCGCGCATCAACGGCACCGACTACGCGACGCCGGACGGCACCTGCGTCCGCGACTACATCCACGTGGCGGACCTGGCCGAGTCCCACGTGGCCGCCGCGCAGGCCCTCGCGGCCGGCACGGCGCTGGAGCCCGTCTACAACCTGGGCTCGGGCGAGGGCGTCTCCGTCCGGGAGATCATGACCGCGATGGCCGAGGGCACGGGCATCCCGTTCGAGCCCGAGACCGCCCCCCGCCGTCCGGGCGACCCGGCCCGCATCGTCGCCTCCGGCGAGCTCGCCGCCCGCGACCTCGGCTGGCGCATGCGCCACACGCTGCTCGAGATGGTCACCAGCGCGTGGGACGCCCGCCAGGCGCACTGACCCCTAGAGCGACTGCAGCCTCGGCAGCGCCTCCACCAGGCCCTCGAGGACGGCCTCGCTGCCCGCGTAGATCCCCTCGGCGCGCGGCCAGTGGACCACGACGTCCGTGAAGCCCAGCGCGGCCGCGCGCTCGATGCCCCCGGTCACCAGGTCCAGCGACGTCATCGAGAAGATCGGCGCGCCGTCCAGGCTGAGATACCGGCGCAGCGGGGGCTCGCCGGCGGGCCGCGCACCGGCCTCGATGCCGTCGAGCTGCTCGAGCATCGTCGCGAGCCCGGCCCACCACTGCTCCTGCGCGGCGACGGGGTCCGCCGGCACGTCCTCGGTCGCGTACGCGGGACCGTAGGTGGCCCAGCCCTGCCCGAAGCGGGCGGCCAGCGTCATGGCCCGCGGTCCGTTGGCGGCGACCACGAACGGGGTGCGCGGGCGGGCCAGCGTGCCGGGGATCATCCGCGCCTGGTGGGCCCGGTAGAACGTGCCGTCGTGGTCGGTGACGTCCTGCCGGAGCAGGGAGTCCATCAGCCACACGAACTCCTCGAACCGCCGCGTCCGCTCCCCGCGTGAGGGCGGGTCGCCGGTCACCGAGGCGTCGAACCCCTCACCGCCCGCACCGATCCCGAGCAGGAACCGGCCGCCGCTGACGTCGTCGAGACCCATCACGTCCTTGGCGAACGGCACCGGGTGCCGGAAGTTGGGCGACGCCACCCACGTGCCCAGCCCGATCCGCTCGGTGACGGCGGCGGCCGCGGCGAGCAGCGGCACGGTGGCGAACCACGGCTGGTCGACGAGCGTCCGCCAGGCCAGGTGGTCGTACGTCCACGCGTGGTCGAAGCCCCACTCCTCGGCCTGCTGCCACTTGCGACGAGCCGACGCCCACCGCTCCTGCGGCAGCAGCACGATCCCCACAGCAACCATGGCCCCGACCCTATGCGCCCGTCAGGCGTGCGCGTGGTGCTCGCTGCCCGTGGTGGACGGCGGCTCCAGCTGGAACGTGCAGTGGTCGACGTCGAAGTGCCCGGCCAGGCAGTGCCGCAGGTCGTCGAGCACGCGGCCGGCCTCGCCGCGCGACAGCAGCTCGTCGGGCACCTCGACGTGCGCCGAGAGCACCGGGACGCCCGACGTGATCGTCCACGCGTGCAGGTCGTGGACGCCGAGCACGCCGCGCACCCCGCAGATGTGCGACCGGATGGCGTCCAGGTCCACCCCGCGCGGCGTCGCCTCGAGCAGCACGGTCCCGACCTCGCGCAGAAGCGCGACGGCCCGCGGCACGATCATCAGACCGATGACGACCGACGCGATGCCGTCCGCCCGCGTGAACCCGGTGGTCAGCACGACCACCGCGGCGACCACCACCGCGGCGGACCCGAGCAGGTCCCCCAGCACCTCGAGGTAGGCGCCCCGGACGGTGAGCGACTCGCTCTGCCCCCGGCTCAGCAGGACCAGCCCGACCGCGTTGGCCACCAGCCCGACGGCGGCGACCGCGAGCATGAGACCGGCCTCGACCGGCCGCGGCGTCAGCAGCCGGCTCACGCCGCCGACGATCACGCCGATCCCGACGACCGCGATGACCAGCCCGTTGGCCAGCGCGGCGAGGATCTCGGCGCGCTGCCAGCCGAACGTGCGGGCCGCGGTCGCGGGCCGGGCCGCCAGCGCCGTGGCGCCGAGCGCGAGCCCCACGCCGGCGGCGTCGGTGAGCATGTGCCCGGCGTCGGCGATCAGGGCGAACGACCCGGACACCAGGCCGCCGACGACCTCGACCACCAGCATGACGAGCGTGAGCACGAGGACGGCGAGCAGCCGGCCGCGATGGGCCTGCGCCGCCGTCGAGTGGCTGTGGTCGTGGCCCACGGTCAGTCCCAGCCCAGCTCGTGCAGCCGGTCGTCGTCGATGCCGAAGTGGTGCGCGATCTCGTGCACCACGGTGACCGCCACCTCCTCGACGACCTCGGCGCGGTCGTCGCAGACCGCCAGCGTGGGGAGCCGGAAGATGGTGATCCGGTCCGGCAGGGAACCGGCGGCCCAGAACTCGCCCCGCTCGGTCAGCGGCGTGCCCTCGTACAGGCCCAGCAGCTCGACCTCCCCCTCGGGCGCGTCGTCCTCCACGAGCACGACGACGTTGTCCATCATCGCGGCCAGCTCGTCGGGGATCTCGTCGAGCGCGTCGCGCACGGCGTCCTCGAACTCGTCCCGCGACATGTCGACCATGGCACCATCCTGCCTGCTCATGACGACGTGACGGTGGCCACGGTCGGCCACTTTGGAGTTCGGGCCGAACACCCCGTATGCTCATCACCGGTCATCCGGCGCCTCGGCGTTGGGGGTTGGATGTTCGCGTTGGACAAGCCCCCATCGTCTAGCGGCCTAGGACCCCGCCCTTTCACGGCGGTAGCACGGGTTCGAATCCCGTTGGGGGTACGAGCAGGAACAGCATCAAGGCCTTGCAGCTTCACCAAGGCCCCGTAGCGCAGTTGGTTAGCGCGCCGCCCTGTCACGGCGGAGGTCGCGGGTTCAAGTCCCGTCGGGGTCGCTCGATACGCCCGGTCAGCAGTTCTGCGAACAGCAGAGGCCGGGCCGCGTCGTTTCGGCCACTTAGCTCAGTTGGTAGAGCGTTCGACTGAAAATCGAAAGGTCGGCAGTTCGACCCTGCCAGTGGCCACCTCGGAAGCCCCGCCCGGATCACCGGAGCGGGGCTTCGTCGTGCGCGCGGCAACTCTGCGACCAGGGCCTCTGCTCCTAGGCTGGGTCCACCGCATGCCGTACGAGGAGGACCCATGGCCAGCACCCCCGGAGCCGACCGACCCCGCAGCTTCTTCGACCGCTTCACCGAGCCGCTGGCGGACCGGGCGCGGGAGAAGTTCGAGCAGGTCGAGGACCACGTCCGCGAGGCTGTCCAGTCGGAGATCGACGCCGTCACGCGCAGCGTCCGGGCCCGCGCCATCGAGGTCCGCCCGTCCGCCCTCGGGTTCGCCGCGGCCGCCCTGCTCAGCTTCTTCGGCCTGGCCCTGCTGATCACCTCCGCGGTCCTGGGCCTGGCGCACGCCGTCGACCCGTGGCTGTCCGCGCTCCTGGTGGGCGTCGCGCTGCTGCTCGTGGGCGGCGGGATCGCGGCCTGGGCCAAGCGTCGGCTGCCCCCGGGGCCTGCCGTCTCCGTGGTCCGCATCCACGAGCCCGTGCACCCCGCGGGCGAGCAGGTGCACCCCTGGGAGGACTGACCGGTCCCACCTCTCGCGCACCCGATCGCGGACCACCAGACTGGGTGCCCTACGGACGTGCAGACGAGAGGCCCTACCCCATGACCACACAGTCGGGACCGCCGGGCGACGAGAAGTCGCTCGGCCAGCTCGTGTCCGACCTCAGCGAGCAGGCCGCGCGGCTGGTCCGCGCGGAGATCGACCTGGCCAAGGCCGAGATCACCGGCCGGGCCCAGCGGCTCGGCGTCGGCGGTGGACTCGTCGCCGCGGGAGCGCTGCTCGCGCTCTACATGCTGGGCGCCGGGATCGCCACGGCCATCATCGTGCTGGACCTCTGGCTCGACCTGTGGCTGGCCGCGCTGATCGTCACGGTCGCGCTGCTGCTCGTGGTCGTCGTGCTCGTGCTCATCGGCATCAACCGGATCAAGGCCGGATCGCCGCCCACGCCGACCAGGGCCATCGAGAACGTCCAGCAGGACATCGACGCACTCAAGGCAGGGTTCCAGTCATGAGCGACGAGAAGGACCAGAAGCCCCAGCCCCCGTTCAGCACGCCCGAGATGGTGGCGCTGGAGGCCGAGCTCGCCGCGACCCGCGCCCAGCTGGCCTCGACGGTCGACGAGCTGGTCTCCCGCCTGGACCCGCGGGCCCAGGCCGGCCGGGCGGTCGAGTCGGGCCGGCAGCTGTGGGTGGACGCGACCAACAGCCAGGCCGACCCCGCGGACCGCAAGAAGGCGTTCGCCGTGCTCGGCGGCGCCGCGGCGGGCGTGGCAGCGCTGCTCGCGGTGGCGGTGGCGGCCGGACGCCGCAGGCACTGAGCCGCACGGCGGCTCCGCGGGCGCGTCCTTGCGCCGTCGGGGTCGCCGTCGCGCGCGGGCGGCCTGCGTCCGGGTACGAAACGGCCGAGGGCGCGTCGAGAAGGGTCGACGGGCCTCGGCCTGGCGTGAGGGTCGTTCAGCCGTCCGACGGACGCTGCTGCGGGATCCCGTTGAGCAGGTCGCGCACCTCGGACTCGCGGTACCGACGGTGGCCCCCCAGCGTGCGGATCGAGGACAGCTTCCCGGCCTTCGCCCAACGGGTGACGGTCTTGGGGTCGACCCGGAACAGCGTCGCGACCTCGGAGGGCGTGAGCAGTGCTTCGGACTCGGTGGCGTGTGCGTTCATAGCTGCCTCCTGGCAACGTGCGGCCTGAGGGTCCGATCCGTCGGAACCCCGGCCAGTTCAAGGTGCGGGTGGTGCGGTCGAGCGGTGTGAAACGTTCTCTATCTGGCCAGCCTACGGGCAGAGACCCGCAAACGTGACATCGCCCCACTAGCATGAACGAAAGCCGCAGACAGCGCATTCTGTGACACGGTCCGGTAACGAACCTTCACACGGCTCTCATGAAGTTCTCATACAGCAGGGTCTCGCGGGTACCGCACCAGCCTAAACCCGACCAATCGGTCATACACGCCGACGCGCTCGGGCGTGTCCACCGGGCGTTGGACAACGGTCCGGCTCGTCGGGCCGTCACGTGACGCGTGTCGCCCACCGGCGAGTGGTCGGAATACCGAACGAGCATGTACCGTTGCCCCACGAAGAGACGATTCAGCACCCCGGGGCCGCACGTGTCAGCACGGAGCCGCCCCGCATCCACGTAAGAGGGGGTCGATGCCATGGGGCGCGGCCGTCAGAAGGCTAAGCAGACGAAGGTGGCCCGGGAGCTGAAGTACTTCAGCCCGGAGACCAACTACCGAGCTCTCGAGCAGGAGCTCACGTCGCACGGCCACAACGATGTCGTGACCGACAACCGCCCTCGCGCGGCTGTGGACACGGACACTGACGACGACAGCGACGACTACCGACGCTGGTCGGACGACGATCGCTGATTGTTCTCGCCACCTGCGCTGAGGCGTAGGGGACGCACACGCTCCGCACCATCCTTCGGGGTGGTGCGCGCGTGTGTGCGCGTGCCGTCGGACCGGGTCAGACCCGGTAGGACCCGGTGAGCTGGACGGCCCCGCCGTGCACGCCCTTGGTGCCCGCGACGAAGCCGGGCGCACCCGGCACGTCGGTGGTCGGGTCGGCATCCCGCACGGTCCCGAGCTCCCAGGCCGGCAGGCCCAGCTCGGCGGCGTGCGCGAGCACCCCGTCCACGGCACCGGCCGCGACGATCGCCACCATGCCCACGCCGAGGTTGAGCGTGCCCTCGAGGTCGGTCCACGGGACCTGACCGAGGCGTTGGACCAGCGAGAACACCGGCGGCAGCGTCCAGCCGCCGCGATCGATGTCGGCTACCAGGCCCTGCGGCAGCACCCGCGCGACGTTCGACGCGAGCCCCCCGCCGGTCACGTGGCTGTAGGCGTGCAGGCCGTCGACACCGGCACGCTCGGCCAGCGCCAGGCAGTCGCTCGCGTAGACGCGGGTGGGCTCCAGCAGCTCCTCGCCCAGCGTGCGGCCCAGCTCGTCGACGTGGCGGTCCAGCGACCAGCCCGCGACCGAGACCACCTTGCGCACCAGCGAGTAGCCGTTCGAGTGCAGGCCGCTCGAGCCCAGCGCGAGCAGCACGTCGCCGGCGCGCACGCGCTCCGGGCCCAGCAGCTGGTCGGCCTCGACCACTCCGGTCGCCGCGCCGGCCACGTCGTACTCGTCGGGACCCAGCAGGCCCGGGTGCTCGGCGGTCTCGCCGCCGACCAGCGCGGTCCCGGCCACCGAGCACGCCGCCGCGATCCCGCGCACGATGCCCGCGATCCGCTCGGGCACCACGCGGCCGCACGCGATGTAGTCGGTCATGAACAGCGGCTTGGCACCGACCACGACGATGTCGTCGACCACCATGCCCACCAAGTCGAACCCGATGGTGTCGTGGATGTCGAGCGCCTGCGCGATCGCCACCTTGGTGCCGACGCCGTCGGTCGACGTGGCCAGCAGCGGCTTGCGGTAGGTCAGCAGCGCGCTGGCGTCGTAGAGCCCGGCGAACCCGCCGACCCCGCCGAGCACCTGCGGGCCGTGCGTCGCGCGCACGGCGTCCTTCATCAGCTCGACAGCCTTGTCGCCGGCCTCCGTGTCGACCCCCGCCGCGGCGTAGGTCACCTGCGCGCCGCTCACGGGTGGTCCAGGGCGCCCGCGCCACCGGCGCTGGGGACGATCGAGAGGAGCCCGTCCTCAGGCGCTCCGAGCGGCAGCTCGTTCTGCTCGAGCAGGAACTTGCCGAGCCGGTCGTCCGGCGGCAGCTCGATCGGGTACTGGCCCGTGAAGCACGCGGCGCACAGCTGCGAGGCGGGCTGCTCGGTCGCGGCGATCATGCCCTCCGGGGAGATGTAGCCGAGCGAGTCGGCGCCCAGGGACGCGGCGATCTCGTCGACCCCCAGGCCGTTGGCGATGAGCTCCGCGCGGGACGCGAAGTCGATGCCGTAGAAGCACGGCCACTTGACCGGCGGGGAGCTGATCCGCACGTGCACCTCGGCCGCCCCGGCCTCGCGGAGCATCCGGATGAGCGCGCGCTGGGTGTTGCCGCGGACGATCGAGTCGTCGACGACCACCAGGCGCTTGCCGCGGATGACGTCCTTGAGCGGGTTGAGCTTGAGCCGGATGCCCAGCTGGCGCAGCGTCTGCGACGGCTGGATGAACGTGCGGCCGACGTAGGCGTTCTTGGTGAGGCCCTGGCCGAACGGGATGCCGGACGCGGCGGCGTACCCGACGGCCGCGGGGGTGCCCGACTCCGGCACCGGGATGACCAGGTCGGCCTCGACGGGGTGCTCGACGGCCAGGCGGCGACCCATCGCGACGCGCGCGGCGTGCACGGACCGGCCCGCGATCGACGTGTCGGGGCGGGCCAGGTAGACGTACTCGAACACGCAGCCGGCGCGGTCCACCGGCGCGAACCGGCTGCTGCGCAGGCCGTCGGCGTCGATCGCGATGAACTCGCCGGGCTCGATCTCGCGGACGAACGACGCGCCGACGATGTCGAGGGCCGGCGTCTCGCTGGCCACCACCCAGCCGCGCTCGAGCCGGCCGAGCACGAGCGGGCGCACGCCCTGCGGGTCGCGGGCGGCGTAGAGGGTGTGCTCGTCCATGAAGACCAGGCTGAACGCGCCGCGCAGGCGCGGGAGCACCTCGAGCGCGGTGGCCTCGAGGGTGTGGTCCGGGTCGCCGGCCAGCAGCGCGGTGATCAGCGCGGTGTCCGTGGTGTTGCCACGCGCGAGCTCGCCGCGGCGCTGGCTGCCGTAGCGCTCGGCGACGAGGTCGACCAGCTCGGCCGTGTTGGTGAGGTTGCCGTTGTGCCCGAGCGCGACGGTGCCGGCCGACGTGGGGCCGAGCGTCGGCTGCGCGTTCTCCCAGGTGCTGCCACCGGTGGTCGAGTAGCGCGCGTGCCCGATGGCGATGTGGCCCTGCAGGGCGTTCAGCGCGGTCTCGTCGAAGACCTGGGAGACCAGGCCCATGTCCTTGTAGACGAGCAGCTGCTGGCCGTTGGAGGTGGCGATGCCCGCCGACTCCTGGCCGCGGTGCTGCAGCGCGTACAGGCCGAAGTAGGTCAGCTTGGCGACTTCCTCGCCAGGAGCCCACACACCGAAGACGCCACAAGCGTCCTGGGGGCCTTTTTCGTTGGGGAGGAGGTCGTGGTTCAGACGTCCGTCTGCGCGGGGGGCCACGTCACCATGGTCGCACACGCGTCGGCGTGGGCGACCCCCGCGTCCGCGGGTCAGTCGTCGGCGGGCAGGGCGCGCCGCACGCTGCGGCGGTCGGCCAGGATCGCGACGAGGCCGCCGACGAAGCCGCCGAGCACCGCGCCGGCGACGACCATCCACGTGCGCACGGCACCCTCGCCGTCGAGGAACGAGATGAAGCCGGAGCCGTCCGCGGCGCGCGGGATCTCGGGCTGGATCACGGCGGTGAGCACGAGGCCCACGACGATCCCGACGAGCGCGCCCGCGGTGATGAAGGCGCCGAACTTCGGGGCGTGCCGGACCGTGGCGGGCTGCGCCACCTGGGCGAGCTCCTGCTCCGACGGGATCGGGACGCCGCGGGCGTCGCGCGCGACCGCGTCGGGCACGGGAGCGTCGTCGGGCTGGGGGTCGTTCGGCACCCCGTGATCCTAGGTCAGCGGCGGCTCACCCGCGGTCCCGGGCTGCCTGCAGCGGCAGCCACTCGCGCAGGTCGGCGCGCTCCCCCGAGGCCCGGATCCGCCCGTCGGCCGTCGCGGACTCCCAGGTCAGCCCGCCGGTGGCCAGCGCGAGCCAGGTCTGCGCGTCGGTCTCGACCACGTTGGGCGGGGTGCCCCGGGTGTGACGAGGTCCCTCCACCGCCTGCACCGCACCGTCGGGCGGGACCCGCACCTCGACCGCGTTGCCGGGGGCCACCTCGGCCAGCTCCTCGAGCGTGAACCGGACCGCGGTGCGCCGGGCCGCCGTGGGCACGCCGGCCGGGTCCGCCCGCCAGACCGCGAGCGCGGCGCGCCCGTCGGCGGGGTCGGTGCGTCGGCGCGGCGGCATGCAGCGATTCTGCCCGGCTCAGGCCGCCCGCACCGACAGCGACCGCTCGCTGGTGCAGTCCCAGCGACCCGGCGCGTAGAAGGCGAGCAGCCCCCCGGGAGCCCCGGGCTGGCGGGGCGTGAGGAGGAGCAGCGGCGCCGCGCCGTCGAACGGGGTGAGGCCCAGGGTGACGGCGGCCCGGTCGATGGCGACGGCGTCGTCGATGTCGTACCGCTCGAGGTGCAGGACGGGGTGCCTGGGGTCGGCGGGCAGGTTCATGGGGCGCTCCAGCAGGATGCGGTTCCGGTGGACGTCCGAAGGAGTCCGCGCACCCGACGGCTGATGCAGCGGGCCGCTTCCACCCCCCGGCGCGGCGGGCTACCCGCGCCGCCTGTCCTCGACGACCTGGCGCCGGCTGCAGTAGACGCAGCCCGCGGTCGTCCTGCCCCCGAGCGTCTCCGATGCACTCGTCGAGCACCTGGCGCCCCTGCGCGCGCGCCGCGCGCTGTTCGCGGAGGACGCGGGCCTGGTCGCCGACATCCTCGCGGCCGGCAACGCGCGCGCCAACGAGCTGGCGGACGCCACGATCCGTGACGTCCGCCAGCTCATGGGCGTGAGCTACGGGTGACGTCGGTCGAAGTAACGGTCGCCCCACACATCGAGCCGCCACGTCCCGGCCTCGTCGTCGGTCACGACGCCGGGTCCGCCGTAGGACATGCCGGTCGCCTCCACCCGGAGCCCGGCCGCTGCTCCCGGCTCGACCGTAATCTCGAAGGCGACCTGGCTCAGCCCGGACGGGCCGCCCTCCGGCGCCCAGCCGGCCTCGGGGGTGATCGTCACGCCGGAACCCTCGGCCCACAGGCGGACCGTGCCTCCACCGCCCGGGACGCAGACCGTCACCGGGACCGGCGTGCCGAACGGGTGCGGCTCCTCGGAGTACCCGAAACCCGCTCCGAGCCCGGGATCCCCGCGCGTGTAGAGGTGGTTGCAGTCGGCGGCGTCGTCATAGGGCTCCGGGCGCTCCCCGCTCGCGCAGCCGGCGGCGAGCGCCACGACGGCGACGATCGCGAGCGGTGTTCTCATCCCGCGATCGTGCCCCGCGCCGCAGCCGCGCGGCCCTGCATCGGCCGGACGTCACCCGGTCGCCGACGGGCCCGCGGGGATCCCCGCGGGCCCGTCGTCAGGCGGTCACCACGCCGCGTTGCGGGCCAGCTCGAGGGCGATGTCCGGGAACCAGGCGCCCGCGGCCGGCCCGCCGTTGCAGGTGCCGTCCGACTCGCCGGGCAGCTTGACCCACAGGAGGGCGTCGAGACCCGACCCGTCGTTCACCAGGGTCGGCCTCTCGCCGAGCGCCCGGCCGCGCGGGTTGCACCACTCGCCGTTCGAGCCGTTGCCGTTGCGGGAGGTGTCGATGACGAACCTCCTGCCGCCGAGCTGCTGCGAGATCTGCTGGCCGTAGGCCTTGGAGGCCGCCGTGGTCTGGTAGTTCGACGTGTTGAGCGCGAAGCCCACCGCGTACTCGAAGCCGACCTGGTTGAGGCGGCTCACGGCCGTGCTCACGGGCAACCACGACGCGTGGCCGGCGTCGATGTAGACCCGGGCGCCCTTGAGCGTCAGCGACTTCGCGGCGTACCTCAGGAAGCCCACGCGGTCGCCCTGGCCCGCGCAGTCGCCCAGCTGCGCGAGGGCGTCCGGCTCGAGGACCACGTACGGGTTGCCCTGGATGCCGGAGGCGACGGTGTCGATCCAGGCCGCGTAGGCGCTCTCGGCGACGCCGCCGCCGGAGTAGGACCCGCAGTCGCGGCCCGGGATCGCGTAGACCACGAGCATCGGGGTCGTGCCGGCGGCCACCGCGCGGCCGGTGTAGTCGGCGACCTCGGCCTTGGCGTGCGCGGGGTCGGCCCAGTTGCCCACCCAGTACGCCTGCGGGGTCAGGGCGATCTTGGCGAGCAACGTCTTGTCCGTGCCGGAGGCCGCCTGCCACGCGCGGTAGCCCTGCGTGGTGGGGTCGACGTAGAACCGGCTGGCGGTGGGGGGTGTGGTCACGGTCGGTGTCGGGGTCGGTGTGGTCGTCGGCGTGGGTGTCGGCGTCGGCGTCGTGCCGGTGCACGGCGTGCCGTTCATGGTGAACGCGGCGGGGACCGGGTTCGTGCCGCTCCACGAGGCGTTGAACCCGAAGCTCGTCCGGCCGTTCGTCGGCACCGTACCGTTCCACGGCAGGCTCGCGACCGAGACCGCGGCTCCGCTGGTCGTGGCCGTGCCATTCCAGAGCGAGGTGATCCTCTGGCCCGCGCCGAAGGACCGGCCGACCGTCCACGCGCTCACCGGGTCGCCCAGGTTGGTCACGGTCACGTCGGCGCCGAAGCCGCCCTGCCACTGGTTGGTGATCCGGTACTCGACCTTGCAGCCGCCGGCGGCCTGCGCGGCGCTGGCGGTGACGGCGGTGAGGCCGGCGACGGCGAGGGCCGCGGCGGCGAGCAGCGCGGTCGCGCTTCGGCGGGTGGGCATGAGCGGGTCTCCTCGGGGCGGCTGACGTGCAGCGGTCCCGACGAGGAAACCGGACCCGGGCCGGCGTGGCGAGCGCTCGGGCGCGACCGAATCGTTGAGCCACCGGATCCGGGTCGTCGATGCGCTTCCGCGCGCGGGGGGCTCGTCTCGGCGCCCGTTCGCGGCCATCCTGGGAGGTGGCGCGGTGAGGCACCCGGCTGCCGTGCCGGAGGTGTGGTCATGCTGCTCCGACGACTGCTCGCCGCGTTCACGCTCGCCCTGGCGCTCACGGGGTGCAGCGGCGCACCCACCGCTCCCCAGCAGGAGCCGCCGGCCACCGCGGAGGCGGGCGACGTCGCGCCGACCAAGGGCTCGGGCGAGGTCGAGCAGCCGCGGGAGACGGGCGAGGCCCTGCCGGTGCTCACCACCGCGGTCGCCGGGACCGGCTCCGCCGCCTCCGTCGAGGCCGGCACCGTCTGCCTGTTCTGGACGTGGGGCGGGCCGGGCACGCCGCAGCTCGCCGTCGGGATGTCGTTCACGATCGCCCACGCCGAGGTCCAGCCGGCCACCTGGTCGCCCTACCCCGACGCATGCACGGGCCAGAGCGGCCGGGCGTGCATCGGCGCCGTGATCACGGTCGACGACACCGGCTGCCTGGTCGGCTTCGCCCGCGACGCCGGACCGACCGCGGAGGCCGGCGCCCACGCGCTCGTCGGCATGCAGGGCACGTTCGCGTGCGTCGAGCCCGCCACCACCGCGGACTGCGACGACGCCGCCACGGCCCTGGGCGCGGCACCCGACGTGTCGCCCGACCTCGACCTCGAGAGCTTCCCGGTCACCAACGGGGACGGCTGACGTGGCCACCACCCCGAGCGGCCGCGCGCTGCCCGGGTGGTTCACGCTGGCGACGCAGATCGCCGCGCCCGTCACGCTGGTCACCGCGCTGCTCTTCTACTTCGGCTACGTGTTCACGCGGTCGCAGTACGCGTACTTCGGGGTCGACGTGGACACCATCGGGCTCACGCCGCGCGACTACGTGATGCGCAGCCCGCAGCCGCTGCTGGTCCCGCTCCTGGTGCTCACGGTGGTCTCGGTCGCGGTGGTCGCGCTGCACGGCCGGATCGACGCCCGCGCCCGCGAGGCCCGGTCGGTCGGCGGGGGCGAGGCGCGCGTCCGGCGCGCGGCCCGGGTGTGGGTGGCCGGCGGCTGCGTCGTGCTCGGCGCCGGCCTGGTGCTGCTCGTCGCCTACGCCTGGTGGGGGGCGTGGCCGTACCTGTCGCTCGTCTCGGCGGTGCTCATCGGGGTCGGCGCCGCGGTGGGCGCGCTGACCCTCGGGTACGCCACCACGCGCGCGCCAGGGATCGTCGCGGGCCTGTGGGTGCTCGTGGTGGCCGCCGCGTTCTGGGCCGTCTCGATCACGGCCGACTGGTCGGGCCGCGGGCAGGCGCAGCTCACGGCCCGGAACCTCGACCAGCTGCCCGCCGTCATCCTGGACAGCCCCGGCGACCTGCACCTGCGCAACACCGTCGCCGCGCCCGAGGACCTGTGCTGGACCACCGGCGACGCCCCCGACCCGGCGTGCGCGGCGCTGACCGACCAGCCCCGCTACCGGTACCGGGGCCTCCACCTGCTGGTGCAGGGGCCGACCGCCATGTTCCTGGTGCCGTCCGCGTGGTCCGCGAGCGCGACCACGCTGATGGTGCCCCGCACGGCCGACGTCCGGCTGCAGTTCCAGTTCGTCAACGTGCCCCCCGGCTAGCCGCGCGGCTTGCCCGGGCCGCGCAGGCCGCGCTGGTACTGACGGGTCTGCTGCTTCCACCGGCGCTTCTCCTGCGCGGCCAGGTGGGCGTCGGTCCGCCGCGACTGGTACGCGGCCTCGCGCGCCAGCCGGCGCCAGCTCTCGTACCGACGCTCGCTCAGCTCCCCGCTGTCCAGCGCCGACTGGATGGCGCACCCCGGCTCCCCTGCGTGGCGGCAGTCCGCGAACCGGCACCTCAGGGCCAGCTCCGCGAGGTCCGCGAACGTGGTGTCCAGCGCGTCCCCGTCCGCGACGACGCCGACGCCGCGGATGCCGGGGGTGTCGATGAGCATCGCGCCGCCGGCCAGCCGGACGAGCTCACGGTGCGTGGTGGTGTGCCGGCCGCGGCCGTCCGTCCGTCGCCCTCCGGTGGCCATGACGTCGCGGCCTGCCAGGGCGTTGACCAGCGTCGACTTGCCGGCGCCGGACGGGCCGACGACGACGAGCGTCGTCCCCGGGACCAGCAGCGCGCGCAGCGGCTCGAGGCCCTCACCCGTCGGGACGCTGACCGCGTGCACGTCGACCGCGAGCGCCACCGCCGCGACCTCCTCGGCCATGCCGGCCGGGTCCGGCACCAGGTCCGCCTTGGTGAGCACGACGACCGGCCGGGCACCCGAGCGCCACGCGAGCGTCAGCAGCCGCTCCACGCGGCCCAGCTGCGGGTCCGGGTCGAGGTGCTCGACCACCAGCACGACGTCGATGTTGGCGGCGAGAGCCTGGACGCGGGACGTCCCACCCGCCGTGTCCCGCACCAGCGCCGTCCGGCGCGGGGCGAGCGTCCGGGCGTGCGGGCCCCCGTCGGTGTCGTCGACCAGCAGCCAGTCGCCCACGGTCGGCGGCAGCCGGTCGCCGTCCTGCGTCGGGACGAGCCCGTCGCGGTCGATGGTCACCCGGCGGGGCGTCGCGGCCGCCATGAGCTCGGGCGCGGACAGCACGAGGACCGCGCCCTTGTCGGCGCGGACCACGCGGACGTGGTCGGGGGAGAGAGCGGCTGGCACGCCTCGACGGTAGGACCGGGTCGTGGGAGGGAACCACGGAATTAGCGCGCCGCTCCGCGCGAGCGGTGGCTAGCCGAAGTAGCTCGGGAGCGTCCTCTCGAAGGCCTCGCGCGCCTCGTCGAGCGGCAGGGTGAACAGGCCCTGCACCTCCACGGCGGGCCCGTGCACGTGGTCGGACTCGTCGACCGGTGTGCCGGCGCCGGGCGAGCACGACTCGGCGGTCTCGCCCAGGCGCAGCGCCGGGACGCCGCGCGCGGTGCAGAGGTCCACCAGGCGGACCTCCTCCGAGCGCGGCACGGCGACGAGCACGCGGGCGGTCGACTCCGAGAACAGCGCCTCGAACGGCGTGACGCCGTCGCGCTCGCAGATCGGGTCGAGCGACACCTGCACGCCGACCCCGTACCGCAGGCTCGACTCGATGAGGGCCTGGACCAGGCCGCCCTCCGAGAGGTCGTGCGCGGCGTCGACCAGGTCGTCGCGGCTCGCGTGCGTGAGCACCGCGGCGAGCCGGCGCTCGGCGGCGAGGTCCACGGCCGGCGGCAGCCCGCCGAGGTGGCCGTGCACGACGTCCGCCCAGGCGGAGCCGTCGAGCTCGGCACGCGTGGTGCCCAGCAGGTAGACGGCCTGGCCAGGCGCGGTCCAGCCCGACGGGGTGGCGTCGGCGACGTCGTCGAGCACGCCCAGGACCCCGACGACCGGCGTCGGGTGGATGGCGGAGTCGATGAGCCCCGGCTCGCCCGTGCCGTTGTAGAGCGACACGTTGCCGCCGGTCACGGGCACCTCGAGCACCTGGCACGCGTCGGCCAGGCCGCGGATGGCCTCGACCAGCTGCCACATGGAGTCGGGGTGCTCGGGGCTGCCGAAGTTGAGGCAGTCGGTCACCGCGAGCGGGCGGGCGCCCGTCGTGGCGACGTTGCGGTACGCCTCGGCCAGGGCCAGCTGCGCGCCGGTGTACGGGTCGAGCTTGGCGTACCGGCCGTTGGCGTCCGTGGCCAGCGCGACGCCCAGGCCCGTGGTCTCGTCGACCCGGATCACGCCCGAGTCGTCGGGCTGCGCGAGCGCAGTGTTGCCCTGC
The DNA here is from genome assembly GCF_041295535.1 of Cellulomonas sp. ICMP 17802. Taxonomy (NCBI): domain Bacteria; kingdom Bacillati; phylum Actinomycetota; class Actinomycetes; order Micrococcales; family Cellulomonadaceae; genus Cellulomonas; species Cellulomonas sp. ICMP 17802. The sequence goes on along the minus strand of NZ_JBGFQZ010000002.1, from coordinate 252,643 downwards.
ACGAAGCGGTCGTACTGGTTGGTCACCCACGCCTTGGAGGCCAGGTTGGGGCTGGCCAGGAGCTGCAGCGCCGTCGCGCGGATCTCTGCGTTCGTGGCAGGACGCGCGAGCGACGCGGCGGTGTCGGCGTTGAGCCCGTCCTGCCACGCCGGACGCGCGTACGGGCGGTCGTAGACCGGGCCGTCGTGCGCGACCGAGCGCGGCTCGACGTCGACGATCCGCTCGCCGTGGTGGTCGATGGTGAGGCGGCCCGTGCCGGTCACCTCGCCGATCACGGCGGTCTCGACGTCCCACTTGCGCGTGATGGCCAGGAACTCGTCGAGCTGGTCCGGCCGGACCACGGCCATCATCCGCTCCTGCGACTCCGACATGAGGATCTCACCGGCCGTCAGGGTGGGGTCGCGCAGCAGCACGTTCTCGAGGTCGACGTGCATGCCGCCGTCGCCGTTCGAGGCCAGCTCGCTGGTCGCGCACGAGATGCCCGCGGCGCCCAGGTCCTGGATGCCCTCGACCACGCGCGCGGCGTAGAGCTCGAGGCAGCACTCGATGAGCACCTTCTCCATGAACGGGTCCCCCACCTGCACGGACGGGCGCTTGGAGGGCTTGGTGTCGTCGAACGTCTCGCTGGCCAGGATCGAGGCACCGCCGATGCCGTCGCCGCCCGTCCGCGCGCCGAAGAGGACGACCTTGTTGCCCGCGCCCGAGGCGTTGGCCAGGTGGATGTCCTCGTGCCGCAGGACGCCGAGGCACAGGGCGTTGACCAGCGGGTTGCCCTGGTAGGAGGCGTCGAAGACGAGCTCGCCGCCGATGTTGGGCAGGCCGAGCGAGTTGCCGTAGCCGCCGACGCCGGCGACGACGCCGTGCACCACGCGCGCGGTGTCGGGGTGGTCGACCGCACCGAACCGCAGCTGGTCCATGACGGCGACCGGGCGGGCGCCCATCGAGATGATGTCGCGCACGATGCCGCCGACGCCCGTGGCCGCGCCCTGGTACGGCTCGACGTACGACGGGTGGTTGTGGGACTCGACCTTGAACGTCACGGCCCAGCCGTCGCCGATGTCCACGACGCCCGCGTTCTCGCCGATGCCGACGAGCAGGTGCTCCTTCATGGCGTCCGTGGTCTTGTCGCCGAACTGGCGCAGGTGGTTCTTGCTCGACTTGTACGAGCAGTGCTCGGACCACATGACCGAGTACATCGCGAGCTCGGCGGCCGTGGGGCGGCGGCCCAGGATGTCGCGGATCCGCTGGTACTCGTCCGGCTTGAGGCCCAGCTCGGCGAACGGCTGCTCCTGGTCCGGGGTCGCGGCGGCGACGTCGACGGTGTCGGTCTGGGGGGCGCGCGCAGGTGCGGTGGTCATCGATTCCCTCGGTGGAGACCCGTGGCTCGGCCGGTGCTCGCCGGCCCGGTGGCGGCGGCAGGCCCAGCCGACGTCGGCAGACGTCGCTCAGGATACCGGCGCGCGGACGCCGGCCGGCCCCACGTCCACGAGCCCGTCACGCGGTTCCGGGAGCCCGCGCCGCGGAGCAATCCGGAGCAGTTTCGCGGCGCCCTGCGCCCCGGGCAACCACCGGGACTGACCAGGGCGGACGACTCCGTCAGTGCGTCCCGCCGGCGCCGCCGCGGGTGGCGCGTCGCCTTCGCCCGAGTTGCGAGGTTCCCCAGGGCGTGTGACCGTCGTCATATGAAAGCGCTTCCTATGGACACCGGCGACGGCCGTCCGAGCGCTGCCCCGGTGACCATCTACGACGTCGCGCAGCGGGCCGGCGTCGGCATCGCCACCGTGTCCCGGGCCATGCGCGGCTCGGCGCCCGTGGCCGAGGCGACCCGTGCCCGCGTGCTCGCCGCGGTCGAGGAGCTCGGGTTCCGCCCCAGCCATGCCGGCACGTCGCTGGCCGAGCGCAAGCACGCCGCGAACGGGATCGTCTTCCCCGACCTCTCCGGGCCCTACTACGCCGAGGTGCTGCTCGGGTACGAGGAGACCGCCTCGCGGCTCGGCCGCAGCGTGCTCGTGCTCGCGACGCACGGCCGGCCCGACCCGGCGACCGCGGTGCGCGACCTGGCGGGGCGCGTCGACGGGCTGGTCGTGCTCGGTCGCACGATCCCCGACCACGTCGTCGAGGAGCTCAGCGCGTTCGGCCTGCCGATCGTCGTCGTCGCACGCCCGGAGGTCGACGGCGCCGACTCGATCCGCGCCGACGGGCTCGACGCCGCCCGCGCCCTGGGCGAGCACCTCGCCGCGCACGGAGTCCGCCGGGTCGCGTTCCTGGGCTCGCCCGAGGAGTCCCCCGACGTGGCCGAGCGCTGGCGCGGGGTCCGCGAGGGCCTCGGCAAGCACGGCATCGAGCCCACCGTCACCCCGTGCCACTTCGACGAGGCGTCCGGCACCCGCGTCGCGGCCGGCCTGCTCGCGGTCCGCGAGCGCCCCGACGCCCTCGTGTGCGCCAACGACGAGATCGCGCTGGGCGCGATCGTCGCCGCCGAGGAGATCGGCCTGCGGGTCGGCCGCGACATCGCCATCACCGGCTGGGACGACGTCATGGCCGCGCGCCATGCCCGACCCGCCCTCACCACCGTCCGACAGCCGATGCGCACGCTCGGGGCACTCGCCGCCGAGGTGCTGGACCAGCGCATCACCGGAAACCGCACGACCCCGCGGCACGAGTCGCTGGCCACCGACCTGGTGGTCCGCGACAGCTGCGGCCTGCACCCCTGACAGACCCCACGAGGGGCTGTCCAGGTTCGAGGAGGAACCGCCATGAGGAGATACGCGCGCGTCAGCGTCGCCGCGCTGGCCATCACCACGTTCGCACTGGCCGCTTGCGGCCGGAGCAGCGACACGTCCGGCCAGGACACCAGCGCCGCGCCCGTCGCCACCGGCGACGTGAGCGGCACGCTCAACGTCTGGGCCATGGGCACCGAGGGCGAGGCGCTGGGCGAGTTCGCCAAGGGCTTCACCAAGGAGAACCCCGACGTCACCGTCAACGTCACGGCGATCCCCTGGGACGCCGCGCACGACAAGATCGCGACGGCCATCGCGGCCGACGAGACCCCGGACGTCTCCATGATCGGGACCACCTGGATGGGCGAGTTCGCCACCTCCGGCGGGCTCGACCCGACGCCGGACGTGGTCGACAAGTCCACGTTCTTCGACGGGGCCTGGGGCTCCACCGAGGTCGGCGGCACCTCCTACGCCGTGCCGTGGTACGTCGAGACCCGCGTGATCTACGTCGACACCGCGCTCGCGGAGAAGGCCGGCGTCTCGGCGACGCCCGCAACGTGGGACGACCTCATGGCCACCTCCAAGGGCATGCAGTCCGCCGGCGCGCAGTGGGGCATCAACCTGCAGCCCGGACAGACCGGCGCGTGGCAGACGTTCCTGCCGTTCGCGTGGCAGGCCGGCGCGGAGATCATGAACTCGGACCAGACGAAGTTCACGTTCGACAGCCCTGAGTTCGTCAAGGCGCTCACCTACTACCAGTCGTTCTTCACCGAGGGGGTCGCGCCCAAGGAGCTCCCGGACGGCACGCTGGAACCCGACTTCGTGGCCGGCAAGATCGGCGCGTTCTCGTCCGGCCCGTGGCACATCGGGATCCTCAAGGACACGGGCGGCGACACGTTCATGGACGGCGTGACCCTCGCGCCGATGCCCAAGGACGTCAAGCAGGCGTCGTTCATCGGCGGCAGCAACCTCGCCGTGTTCAAGAGCTCGAAGAACCGCGACGCCGCCTGGAAGTTCGTCCAGTGGCTCAGCCAGCCCGAGGTCCAGGCCGAGTGGTACACGACGACGAGCGACCTGCCCGCCGTGCAGTCCGCGTGGAAGCAGGGCGACCTGGCCTCCGACAAGAACCTCGCGGTCTTCGGCGACCAGATGACCACCGCGATGGCACCCCCGTCGGTCCCGACGTGGGAGCAGATCGCGAGCGTCATCGACACCGAGCTGGAGAAGGTCTGCAAGTCGGGCGAGGACCCGGCAGCGGCCGCCAAGGCGATCCAGCAGCAGGCCGAGTCGATCGGCACGGGGCTCTGACGTCATGGCCACGACCCTGACCTCCGGTCCGGGCGTGGCGCCCGCGGGGACGGCCGACCAGGCCGTCCCGCGGGTGCGGCGCTCGTCGCCCCTGCGCCGGCGGCGCAGCATCGCCGCCTGGGGCATGGCAGCACCGTTCGTCCTGCTGTTCCTCGTGTTCACGGCCTGGCCGGTGCTGTCCTCGCTCTTCATGAGCGTGACCGACCTCAAGAGCCGCGACCTGAAGAACCCGTTCGCGGTCAACTTCGTCGGCCTCGACAACTTCGCGACCGTGCTGAGCGACCCGCTGTTCCGCAAGGCCGCCCTCAACACGCTCTACTTCGTCGTCGTCGGCGTCCCGCTGACCATCCTCGTGGCGCTCACCATCGCGATCGCGCTGAACACCGGCATCACGAAGCTGTCCGGCTTCTTCCGGATCGGCTACTACATGCCGGTGGTCACCTCGATCGTGGCGGTCGCGGTGGTCTGGCGCTTCCTGCTCCGGCCCGAGAACGGGCTGATCAACGAGGTGCTCGGCTGGTTCGGCATCACGGGTCCCGACTGGCTGGGCAGCACCACCTGGGCCATGCCGTCGCTCATCGCGATGACGGTCTGGCGCTCGCTGGGCACGCTCGTCGTGATCTTCCTGGCCGGCCTGCAGTCCGTGCCCAAGGCCCTGCACGAGGCCGCGGCGCTCGACGGCGCCAACGCGTGGCAGCGGCTGCGCCGGATCACCATCCCGACGATCCGGCCGACCATGCTCTTCGCCGGCGTCATCACCGGCATCGGTTTCCTGCAGTTCTTCGAGGAGCCGTTCGTGATGACCCAGGGCGGGCCGCTGAACAGCACGCTCTCGGTCGCCTACCTGATCTACAACACGTTCGGGTTCGGCAACTACGGCGTCGCCGCCGCCATGAGCTACGTGCTCTTCGCCGCGGTCGTCGTCCTGACGATCGTGCAGTTCAAGGTGCTGGGCGAGCGCGACGACGCGACCGGCTCGAAGCGCCGCTGGTTCCGTCGCTCGGGAGGTGCGTCCGCATGACCACCGCAACCGTCACCAAGCCCGTCACCAAGCCCCGCGGCACCGAGGGCTCGCACATCGGCGAGCCCCAGGCCCGCCCTTGGCTCTACGTCGTGCTGGGCCTCGGCCTCGTGCTCGTCGTCACGCCGTTCGTCTGGATGCTCCTCGGCTCGTTCATGACCGAGGGCGAGCTGCGCGCGAACCCGCCCACCTGGTTCCCGCACAACCCGACGCTCGACAACTTCCGCGAGCTGTTCACGCGGCTCGACTTCCCGCAGTACTTCACCAACTCGACCGTCGTCGCGATCGTCGTGACGCTGGGCAACCTGGTGTTCTGCTCGATGCTCGGGTACGCGTTCGCCAAGATCGACTTCTGGGGGCGCACCTGGCTGTTCCGGCTGGTGCTGGCCACCCTGATGATCCCCGGGATGGTCACGCTGGTCCCGCTGTTCGTGCTGGTCAGCAACCTCGGCCTGGTCAACACCTACTTCGGGCTGATCCTGCCGTTCCTGGCCGGGCCCTTCGGCGTGTTCCTCATGCGGCAGTTCATGCAAGGCATCCCCGACGAGCTCATCGACGCCGCGCGCGTCGACGGCGCGGGCGAGTTCCGGATCTTCTCCCGGGTGGTCATGCCGCTGTGCAAGCCGGCGCTGGCCACGCTCGCGATCCTCACGTTCCTCGGCTCCTGGAACAACTTCCTGTGGCCCCTGGTCGTGTCCAGCACCGAGTCGATGTACACCCTGCCGGTCGCGCTCGCCCTGGTGAGCGTGGGGCAGAACTCCACGCAGTACGGCCTGCTCCTTGCGGGCGCCATGGTCATCGTCGTCCCGATCCTGATCGTGTTCTTCGCTCTGCAGAAGCACTTCGTCCAGGGTCTGGCCACGACCGGCCTCAAATCATGAAGGGCTCACCGATGAGACTCCGACCCCTCGCCGCCGCCGCGGCTGCCACCGCGCTCGTCCTGTCCGGCGCGACGGCCGCCTCCGCCGGTGGTCCGCACCACGACGCCGACGCGCTGACCCGGCACGACCGGGCAGACCTGCGCCGCTGGGCCACCGACACGTGGACCTCGTTCGTGGCCATGACCGACGAGAAGACCGGCCTGCCGGCCGACAACATCGAGGCGTCGCTCGATCCCGCCACGCGGTCCGGCTACACCTCGCCGACGAACATCGGCGCGTACATGTGGTCCACGGTCTCCGCGGAGGAGCTCGGGATCATCGGCCACCGCGAGGCCAAGCAGCGCCTGAAGCAGACGCTGACCACGCTGGCGACCATGGAGCGCCACCAGCCCAGCGGCATGTTCTACAACTGGTACGACGAGCACACGGGCGCCAAGCTCACCGCGTTCCCGAGCGGGGACACCGTCTACCCGTTCCTGTCCACCGTGGACAACGGCTGGTTCGCGGCCGCCCTCATGGTGGTCCGCACCGCCGAGCCGTCGCTGCGCACGCAGGTCGACGTCCTGCTCGACCCGATGAACTTCGCGGCGTTCTACGACGCGAACCAGTTCGGCGGGACCAGGCCCGGCATGATGCGCGGCGGCTTCTGGGCCGACGCGCCGAACGTCGCGACCGACCCCGGCACGGTCGCCGGATCGCCGGTGTACTTCACCAAGAACCACTACGACATCACCAACTCCGAGCCCCGGATCGCCAGCTACATCGGCATCGCCCGCGGCCAGATCCCGCCCGCGCACTACTTCGCGACCAACCGCACGTTCCCGGCCAGCTGTGACTGGTCGTGGCTCGAGCAGCGTCCCGTCGGCGTGACCCGGACGTACGAGGGCATCGACGTGTTCGAGGGCGCCTTCACCTACCGCGGCATGCACATCGTCCCGACGTGGGGCGGCGACATGTTCGAGGAGCTCATGCCCGACCTGCTGGTGCCCGAGTCCACGTGGGCCCCGAAGAGCTGGGGCGTCAACCACCCGCTGGCCGTCCGTGCGCAGATCGAGCACGGCCTGGACGAGGCCGGCTACGGCTACTGGGGCTTCTCCCCCGCCAGCGACCCGTTCGCCGAGTACAACGTGTACGGCGTCGACGCCATCGGCATGAGCCCCGAGGGCTACCCGTCCGACCACGAGGCGACCAACGTCGACGCGGGCTACGACGGCTGCCGTCCGGCGACGAACCCGACGCCGACCTTCGGCGACGGCGTCGTCACCCCGCACGCGTCGTTCCTCGCGCTGCCGTACGCGCCCCGCGAGGCCGTCGACAACCTGCGGAACATCGAGACGAAGCTCGGCGCCTACGGGGACGGCGGCTTCTACGACTCCGTGGCCGTGCGGTCGAACACGCAGGCGAAGCGCTACCTCTCGCTCGACCAGGGCATGGTCCTGGGCGCGGTGGGCAACCTGCTGGGCCACGACGTGCTGCACCGCTCGTTCGGCACGCGCGACGTGGAGAAGGTCCTGCGCCCGCTCATCGGCCAGGAGGAGTTCAGCGCGGGGGTGGTCAAGTGACCGGGGCACGCACGGACTGGGAGACCCGGATCGGACGTCGGTCCGACACGACGGCCGCGGGCGAGATCCCGGTGCTCGCCCCGCCGTCGGGCCTCTACGCGGCCCCCGGTGTCGGCCAGGTCTCGCTCCACTGGGACACGGTCGACGGCGCGGTCGGGTACCAGGTGGTGCGCGACGGCGTCCCCCTGGACCACCTCGGCGGCGACGTGCTCGCCGTGCCGCACGGGCCGTACGCGGACACCACCGGCGAGCCCGGGGTGCCGTACCGGTACGCGGTGGCCACGGTGACCGACGTCGACGTGACCGGGCCGACCGGGCCGGAGGTCGTCGCGGCCTCGCTGCCCGACGGCGAGGCGACGGTCGACGTGCTCGTGGACGTGAGCACCGCGGTCCGCGAGCTGCCCCGGCCCTGGCGGCCGATGATCGGCTCCGAGCACCTCTCCCTGCTGCTCAGCGACGAGACGGTGGGCGGCCAGAGCATCGCGGCCGACCTCACGAGCGCGCTGCGCGCGGCGCACGACGAGCTCGGCGTCTCGACCGTGCGAGCCCACGCGATCCTCTGCGACGACCTGGGCGTCTACCGCGAGGTGGACGGCGAGCCGGTGCACGACTTCTCGGGCGTCGACGCCACGTACGACGCCCTGCTCGAGCTGGGGCTGCGGCCCGTGGTCGAGCTGTCGTACATGCCGCGCGACCTGGCGTCGGACCCCGACAAGACCGTGTTCGAGTACGCGGCGATCGTGTCCCCGCCCAAGGACTGGGACCGCTGGGCGGCCCTGATCACCGACCTGGTCCAGCACCTGGTCGACCGGTACGGGCTGTTCGAGGTCCGGTCGAGCTGGTCGTTCGAGGTGTGGAACGAGCCCAACCTCGAGGTCTTCTGGTCGGGCACGCGCGAGGAGTTCTGGCGGCTCTACGACGTGACGGTCACGGCCGTCCGCGCCGTCGACGACCAGCTCGTGGTCGGCGGTCCCTCGACCGCGGCCGCCGGCTGGGTGGACGGGCTGCTCGAGCACGTCGCCTCGTCGGGTGCGCCCGTCGACTTCGTGTCGACGCACACGTACGGCAACGCCCCGCTCGACCTGCGGGCGACGCTCGCGCGGTACGGCCGGGAGGACGCCGAGATCTGGTGGACCGAGTGGGGCGTCAGCCCGACGCACTTCGGCAACGCCAACGACGGGGTGTTCTCCGCGGCGTTCCTGGCGCGCGGCATGCGCTCGGCGGCCGGGCGCATCCACGCCCTGTCGTACTGGGTGGTCTCGGACCAGTTCGAGGAGCTGGGCCGGCCGCCCCGCCTGCTGCACGGCGGGTTCGGGCTGCGCACGGTCGGGGAGCTGCGCAAGCCCCGCTGGTGGGCCCTGTGGCTGCTCGAGCAGCTGGGTCGCGACGAGGTCGCCGCGACCGTGACCGGCGACGGCGCGGACAGCCTGGTGGAGGTGTGGGCGTCGCGCGACGGCGACGACACCGACCGGGTGGCGATCGCGCTGTGGAACGGCACGCTCGACCAGGGCCTCGTCGACGGCTCGGACGCGCTCGCGCGGACCGTCCGCGTGATGCTCGACGGGCTGCCGCCCGGGCCGTGGGTGGTGCGGGAGTCGCGGGTCGACGCCGACCACTCGAACATCGCGGCCGTCTGGTCGTCCCTCGGTGCGGGAGCCGACTGGCCGACCGAGGAGCAGTGGGCGCAGCTGCGCGCGGCCGACCGGCTCGCCGTGACGGAGCGTCCGTGGACCGACGACGGTCTGACGGTCGCGCTGCCCAACCCGTCGATCGTGCTGGTCGAGCTGGTGCGCCCGGCTTGATCTCTCGCACGGCTGTCGTCTACCAGGTCTACGTCCGCTCGTTCCTGGACGGGGACGGCGACGGCGTCGGTGACCTCACGGGCCTCACCGCGGGTCTCGACGCCGTCGTCCGGCTGGGCGTCGACGCGGTGTGGCTCACGCCGGTCTACCGCTCGCCGCAGGCCGACCACGGGTACGACGTGGCCGACCACCGCGCGATCGACCCGCTCTTCGGCGACCTCGACGCGTTCGACGCCCTGGTGGCGGCGGCGCACGCGCGCGGCCTCGGCGTGGTCATGGACCTGGTGCCCAACCACGTCTCCGACCAGCACCCGTGGTTCGTCGCGGCCCGGGCCGGCGGCCCCGAGCGCGAGCTGTTCCACGTGCGCGCGCAGCCGAACGGCTGGCGGTCGATGTTCGGCGGCAGCGCGTGGTCGAGGCTGCCCGACGGTGCCTGGTACCTGCACCTGTTCGCGCCCGAGCAGCCGGACCTGGACTGGTCGCAGCCGAGGGTGCAGGAGGACTTCGCGTCGACCCTGCGGTTCTGGCTGGACCGCGGGGTGGACGGGTTCCGGGTGGACGTCGCGGGCGGGCTCGCCAAGGACCCGTCGTACGGCGAGGTCCGGCGCGGCGGGCCGCACCCGCACTGGGACCGGCCCGAGGTGCACGAGATCTACCGCTCCTGGCGACGGGTCCTCGGGCCCGACGTGCTGGCGGTCGCCGAGGCGTGGGGGCCGCCCGACCGGACCGCGGCGTTCGCGCGGGCCGACGAGCTGGGCCAGGCGTTCGCGTTCGAGATCCTGCGCACCCCGTGGTCCGCCGCCGCGCTGCGCCGGACCGTCGACGCCCAGCTGGCTGCCCACCGCGCGGTCGGCGCGCTGCCCGCGTGGGTGGCGGGCAACCACGACGTCGCCCGCGTGGCCACGCGCCTGGGCCCGGAGCGCGCGCTCGCCCTGCACCTGTTCCTGCTCGCGCTGCCGGGCGCGTTCTACCTGTACGCGGGCGACGAGCTCGGCCTGCCGGACGCCGACGTGCCGCCGGAGGCGTGGCAGGACCCCCAGTCGCTGCGGTCGGGCGGTCGGCTGCCCAACCGCGACGGCGCGCGGGTCCCCCTGCCGTGGACGTCAGGTGAGCGGGTTGGGTTCACGACGGGTGAGCCGTGGCTGCCGGTCCCCGCGGCCTGGTCCGGCTACGCACGCGACCGCCAGGAGGCCGACCCGGCCTCGACCTGGTCGGTCCTGCACCGGGCGCTCGCGGCGCGGTCGGCGCTGTGGACCGTCGACGACCTCGCGTGGGAGCCGGCTCCGCCCGGCGTGCTGGTCGGTCGCCGGGGCGGCGCGGTCGTCGTGCTCAACGCGTCGTCGCGCCCGTGTCCGCTCGCGCGGCTGACCCCCGGCGCCGTGGTCGCGCGGAGCGACTCCCACGCCGACCCCGCGGTGGTCTCGCCCTCGGAGTGCGTCTGGGTCCGCGCCGGCGCCTGATCGCCTACCGTGGCCGGGTGACCCGACCCCGGGCCCTGCTCGCCACCACCCTCGTGCTGCTGGCCCTGGCGGGCTGCTCCCCCGGCCGCGCGGAGCCGGCGCCGTCCCCGAGCGCGACGACCACGCAGCCCGCGCCGCCCGATCCGGACGACCCGGCCGTGGTCCGCGCGACCGGCGTGCCGCTGGCGTCGGGGGCCGTGACGCTGCTGGTCGCCGCGCCGGACGCGACCGTGACCCCGCAGGACGACGGCTCCGCGCGGCTGAGCGTGCCCGACGGGGACGCCCGGCTCGCGGCGCCCGAGGGCATGACCGTCACCGCCCTCTCGGACGGCTCGGCCGCGGTCCACGACGCGACCGGGGCGTTCGTCGCCGGCCTGACCCCCGACCCGTGGGGCGCCCGGCTCACGCAGCTCGGCCCCGACGTGGTCCGGCTCACCGCGGCCGGCGCGACCCCCGGCCCCGCGGGCGTCTGGTTCACGGCCGCCGCCGTCGACAGCGCGGTGTGGGGCGAGGCCGAGGGCGGCCGCTCGCTCGCGGTGACGCCGTCCGCCTGGGCGCGCGTCGGCAGCCTGGCCGGCCGCGAGGGGCTGTGGGCGCAGGTGGTCGCCCTCGCCCCCGACGCCGACGTGCCGGGCATGCAGGCCCAGCTCGAGTGCCACGAGCTCGGCGCACCGGACAAGGCCGTGTGGAACCTCGAGCCGTGGCGGCCGGCGGTCGACGCCCTCGAGATGATCGCCGCGCGCTGCAACCCGCGCTGACGCACGACGGCCCGCCCCCCACGGGAGCGGGCCGTCGTCGGGCAGTCAGCGCTTGTGCTTCTCCGGCACGGGGGCGTCGCCGGACGCGCGCTGCGCCCGGTAGTAGGCGCGGGCCTCGTCCTGCCGCTCCTGCTCGGCGCCCGACGCGATGGGCGCGCGCAGGTGCGCCTGCTCGTACCCGAACGCGTCCACCAGGCTCTGCGCGTGCGGGCGCAGGCGGGCCAGCAGCCGGTCGATGTACGACGTCACCGTGCGGGCGCGGCCCGCGGACAGCCGGCCGTTGAGCAGGTACCAGGTGAGGTGCCGCTCGACCAGCGTGAGGCCGAACAGGTCGCGCACCCACGTGAGGATCTGCCGGGTGCCCGGGTCGGTGACCCGCTCGAGCGCCGCGGTGAACGACTCCCACTGCACCAGCTCGGCGTGCGCCCGGGCGGCCTCGACCAGCTCGTGCTGGTGCGCGTTGAACAGCGCGGCGGCCGTCGCCGGGTCGGCCTTCTGGGCCGGGCGCAGGGCCTGGGCGATCTCCGCGACCATCGTCTCGACGCGGTCCACCAGCAGCTCGCGCTGGGTGGCCGTCTCGCGCAGCTGGCCGGCCGAGCGGCGGGGGTCGCCCACGTCGGCGATCGTCTGCACGGCCCGGTGCAGCGGCGTGCGGTACCGGGCGGCGTCGGACGCGCGCTCGGCCACCATGCGGGCGACCTTCGTCGCGTCGAGGTGCTTGAAGGACTTGCCGTAGTCGGTGAGCAGGCGCTTGCCGACGAGCTGCAGCAGGACCGTGTTGTCGCCCTCGAACGTGGCGTAGACGTCCATGTCGGCGCGCAGCCCCGTGAGCCGGTTCTCGGCCAGGAACCCGGCGCCCCCGCACGCCTCGCGGGCCACCTGCAGGGTGGTCAGCGCGTGCCAGGTGGACGCCGGCTTGAGCGCCGCGGCGAGCGTCTCGAGGTCCTCGCGGGTCTCGGGGGTGTCGTTGCGGCCCGAGAACACGTCGTCGAACGCGGCGAGGAGGTCCTCGTGCGCGAACCCGGCGGCGTACGTCTCGGCCAGCAGCGGCAGCAGGCGGCGCTGGTGCTCGGCGTAGTCGAGGATGACGACCTCGTCGGTGGGCGACGCGGCGTTGAACTGGCGGCGCTGGTTGCCGTAGGTGATCGCGATGGTCAGGCCCACGCGGGCGGCCGTGACCGCGGCGCCGTCGAGCGAGACGCGGCCCTGCACCAGGGTGCCGAGCATGGTGAAGAACCGGCGGCCCGGGCTCGCGATGGGCGAGGAGTAGGTGCCGTCCTCGGCGACGTCGCCGTACCGGTTGAGAAGGTTGGTGCGCGGGATCCGCACGTGGTCGAACCAGAGCCGGCCGTTGTCGATGCCGTTGAGGCCGCCCTTGAGCCCGTCGTCCTCGCCGCCGACGCCCGGCAGGAACTCCATCGTGGCCTCGTCGCGGATCGGCACGTAGAACGCGTGCACGCCGTGGTCGACGCCGGCCGTGACCAGCCGCGCGAACACCGTGGCCGCCGTGCCGTGCTGGCCGGCGTTCCCCAGGTAGTCCTTCCACGCCGCACGGAACGGCGTGTGGATCACGAACTCCTGCGTCGCCGGGTCGTACGTGGCCGTGGTGCCGATCGCGGCGACGTCGGAGCCGTGACCGGTCTCCGTCATGGCGAAGGCGCCCGGGACCTTGACCGAGAGGGCGTCGGCGAGGAACTCGTCGTGGTTGCGCTCGGTGCCCAGGTGGTAGATGGCCGAGGCGAACAGGCCCCACTGCACGCCGGACTTGATCTGCAGCGACGGGTCCGCGTGCGTGAGCTCCTCGAACCGGGCCAGGAAGCCGCCGTGGTCCTCGGCGCCGCCGAACCGCTCGGGGAACGAGCGGTGCACGTCGCCCTCGGCGGCGAGCAGGCGCAGCTGGCCGATGACGCGCTCGCGGTGCTCGGCCAGCGACTGACCCTCGATCCGGTGGAACCGCTCGTCGGCCATGAGGTTGCGGGCGGCCAGCCGCAGGTCCGGGTAGTGCCCCAGCAGGACCTGGTGCAGGTGGGCGATGTCGACGTTGGTGACGTCGGCGTCGAGCCGCGGGTCGCCGGCGTCCGGCGCCTCGACCGTGGGGCGGTTCGCAGTGGTGGTCATCGGGGCTCCTCCGGTGCAGCGTGAGAGTGGTCGGTGGTGGTGCGGTGACGGTCACGGGCGAGCAGCCCGACGGGTCCGGCCCAGAGCCAGGCGGCGACCTGGGCGGTGATCTCCTCGCGGTCCGGGCTGCCCGGGTCGTCGCGGTGGGCCAGCCACCACTCGCCGGAACCGCGCACGAAGCCGACGGCGCCGGCGGCCCAGGACTCGGCCAGCGCGACGCGGGCCTGCAGCGCGGCGTCGTCGTCCTCGGCGCCCTCGGGGCGGCGCGCGGTGCGCCGGCCGTCGGCGTGCTCCTCGGTCAGGCCGCGCGCGAAGGGCGCGGCCACCAGGGCGGTCACGGAGTCGAGGAAGTGGCCGAGCGGCCCGCCGGACTCGATCGAGCCGTTGCGCGTGACGAACGCGTACACGTGCGGCGACGACTCGATCATCTCGAGGTACACGGCGACCATCGCCCGCAGGCCGTCGCGCGGGGTCGGCGCGATCCGCAGGACGCCCTCGAGCGCCCCCTGGATCTGCAGCACGACCGCCTCGGCCACGGCGATCTGCAGGCCGGTCTTGTCCGCGAAGTAGCGGTAGACGATCGACTTGGAGGTGCCGGCCGCGGCCGCGATCTCCTCCATCGAGACGTCGGGCCCCTTGTGGTGGACCGTGCGGCGCGCGATGCGCACCAGCTCGGCGCGACGGGCCTCGCGGTGGTCGGCCCAGCGGGTGGACCGGCCGTCCGCGGCGAAAGCGTCCTCGGGGGGACGCCGGCTCGCCGGGGGCGTGGGGAGGGCCGGTCGCGCACGACCGACCTCGGTGCTCAGCAGGGTGAGGGCCGTCGCCTTCGACGGGCCCGGTGTGACAGGGCTCACGAGACCGAAGGTATCAGGTACTGTGGGTTTCGGACACCACGTCATCATCTGACTCCTGCCCTCCAGCGACGATGCGAGAGGAACGCGCCTCATGGCCCGCCCCAGCCCCACCCCGAGCGTCCGCAAGGCCTACGTGCTCGGCGGCAACCGGATCCCCTTCGCCCGCGCCGGCGGCCCGTACGTCCGCGCCAGCAACCAGGACATGCTCACGGCCGCCATCGACGGGCTCGTGGCCCGCTACGGGCTGCAGGGCGAGCGCATCGGCGAGGTCGCCGCGGGCGCCGTGCTCAAGCACAGCAAGGACTTCAACCTCACGCGCGAGGCCGTCCTCGGGTCGGCGCTCTCGGCCGAGACGCCCGCGTACGACGTCCAGCAGGCGTGCGCGACCGGCCTCGAGACCGTCGTCTCGCTGAGCAACAAGATCCGCCTGGGCCAGCTCGAGTCGGCCATCGCGGGCGGCGTCGACAGCACCTCGGACGCGCCGATCGCGGTCAGCAACCGCCTGCGCCGGGCGCTGCTCGACCTGTCGCGGGCCCGCACCGCCAAGCAGAAGCTCGCGGCGATCGCGCAGATCCGCCCGAAGGACCTCGCGCCGTCGGCCCCGAACACCGGCGAGCCGCGCACGCACCTGTCGATGGGCGAGCACCAGGCGCTGACCACCGCGCAGTGGGGCATCACGCAGGAGGCGCAGGACGAGGTCGCGCTGGCCAGCCACCAGAATTTGGCCGCCGCCTACGAGTCCGGGTTCTTCGACGACCTGGTCACGCCGTTCCGCGGGCTCACGCGCGACGCCAACCTGCGCGCCGACTCGTCCCTGGAGAAGCTGGCGAAGCTCAAGCCCGCCTTCGGGCTCGGGCTGTCGACACCCGCGACGATGACGGCGGGCAACTCGACGCCGCTGTCCGACGGCGCGTCCGCCGTGCTGCTCGGCTCCGCCGACTGGGCGGCCGCCCACGACCTGGTGCCGCTCGCGTCGGTGGTCGACGCCGAGGCCGGGGCCGTCGACTTCGTGCACGGCGACGACGGGCTGCTCATGGCCCCCGCGTTCGCGGTGCCGCGCCTGCTCGCCCGCAACGGGCTGACGCTGGCCGACCTCGAGCTCATCGAGATCCACGAGGCGTTCGCGGCGACCGTGCTGACCACCCTGGCCGCGTGGGAGTCCGCGGAGTTCGGGCGCACCCGGCTCGGCCTCGAGGGCGCGTTCGGCACCGTCGACCGGTCGAGGCTCAATGTGCACGGCTCGTCGCTGGCCGCGGGGCACCCGTTCGCCGCGACGGGCGGCCGGATCATCGCGACCGTGAGCAAGGAGCTGCACCGCCGCAAGGTGGCGTCGGGCTCCGACAAGCCGGTGCGTGCGCTCGTGTCCGTGTGCGCGGCCGGCGGGCTGGGCCTCACCGCGATCCTCGAGGCGGCCTGACCATGACCGACACCTACCTGAACCTGGTCAACAGCGGCTTCACCAAGAAGCTCGCCAAGCAGCTGGGCCTCCCCCAGCCCGCGCCGCTCAAGCGCTACGAGCCCGGGCAGCCGCTGGTCGCCGGGGCCGTGCTGGTGCTCGGCCGGGGCGCGGAGTCCGAGGCGGTCGCCGGGGTCCTCGCGTCCGACTGGGACCTCGACGTGCACCGGCACGCGACGCCCGGCACCCGGTACTCCGCGGTCGTCCTCGCGCTCACCGAGCTCACGCACCCCGACCAGCTGGCGGAGCCCGTGCTGGCCGCCGGCGCGGTGCTCAAGTCGCTCCCGCGGGGTGCGCGCGTGATCACCGTGTCCCGCTCGGCCGGTCCCGACGACGCACCCGCGATGGCCGCCGCCCGGCAGGGCGTCGACGGGCTGCTGCGGTCGCTGGCCAAGGAGCTGCGGGGCGGCTCGACCGGCAACGGCATCGTGCTCGCCGACGACGTGCCCGTGACCGCCCCGTCCGTGGTAGGCGCGCTGCGGTTCTTCCTGTCGACCCGGTCGGCGTTCGTCGACGGGCAGCTGCTGGCCGTCGACTCGTCCGCGGGCTCGCTCCCGGAGGACTGGGAGAAGCCGCTGGCCGGGCGCGTCGCCGTGGTCACCGGCGCCGCCCGCGGCATCGGCGCCTCGATCGCCGACACCCTGGCCCGCGACGGCGCCACCGTGATCGCGGTCGACGTGCCCGCGGCCGGCGAGCAGCTGGTCGCGGTGGCCAACCGCGTGCGCGGGACCGCGCTGCAGCTCGACGTCACCGCGGAGGACGCCGGCGAGCGCCTGCTCGAGCACGCGCTGCAGCGGCACGGGCGGCTCGACATCGTGGTGCACAACGCCGGCATCACGCGTGACAAGCTGCTGGCCAACATGTCCGCGGACAAGTGGGAGTCGGTGCTCGCCGTGAACATCGCCTCCCAGCTGCGCATCAACGAGGCGCTGCTGACGTCCGGCGACTTCACGGACGCGCCGCGGATCGTCTCGCTCGCGTCGACCTCCGGCATCGCCGGCAACCGCGGGCAGACCAACTACGCGGCGTCCAAGGGCGGCGTCATCGGCATGGTCCGCGCGACCGCGCCGCTGCTCGCGGCCTTCGGCGGCACCGCCAACGCCGTGGCCCCCGGGTTCATCGAGACCGAGATGACCGCCCGGATCCCGGCTGTCACGCGGCAGGTGGCCCGTCGGCTCAACTCGCTGCAGCAGGGCGGGCAGCCGGTCGACGTCGCCGAGACCGTGGCCTTCCTCGCCTCGCCTGCCGCCGGCGGCGTGGTCGGGCGCGTGCTGCGCGTGTGCGGGCAGAACATGGTGGGCCAGTGACGACGACCGTCGTCCTGCCCGGGGTGCCCGGGCTCGGCGGGCTCTACGCCCGCGGCGCCGGGCTCGCCGTGGCGCGCCGGGTGCGGTCGGGGCCGTCGGTGCTGCCGGGCGTCTCCCTCGTCGTGCGCGGCGTCCAGGCCTCGGCGGAGCACCTGACCGACTACCAGCACCTGCTCGGCGAGTCGGGCTCCGACCACCTGCCCGCGGGGTTCGTGCACGTGCTCGCCTTCCCCGTGGCCACGGCGCTCATGACCCGGGTCGACTTCCCGCTCCCGCTGGTCGGGCTCGTGCACGTGGCCAACCGGGTCACGCAGCTGCGGCCCCTCGCGCTCGGCGACGAGCTCGAGATCCGCGCGTCCGCGGCCGACCTGCGCGCGCACCGCTCCGGCACGCAGGTGGACCTGGTCACCGAGGTCTCGGTTGACGGCTCACTCGCCTGGCGCGGGGTGTCCACCTACCTGGCGCGCGACGTGTTCCTGGACGGGGCCGCTGCGTCCTCCGACGACGGACCGACGCCCTTCGTCCCGCCGACGCCCACGGGCCGCTGGACGCTCGCCGGCGACGTCGGGCGCCGGTACGCGGCGGTGTCGGGCGACCGCAACCCCATCCACCTGTCCGCGCTGCCGGCCAAGGCTCTCGGGTTCCCGCGGGCCATCGCGCACGGCATGTACACGGCCTCCCGCGCGCTCGCCGACGTCGGCGCCGGCCGCGGGGACGCCTTCGACTGGTCGGTCGAGTTCGCGAAGCCGGTGCTCCTGCCCGGCACGGTCACCGTCCGGATCGCGGGGACCCCGGCCGACGGGTTCGCGTTCGCCGGCTGGGACGCCCGCTCCGGCAAGCCGCACCTGACGGGCTCGGTCACCCCGCTCGCCTGAGCCGGCGGGGCGACCGAGCGCGGGTCTCAGAGGTCCGCGGGGCGCAGGACGAACGTGATCGCGTGCGCGATCTGCACGTTGCCCTTGTTGAGGTCGAGCCGGCCCGGGATCAGGAACGGGTTCAGGTCGTTGCGGTCCTGGTCGCGCAGCTGCACGATGCCCCAGCGCTTGGACAGCACGTCGACGGTGAACGTGCCGCCCTGGGCGGTGGTCAGCACCGCGTTGTCGCTGGCCAGCGCGGTGGCGGAGTCGATCGTCGCGCCCGCGACCACGTGGTAGAGCAGCACCTGCTCGATCGCGTCGATGCCGACCGCGCCCGCGAGCGCCGTGAGCACCTCCTGCTCGGTGCCGTACCAGTGGTGCGTCAGGTCCTTGGCCAGGAGCTGGAACGCGCGGTCGGTCGGCAGGAACGCGGTGAGCGGGACCGTGCCGTCGGCGAGCACCGCGACCGGGCTCGACGGCTTCGCGGCGAGCACCGCGCCGACCGCCTGGTCGAGGATGTCGAAGTCCCGCCAGTTGCGGTCGAAGGTGTCGCCGTCCGACGCCAGCAGGGCGGCCAGGCTGGACGTGCCGGTGGGTGGCGCTGCCGCGCTCGCGGCCGGCGCGAGGGCGAGTCCCCCGCCGGCGACGACACCGGCGGCGACCAGGACGGAGAGCGTGCGACGGATCCTCATGAGGGTCTCCTGCGGACGACGGTCGCGGCCGACGCCCCTGCGCCGCGCCGCGCGGGCACCCGGAGGGCGCCCTGTGTCCTCTTCGTCGGATCCCGCCCGCTCGGATGCACGCGGCCCTCGCCGCCCGGTCAGGACCGTGGCGCGGGATCGGCGTCCCTGGCGCCGAGGAAGACCGCCGAGGCGATCACGGCGAAGGTGACACCCCACGCGGCGAGGCCGGCGGCGACGCAGACCGCGCCGACCGCGACGAACAGCGCCGTCTGCGCAGCCACCCGCGGCCCGCGCCGGAGCCGGTGCCGCGACGCCGGGGCCATCCAGCGCGCCCAGATCGCCACGGCCACGGCCGGCAGCCCGACCGCCAGCGCGAGCGACGCCGGGGTGCTCGGCCCGAGCCGCCACCCGGCCACCGCCAGCAGCGCGACCATGGCGAGCTCGCAGAGGAAGGCGAGCACGCCGAGCACGCCGACCGCGGGCGGGTCGGCTGGTCGGTCGGCCGGTGGTGTGGTCACCGGACCATCCTGTCGGCTCGGCAGGGCGCTGGAGGTCGGCGCCGCCGCGACAACGAGGTGTGCGCACGAGAACGAGGGTCCGGACCCGCGTTCTCGTGCCGAACCCTCGTCCTCACCGCGGGTGGCGTCCGTCGAGCTCGACGAGGGCAGCCCGGAGCACCGAGCTCGACGAGGTGAGCTCGGTGCCGGGCCGTCCGCGGCAGGGGTCAGTCGTCCAGGGCCGGGCCGCAGGCCGCTGCGGCCGTGGCCGCCAGGTGGTCCAGGCCGTGCACGGCGAGCAGCGGGCGGGTGTCGTCGACCACCGCCCAGCAGCCGTCGACCACCTCGTACCGCACGGCCGGCCCGGCGGACAGGTACGACGTCAGCGCGGCGACCAGGCGGTCGACCGCCTCGCTGGTGGTGCCCACGCCGACCGACGCCCGGATGGCGCCGCCCGAGGCCCCGAGGTGCGCGAGCAGCGGGTGGGCGCAGAACCGGCCGTCGCGCACGCCGATGCCGTGCTCGGCGGCGAGGTACGCCGCGACCAGGCCCGGGTCGTGGTCCGGCACCGTGAACGTCAGCACGCCCACCGGCGCCGCCGAGTCGGGCCAGATGCGCGCGATCTCGACGCCGTCGATGCCCGACAGCCCCTCGACCAGGCGCGCCCGCAGCGCCTCCTCGTGCGCCGCGAGGGCACCGGCCGGGAGGGCCGCCAGCTGGTCGCACGCCTCGGCCAGCGCGATCGCGCCGAGCACGTTGGGCGAGCCCGCCTCGTGCCGGGCCGGCGCGGGCTGCCAGATCGTCCGGTCGGCGCGCACGTCGCGCACCGCACCTCCCCCTGCGAGGTACGGCGTGCCACTGTCGAGCCAGTCGCGGCGACCCACGAGGGCCCCCGCGCCGAACGGTGCGTAGGTCTTGTGGCCCGAGAACGCCACGTAGTCGGCGTGCGTCGACGCCAGCGAGAAGCCGCGGTGCGGAACCAGCTGCGCGCCGTCGACCGCCACCCTCGCGCCCGCGGCGTGGGCGAGCGCGACGACCTGGTCGATCGGCAGCGCCTCGCCCGTCACGTTCGACGCGCCCGTCACGGTGACCAGCGCGTACCGCTGGCGGGCGAGCTCGTCGCGCACGGCGTCGAGCGTCGCCGCGACCGTGCCGGCGATCGGCAGGATCGTCGTGCGGTTGCCGTGGCGCTCCGACGACTGGACCCAGGGCAGCAGGTTGGCGTGGTGCTCGACGTCCAGCACCAGCACACGCCCCCCGGCGGGCACGACGCCGGCCAGCAGGTTGAGCGAGTCGGTGGTGTTGCGGGTGACGATCGCGACGTCGTCGGGACGGGCGTCGACGAACCGCGCGATGGTCTGCCGCGCGGACTCGTACAGCGCGGTCGACACCTGGGAGAGGTAGCCCGCCCCGCGGTGCACGGAGGCGTACAGCGGCAGCACCTCGGTCACGCGGGCCGCTACGGCCTCGAGCGCGGGAGCGCTGGCGGCGTAGTCGAGGTTGGCGTAGACGCGCTGGGTGCCGTCCACCAGCGGGACGGTCGTCGTTCCGCCGACGACGGGCAGCAGGGCGCTCACCTCGGTCGCACACGAGAGACGCTCGGCGATGGCAGTCATGGGGTCCTCCGACACGTTCCGGGGGAACACCGTCGACGGTGGGACCCCGCGCTTGCCGAGCCCCGGACGGGACGCGGCCAGGTCGTCACCCGGGGCACCCCGCCGCGGAGGAGGGTTGCCGGCCAGCGAGCCGGGGCTTGACGCTGGCGCTCATGACCTGCAACGAGGGTCCCGGCAGCCCGCCGCGCCTGTCAACGCACCGCGCGGTTCGTCTCGCCTAGCGGGACACCCTGTCCACCAGTTGGAGCCGCGGCATCGCCGCGCGTAGCATCGCCGGCACCATCCAGAGCGGCTGAGAGATCTGGCTCGACGACGCCGCAGCAACCCGCGGGCACCACGTGCCCGGCCGAGGGTGCTACCGCCAGGACCGATGAGACGAGGGCTTTGATGAGCTACGCCGGCGACCTGACCCCCCAGCAGGCCTGGGACCTCCTGACGTCCGACGAGACCGCCGTGCTCGTCGACGTCCGCACGGACGCCGAGTGGCGGTACGTCGGCATCCCGGACGCCGCGGCGCTCGACGGCCGCGCGGCGCTGGTCGAGTGGGTGTCGTACCCGTCGGGACGGCCCAACCCGCAGTTCCTCAAGCAGCTCGCCGACGCCGGCGTCACGTCCGGCCGACCCGTGGTGTTCCTGTGCCGCTCGGGCGTGCGGTCCATCGCCGCCGCGCAGGCCGCCACCGCCGCGGGCCTGGGTCCCGCGTACAACGTGCTCGAGGGCTTCGAGGGCGACGTCGGCCCCGACGGCCACCGCGGCCACTCGGGCTGGCGCGCCGCCGGCCTCCCGTGGCGGCAGGCGTGAGCCCCCGGCGCGTCCCCGGCCCGGCCGACTGGGACGACCGCCGAGCGCCGCGCACCGACCTGCGGCCCGACACCCTCGCCGTCCGCGGCGGGCTGGTGCGCTCGCAGTTCCAGGAGACGTCCGAGGCGCTGTTCCTCACGCAGGGCTACGTCTACGACGCCGCCGCCGAGGCCGAGGCCGCGTTCGCCGGCGAGGCCGATCGCTTCCTCTACTCGCGCTACGGCAACCCGACGGTGTCGACGTTCGAGGAGCGCCTGCGGCTGCTCGAGGGCGCCGAGGCCGCGTTCGCCACGGCGTCCGGCATGTCGGCGGTCTTCACGTCGATCGCCGCGATCGTGCAGTCGGGCTCGCGCATCGTGTCCGCGCGGGCGCTGTTCGGGTCCACCGTCGTGATCTTCGAGGAGATCCTGGCCAAGTGGGGCGTCCGCACCGACTACGTCGACGGGCACGAGCTCGGGCAGTGGGAGGAGGCGCTCTCGACGCCGGCCGACGTCGTGTTCTTCGAGACGCCGTCCAACCCCATGCAGGACCTCGTCGACATCGCGGCCGTGAGCCGGCTGGCGCACGCGGCGGGCGCCACCGTCATCGTCGACAACGTGTTCGCCACGCCCGTGCTCTCCCGGCCGCTCGAGCTGGGTGCGGACGTGATCGTGTACTCGGCGACCAAGCACATCGACGGGCAGGGGCGCGTGCTCGGCGGCGCGATCCTGGGCACGGACGAGTACATCCACGGTCCGGTGCAGACGCTGATCCGGAACACCGGACCGTCGCTGTCGGCGTTCAACGCGTGGGTGCTGCTCAAGGGGCTGGAGACGCTGTCGCTGCGCGTCCGGCACCAGACGGCGTCGGCCCTGCAGATCGCGTCGTGGCTCGAGCAGCAGCCCGGCGTCTCGCTCGTGCGCTACCCGTACCTGCCGTCCCACCCGCAGCACCAGCTGGCGCTCGCACAGCAGTCCGGCGGCGGCACGGTGGTGACCTTCAACCTCGCGGTGCCCGAGGGCACCCAGCCCGACGTCGCCAAGAAGGCCACGTTCGGCGTGCTCGACGCGCTGCGGATCGTCGACATCTCGAACAACCTGGGCGACGCCAAGTCGATGGTCACGCACCCCGCGACGACCACGCACCGCAAGCTCGGGCCCGAGGGCCGCGCGGCCGTGGGCATCGCGGAGACGACGGTCCGGCTGTCGGTCGGTCTCGAGGACCCGGCGGACCTCGTCGACGACCTGACGCAGGCGCTCGACACACTCGCCGGCTGACGCCTCCCCGATCCGGTCGGCCCGGCGCGGAACACTGACCGCATGAGCCCGTCGTCGTCGCTGGTCCGCCTGCTCGTCGGGGTGCTCGCCGGGATCGTCGTCGGCTCGGTCATCGGGTGGACCTCGCCGGTCGCCGCGGTGCTGGCCGGCTGGGCGACCGTGGCCGCGGTCTTCGTCGTGTGGACCTGGATCGTGGTCGGCCCGATGGGTCCCGACGACACCGCGTCGCACGCCACGCGCGAGGAGCCCACCCGGTTCGGGGCCCACGCCGTGGTCATCGCGGCGGCGCTCGTGACCCTAGTCGGCGTGGTGCTCGTGCTGGTCGACAAGGAGATCGGCCAGCTCCTGCCGACGATCGCGGTGCTCTCCAGCGTGCTGGCCTCGTGGGCGGCGATCCACACCGTGTTCGCGCTGCGCTACGCGCGGATGTTCCTGACGGACGGCGCCGGCGGGATCGACTTCCACATGACGGAGGCGCCGCGGTACAGCGACTTCGCCTACGTCGCGGTGACCGTGGGCATGAGCTTCGCCATCTCGGACACCGACCTCGGGTCGTCGTCCATGCGGCGGACGGCGCTGGTGCACGCGCTGCTCAGCTACCTGTTCGGCACCGTGATCATCGCGCTGCTGGTGAACCTCGTCGCGTCGATGTGACCGCTCAGAGCCGGACGGTCTCGTTCTCGCCGCCGTCGTAGCGCTCGCCGGTGACCTTGGCCTTGACCAGGCTGAACGCCGTCGTCAGCCGGCCGCCCTTGGCGTGCCAGTACTCCGCGGTCTCGCCGTGCAGCACGACCAGGACGACGCCGGGGGTCTCGGGACCGTCGGGGAACCAGGCCTCGGCCGACGTGCCCCAGAGCTCCTTGATCTTGGCGAGGTCACGGACCACCTCGGCGCGACCCGAGACCGAGACCCAGGCCGTCGAGTCCGCGAACGCCGCGTTGGCGGGGCTGCCTCCCTCGACCTCGTGCACCTTGTGGCTGCCCTCCTCGGCGAAGAACCACAGGTCGCCGTCGAAGTCCACGTCCTGCACCCCCATGGGCCGGCTCACGAGCGAACCGTCCCCCGACACCGTGGTGAGCATCGCGATCCTCGCCTCCTTGATCAGGCGCGCGACCTTGGCCTGCTCGTCCTCGTTCGTCATGCGTTCCTCCTCGGGCGTGCGCGCGGGGCTGCTGACCGCGGGCGGCCCGGCCACCGTAGGCAGGTCCGCGGGGTGCCGCATGTCGGCGGCGCGCGGCATGCTCGGTCCATGACGGACAGCGACTACGACGCGATCGCCGACGACCTGGTCGCCCGCGGCGCCACCCGCGCGCAGATGATGGGTCACCCGATCCTCAAGGTGGGGTCGACATGTTCGCCGGGCACACCGGCGGCGACCGGCTGGTGGTCAAGCTGGGCCGGGACAGCGCCGAGCACGCCGAGGCGCTGGCGCTGCCCGGCGCCACGGTCTGGTCACCGGGCGACTCCGGCCGCCTCTTCTACGACTGGGTGGCGCTGCCCGCCTCGCAGGAGGACGAGTGGATGCGGTTCGCCGAGATCGCGAGGCGGCGGGCCGCCGGCGGCTAGCGCACCCACTTCTCCCCGGCCTCGACCGCGACCGTCAGCACGTTCTCGGGCGGCGGGA
Organism: Cellulomonas sp. ICMP 17802; assembly: GCF_041295535.1. Taxonomy (NCBI): domain Bacteria; kingdom Bacillati; phylum Actinomycetota; class Actinomycetes; order Micrococcales; family Cellulomonadaceae; genus Cellulomonas; species Cellulomonas sp. ICMP 17802. The sequence goes on along the minus strand of NZ_JBGFQZ010000002.1, from coordinate 228,062 downwards.
CCGGGCACGTCGCGAACTGCGTCAGGCCGCAGGGCAGGTTGGCCGCCCGGTTGAGGTCGAGCGTCACCGTGCCGTCGTCGGCCACGGGCCCGAGCGCCAGGGTGCGCGACGCGGGGTAGGTGGTGACCCCGCTGGTCGCGTCCCGGAAGAGCACGCTGAGCCCGCGGGCGCCACCGTCGAAGACGACGAGCGACTGCGGGATCCCGGCCACCTCGAAGTGCACGGTGCCGACGGCCGTGTGGTGGTGCTCCAGTCCGTCGACGACCGCGCCCGTGGTGACCGTCCGGGTCTCGGCGAACCGGTCGAGCCGGCCCGTCAGCACCCACTCCTGCGACGGCGCGTACGCCGGGATGCCCTCGAAGGCGGCGAGCTGCGGGGCGGCCGGGTCGTGCACCCGGACGATCGCGTGCCCGGTGCGGCGGGCGACCTCGAGCAGGAGGTCGCCCGCCCGCACCTGCAGGCCCGGCGCACCCTCGACCGGGTCGAGGGTCGCGACGCCGTCGACCACGGAGCCGTCGGGGAGCTCGAGCCCGTCGACGGCCTCCACCCGCACCGGACCGTCCGCGGACCACAGGCCTGGCAGGCCCGCCAGGGCGCGCGGCTCGGCGGACAGCCAGTGCAGGGCGGTGATCGCGACCCAGCCGTGCGGCTGCCGGAAGTACCGCTCGCGCGCGGCGTGCCACTGCTCCCAGTCGGCCACGAAGGCGGAGCGCTCGGTCGTCGTCGTCATCAGCTGGCCCTCACGTCGGCGTCGAGAGTCCGGCCGAAGGCGTCGGCCGGGGGGAGTCCGAGGTGCTCGCGCAGCGTCGAGCCCTCGTACGAGGTGCGGAACGTGCCGCGCTCCTGCAGGAGCGGGACCACGGTGTCGACGAACTCGTCGAGACCGTGCGGCGTCAGGTGCGGCACCAGGATGAAGCCGTCGGAGGCGTCCTCCTGCACGTACCGGTCGATCTCGGCGGCCACGTGCTGCGGCGTGCCGACGAACGAGTGGCGGCCGATCACCTGGATCACCAGCTCGCGGATCGAGAGCCCCTTCGCCTCCGACAGCTCGCGCCACTGTCGCGCGATCGCCAGCGGGTCGCGGAAGTGCGAGGCGCGGCCCTGGGTGATCGACGGGGCGTCGACCAGCGGGTCGACGGTCGGGAGCGGGCCGTCGACGTCGTGGTCCGACAGGTCGCGGTTCCAGACCTGCTCGACGAACGCGCGCGCGACGCTGGGCCGGACCTGCTGCAGCTGGATCGCGCGGAGCTTCTCCTCGGCCTCCGCCGCGGTGTCGCCGAGCACGAACGACGCCGCGGGCAGGATCAGCAGGTCCTCCGGGCGGCGGCCGTACGCGGCGAGGCGGCCCTTGACGTCGGTGTAGAACGCCTGGCCGTCCGCGAGCTCGCTGTGGCGGGAGAACACCGCGTCGGCCACCCGCGCGGCGAGCTCCCGGCCGCCGTCGGAGTCGCCCGCCTGGAGGATGACGGGGTGGCCCTGCGGCGGGCGCGGGACCGTCGGGACGGCCTCGATGTCCACCAGGCGGCCGCCCGTGCGGACGGTGCCCAGCGAGCCGGGCCGGACGAACTCGCCGGTCGCGGCGTCGGCCACGATCGCGTCGGGTGCCCAGGCGTCCCACAGGGCCCGGGCGGCCTCGACCACCTCGCGCGCCCGCTCGTAGCGGTCCGGGTAGGCCAGGTAGCCGCCGCGGCGGAAGTTGGCGCCGTGGAAGGCGTCCGAGGACGTCACGACGTTCCACGCCGCCCGGCCGGCCGAGAGGTGGTCGAGCGTCGCGAACTGACGGGCCAGCTCGTACGGGTCGTTGAAGGTCGCGTTGATGGTGCCCGCCAGGCCGACCGTCGTCGTGACGCCGGCCAGGGCCGCCAGGACCGCGTAGGTGTCGGGGCGGCCGACCACGTCCTGGTCGACCAGCCGGCCACGGTGCTCGCGCAGGCGCAGGCCCTCCGCCAGGAAGACGAAGTCGAACAGCCCGCGCTCGGCGGTCGCGGCCAGGTGCTGGAACGACGCGAACGACGACTGGGTGTCGGCGTGGTGGCTCGGGTCGGTCCACACGGTGTGGTGGTTGACGCCGGGGAAGTGCGCGGCGAGGTGGATCTGCTTGGTCATCGGGGGTCCTTAGCGGGCGGCCGCGTAGCGGCTGGCGGGGCGGGGCAGGCCGAGGGAGTCGCGCAGGGTCGTGCCCGGCGCGGCGGGTGCGAGGACCTGCCCGAGCAGCGGGAGGTCGGTCGCCAGCGCGAGCGGACGGAGCGTGAGGCCGTCGGCGCCGGACCGGTCGACCAGGTCCTGGAGAACCGCGGCGGCGGTCCCGGTGCCCGCGACGACCGCGTCGGTCGCCCAGGGCTCGAGCGCGTCGAGGGCCTCGTGGCGGGCGCGGGCGTCGTCGTCGGTCGTGCCGAGCAGGACGTCGACGTCGAGCAGGACGATCACCTCGCGGCCCTCGTCGGCCGCCGCGGCGCGCACGAGGGGGACCGTCGCCTCGTCGGCCACCCGGACGATGTCGGCCCGGCGCGCGGCGACCGCGCGGGCGTGCGGCTCGTCGCCGCGCAGGATGACGACCGGCCGGCCCTGCGGCGAGCGCGGGGTGATCGAGGCGCCCTGCACCGAGAAGAACTCGCCCTCGAACTCGATCGCGTGCACGCGGTCGCGGTCGATGTACCGGTCGGTCTCGGCGTCGAGCACGATCGCGTCGTCCTCCCAGCTGTCCCAGAGCCGGCCGAGCACCTCGAGAACGTCGTCGGCCTCGCGCCACAGCGCCGCCAGGTCGCGCGGCACGCGCTCGTCGTACCGCAGCGCCTCCGCGCCGGCGCTGCTGGCGTCCGCGGGCGCGGCGCCGTCGACCTGCACCGCGCCGCGGCCCAGGCTCACGTGGTCGATCGTCTGGATCTCCTTGCCCACGTGGAACGGCTCGCGGTAGGTGACGGGCACCACGGGGGCCAGGCCGACGCGCTCGGTCAGCGGGCCCAGCAGGGCGGCGACGCCCACCGCGTCGAGGCTGCCGACGAGGGCGCCCGGCCGCTCGACGGGCGGCGCGGCCGAGTCGTCGAGGATCACCAAGGCGGCGCCCGCGGCCTCGGCGGCGCGCGCGAGGCGGACCCAGTGCTGGGCTGCGAACGGGTCGGTGGGGTTCAGGCGCCAGGCGGCGGGGTGGCGGCCCGCGGCCGTCAGCTCGACGGCGACGGGGAACGGGCGGCGGTGCGTGAGGGTCATCGTGTCTTCCGGTCGTCGGGCGCATCGGTCCTGGCGGGAGCACCCGCACCCGGATGGCCGGGGGGTTGCTGCGACGTCGACGAGCCAGGTCTCTCGGTCGCTCGGGATGGCGCGCACAAGGTAGGAAGGGGTCGACCCGATGGCCAGGCCTGGGACCGAAGATCCCGCGATGTGAGACTCAGACGTCCTTCGCGAAGCACAGCGAGAGGAAGTCGTCCGCGTACGGCGCGAACGGGGGCGCGGGGCGGTAGCCGGCCGTGCGGTAGAGCGTGACGGCCTCGGGCTGCCGGATCCCGGTCTGCAGCACGACGCTGGTCAGGCCGTGGGCGCGGGCGTCGTCCTCGATCGCGGCGAGCAGGGCGCGCGCGACGCCGGTGCCGCGGGCCTCGTCGGCCACCCAGACCTTCTTGAGCTCGCCGGAGCCCGCGGGGAACCCGTCGCCGGTGGCCCGCAGCGAGGCGCAGCCCACCGCGTGCCCGTCGATGCGCGCGACGACCGTGGACAGCATGCCGACGCCCGTTTCGGCGTCGTAGCGCTCGTACGACTCGGGCGCCGGGAACTCCGGGTAGCGGACGGCGCCGTCGGCGAACATCTCCTTGCGCAGCGCGGTCGCGTCCGGGTGCTCCCACGGGACGCGCGCCAGCTCGATCGGGGGCCGGGGGGCGGTGCGCCGTTCCCGCGGCTGCTGGTGCAGGTCCTTGGTGAAGCAGCGCGACGACGTCTCGGTGGCGTACTCGCCGAAGTTGTCCATCGAGTGGTAGCCCGCGGACAGGTACAGGCCGATCGCCTGCACCTGCAGGACGCCCGTCTCCAGGACGAGCCGGCGCAGGCCGCGGCCCCGCGCGAGGCGCTCGAGCTCGGTCAGCACCACGCGGGAGTACCCCCGGCCGCGCGCCGCCGGGAGCACGAACATGCGCTTGAGCTCGCCGACGTCGGGACCCAGACCGTCCTCGTCGGAGGCGTCGCGGATCGCTCCGCAGGCCACGGCGTCGCCGTCGACGCGCAGCAGCACCATCGCGAGGATGGTCTCCCCCGTCATCGCGTGGCCGATGTCGTCCTCGCCGTAGAGGTCCTTCAGCTCGGCCTGCTGCGCGGCGCGCAGCCGGACCGCGTCGGGGTGGTCCCAGTCGACGATCTCCAGCACGGTCAGCCGACGAGGGCCTTGAGCACCGACGTGAAGAACCGCAGGCCGTCCGTGCCCGTGCGGGGGCCCTTGGCGCCGTCCGGGCCGAAGCCGGCCTCGACCGCGTGCTCGGGGTGCGGCATCAGGCCGACCACGTTGCCCGCCGCGTTCGAGATGCCCGCGATGCCGCGGCGCGAGCCGTTCGGGTTCCAGCCCTGGTAGCGGAAGACCACGCGGCCCTCGCCCTCGAGCTCGTCGAGCGTGCGCTCGTCCGCGACGTACTGGCCGTCCTGGTTCTTCAGCGGGATCGTGATGTGCTCGCCCGCCGTGTAGTCGCGGGTCCAGGCGGTGTCGACGTTGTCGACCGACAGGACCTGCTCGCGGCACACGAAGTGGAGGTGGTCGTTCTTGATCATCGAGCCCGGCAGCAGGTGCGCCTCGGTGAGCACCTGGAAGCCGTTGCAGATGCCCAGGACCGGGAGGCCCTTGTGCGCGGCGTCGACGATCTCGCCCATCACCGGCGCGAACCGGCTGATGGCACCCGCACGCAGGTAGTCGCCGTAGGAGAAGCCGCCCGGGAGCACCACCGCGTCGACCCCGTGCAGGTCGGCGTCGCCGTGCCAGAGGCTCACGGCCTCCGCGCCCGCGAGCCGGACCGCGCGCGCGGCGTCCCGGTCGTCCAGCGTGCCGGGGAAGGTGACGACGCCGATGCGGGTCATGCCTGCGCGTCCTGCACGTCGGTGTCCTCGTAGACCGCGACGACGTCCTCGATCACCGGGTTGGACAGCACGTGCTCGCCGGCCGCGCGGGCCGCCGCGAGGATCTCCTCGGTCACCGGCCCGTCGACCTCGAGCTCGAACCGCTTGCCCTGGCGGACGGACGCGAACTGGCCGAAGCCGAGCCGCGGCAGGGCGCCGGCGACGGCCTTGCCCTGCGGGTCGAGGATCTCGGGCTTCGGCATGACATCGACGACGACTCGTCCCACGAAAGGGCTCCAGGTGTTCGCGCGGCGGTGGGGGGTCGCGGCGATTCTAGCGAGTGCGTCGCCGGCTTCTGCGCAGGCGTTCAGTCGGTGGGCGCTGGGCGACGAGGGCGTGCCGGCACGTCGGTCGGTGGCTGGCTCGGGGCGGCTCGGGGCGGCTCGGGGCGGCGACGCTAGCGAGCGTCGTTTCGTTTGCCATCGAGCCGCGCATCCACAGATGCACCGATTCGCGTTGAATGTCAGTGGTCAGTCGTACACTTGTTCGATAGCCGGTTCGGGCTTCTGCGGGTGCAGAGGGAGGTGGTCGGGGTGACGGCGGTGCTGGAGCGTCCGCAGGTCGATGACCTCGCCGTGGACTGCCCTGCTCGTCCACCCGTCACCTCGCCTGCGCTGGTGTGGGCGGATTCGGGTCGTGGTGCGCGTCCGGGTGCGGCGCCCGAGCCGATGCCCGGTGCAGCGGTGGTGGACCTGGGTGCGGTGGAGGGGTTCCCGCTGCCGGTGGACCTGGCGGATCTGGTCGCCATGCTGGCCTCGGTGCCGGTCGCGGAGGTCTCGGGGGCGGCGTTGGTGCATGGGGTGGCGGCGTGGCAGCAAGTGATCGCGATGGCCCAAGCGGCCCAGGCGGGGTGGGTACGCGAGCTGGTGGCGCGCACGCCGATGGATCCGTTGGGTCGGGTGGCCGATGAGGTCGCGTGCGCCCTGGTGTGCACCCGCCGGCTGGCCCAGGACCTGGTGCTGCGCGCCGACGCCACCGCCACCCATCTCGTGCTGGCCGACGCGTGGGCGGCCGGGGGCATCGAGGCGCGCAAGATCGACGTGATCCTGACCGAGGCCCAGGCCGGCACCACCCTGGGCAGCGCGGTGCGGGACGCGGTGATCCACGACGCCGTGCAGCGTGCCGGTGACCTGACCGCCCCACAGCTGGCCCGGCACGTGCGCGCCATGGTCCTGGCCGCCGACCCGGACGCGGGCGACAAGCAGCGGGTGGCCGCCCGGGACCGGCGCGGGGTGTTCCTGGACCCGGCCCCGGACGCGATGGCGCGGCTGATCGCCTACCTGCCGGCGGCGGAGGCCACCGCGGCGTTCACCGCGATCGACGCCCTGGCCGGCAACGCTGGCGTGGACGGGGACACCCGCACGGTCGACCAGCGGCGCGCGGACGCGTTCGCGGACGTCTTCACCGGCCTCCTGGATCGGCAGGCCACCCCGGACGGCACCGCGCTACCCCGCCGGCACGGGCAACGGGCCGCCCTGCAGGTCACCGTGGCCGCGTCCACCCTGGCCGGGCTGGACAACCAGCCCGGGTACTTGGGCTCGTACGGGCCGATCCCGGCCCAGCTCGCCCGCGAGCTGGCCCAGGACGCCACCTGGCGACGCATCCTGACCGACCCCACCGGGCAAGCCTGCGCCGTCGACTCCCGCACCTACCGACCCGGCGCCGACCTGACCCGCACCATCATCGCCCGGGACGTGACCTGCACCTTCCCCGGCTGCCGCCAACCCGCCACTCGCTGCGAGATCGACCACCGCACCCCCTACGACCACCACCGGTCATCCGCCGGCACCGACCAAGCAGCCCCCGCAGGCAACCGGTCCACCGACTCGCAGGCACCCGGTCAGGACGACGCGCACGAGCCGCAGACCTGTGCGGCGAACCTGCACGCGCTGTGCAAGCACCACCACCAGGCCAAGACCAAACGCTGGTGGCAGGTCACCTACAACCCCACCACCGGGGTCTCCACCTGGACCGACCGACACGGCCTGACCTACGCCCGCCACCCCACCCCCGTCCTGATCCCCGACCACGCCCTGCACCACCGACCACCCCCACCCCACCCCGGCCACCCACCCTTCTGACACCCACCAGCCAGCGCGGACGCTCCGCCGACAGGAGCGTCCGCCCTCGCCTGCCCTCTCCTCGGGGACGACAGCCGCCCGGCGCCGACCCAACGGCGGCCGGGTATAGGTGGCCTGCCACGCCGTCCGCCCGGCTCGGTGTCGCGTCGGGTCCGCCGCCACGGCGCTCGATCTCCTCGGCGGCGCGACCGGCTCCCAACCGATCCCATCGGGACCGCCAGATTCCGAGCAGTTTCAGCCCCTGTCCCGGTGCGCGGTCCGGAGTGTCGGTGGGCCGGGAGATGATGCGCGCATGAGCTCTGCAGCCCCCTCGACGCGCGGCTGGATCGGCCCGTACCTCCTGCTCGCCGGGCTGTGGGGGTGCAGCTTCCTCTTCATCGCCACGGCGCTGCAGACGTTCGCACCCACGCAGGTGGCGTTCGGGCGGATCGTCGTCGGGTTCGCCATGCTGGCGCTGATCCTGCTGGTCCGGCGCGAGCGGGTGCGGGTCGAGCGCCGTCGGATCGGCGACTTCGTGGTGGTCGGCGCGGTGATGACGGCGATCCCGTTCGTGCTGTTCGCGCTGGCCGAGCAGCGGGTCAGCTCCGTGCTCGCGGGGCTGGTGAACGCCACGACTCCCCTGTTCACGGCGGTGTTCGTCGCGCTCCTGCTGCCCGCCGAGCGCCCGGACCGCGTGCAGGTGGGCGGGCTGGTGATCGGGTTCGGCGGCATCGCGGTGCTGCTCGGCGTGTGGGACTCGGGTGCGATCGACCTGGCCGGCGGGTTCATGCTGCTCGGCGCCACGTTCTGCTACGGGCTGGGCAACGCGTGGAGCCGTCGGCGGCTGACCAGCACGGGGCTGTCGACCGTCGCGCTGCCGGCGATCCAGCTGGCGGTCGGGGCCTTGGTGATCCTGCCGTTCGCAGTCTCGACCCCGCTGACCGGCCCGCTCGCTCCGGCGCCGGCGCTGGCCCTCCTGGCTCTCGGGCTCGGCGGGACGGGCCTGGCGTACGTGCTGTTCTGGCGGGTGCTCGCGATCGCCGGCGCCACCGTCACGGCCAGCGTCACCTACGTGATCCCGCTGGTGTCCACCACCCTCGGCGTGCTCGTGCTGCACGAGGGACTCCACTGGTACGAGCCGGTCGGCGGGGCCGTGGTGCTCGCGGGTGTCGCGCTGACGCAGTGGGGTGCCGCTCGACGCCGGACGGCCGCCGCGACCGCGCTCCAGGCCGAGCAGGAGACGCAGACGACGCAGAAGGCCGAGGCGCCGCTGCGGGGGTGACCGGCGACGGTCAGGGGACGACGACCGTCATCCCCGGCCCGGCGGACCCTGCTCCGAGCGCGACGAGCGCGGCAGGGGCGTCGTCGAGCCCGATAGTGCGTCCGACCAGCCGGGACGGGTCCAGCTCCCCGGAAGCGATCCGCGTCAGCATCGCCGGGTACTCGTGCGCGGCCATGCCGTGGCTGCCGTAGAGCTCGAGCTCCCAGCCGATCACGCGACCCATCGGCAGGGGCGGCGAGGCATCGGCACCCAGGAGCAGACCGACCTGGACGTGCCGCCCACGGCGGCGCAGGGAGAGGATCGACGCGGCCGCCGTCGACCGGCTGCCGAGGGCGTCGAGCGACACGGCGGCCCCGCCGTCGGTGACCGCGCGGACCTGGGCGGCGACGTCGCCGGTCCCGTCGAGCACGACGGACGCACCCATGTCGAGCGCCGCCTGCCGGGCGGCGGGAGCGACGTCGACCGCGACGACCCTCGCGCCGGCGGCGACCGCGATCATCACGGCCGAGAGCCCCACGCCGCCGCACCCGTGGACGGCGACCCAGTCCCCCGGGGCGACGCGGCCGTGGACGGTGACCGCACGGTAGGCCGTGGCGAACCGGCAGCCGAGGCCCGCGGCGGTGACCGGTGACATCCCGGCGGGGAGGCGCACGAGGTTCACGTCGGCGTGGTGCAGGGCGACCAGCTCCGCGAACGAGCCGTCGTCGGTGAACCCCGGCTGGCGCTGCCGCTCGCACACCTGCTGCTCGCCCGCCAGGCACGCGGCGCAGGTGCCGCAGGCGCACACGAACGGCACGGTGACCTCGTCGCCGACGACCCACGAGCGGACGTCGGCGCCGACCTCGACCACGACCCCGGCCAGCTCGTGGCCCGGGACGTGCGGGAGCGTGATGTCGTCGTCGTGCCCCTGCCACCCGTGCCAGTCCGAGCGACAGACTCCGGTCGCCGTGACCCGCAGGACGACGCCGTCGGCGGGACAGGCGGGCGAGGGGACGTCACGCAGCGTCGGGGGGACGCCGAACTTCTCGATCACGACGGCACGCATGGCGCACATCCTCGCCGACGGGACGACGTCGCGACGACCGGCGACGCAAGGTCGGGGCGGCGCGAGCGACCGGCGACGTCAGAGGTCGCGATACGTCCACGCGCCGCCGACGAGCGTCCCCGCCACCGGCATCCCCCGCAGCGGCGCGATCAGCGGGTCGGCGTCGAGGACGACGAGGTCCGCCGGGGCGCCGACGACGGGCACGAGCCCGCGGCCGTCCACCGACGACTCCAGGGCCGCCCGCCGGTCGAGGGCCTGCTCGGGATGCCAGGGCGACCGACCGTCACGCGACCGGGTGACGGCGGCGTCGGCGGCGACCCACGGGTCGAGGGGCGCGACGGGTGCGTCCGAGCCGAGCGCGAGCCGCACGCCGGCCCGGTGCAGGGCACCGAAGGCGAAGGCGCGGTCGGTCCGGCCGGCCCAGTGTCGGTCGGCGACGTCGCGGTCGTCCATCGCGTGCTCGGGCTGCACGCTGGCCACGACGCCGAGGGACGCGAAGCGCTCGACGTCGGCCCACGACACCAGCTGCGCGTGCTCGATCGACCCGGTCGCGCCCGAGGCCGCGAACGCGTCGAGGGCCAGGCTGTTGGCGGCGTCGCCGATCGCGTGGATGGCGCAGCGCAGCCCGTGCCGGGTCGCGTGGGCCATGAGGGGCGCCAGCCGCGAGGGCGGGACGGCCAGGATCCCGCGGGCGTTCGGGCCGGTCGCGCCCGGGTAGGGGTCGTGGCAGTACGCGGTGCGGGTGTTGAGCGAGCCGTCCGTGATGACCTTGAGCGGACCCTGCGTCACCAGCCCGGCGACGGTGTCGCCCGTGTGCAGGTCCTCGCGCACGACCCGGTCGAGGTACTCCTCCCACACGCCGGCGCGGACCCGGAGCCGGCCGGGCCGGTCGGCGGCGCGGCGACGCCAGACGGCGACGTTGTCGGCGATCTCGAGGTCCACGACGCCGACCACGCCGCGGGCGGCCGCCGCTGCGGACGCGTCGTCGACGAGGGCGTCGGCGACGGCGTCGGGAACGTGGTCCACCGCGCCCTGCAGCGGCAGCCACTCGGACTCGCGGAGCAGGCCGGTGGGGTGCGACCCGACGCCGAGGAACCGCAGGCCCGCGGTCGAGACCCACGCGCAGTGCAGGTCGCCGGACACGAGCACGACCGGCACGTCGCCGACGGCGGCGTCGAGCAGCGCGGCGGTCGGCACGTCGGGCCACAGGCCGTCGCGGAAGCCGAAGCCCACGAGGGCGGTGCCGGGAGCCGGCGGCGGTGCCGCGGCGACCAGCGACACGGCGTGCGCGGCAGACGTGGCCGACGAGACGTCGAGACGGCGCCGGGCCAGCGCCCACTGCGTGAGGTGGACGTGGGCGTCCCAGAGCCCGGGCATGAGCCACCGGCCGTCGAGCGGCACGTGCGTCGCCCGCGGGCCCGCGGCGGCGGTCAGGTCGGCACCGACCGCCGCGACCCGGCCGTCCCGGAGCAGGACGTCGACGGGCTGGTCGCCGTCGACGAGGCGCGCCTGGCGCAGCAGGAGCGCGGCAGCCGGGTGAGCGTCGGCGGCGGTCGGTACGGTCCCCATGTGAGCACCGTAGAGGCGGGATACGACCCGACGTTCCTCGGTCCACCGGTGCCGCTCCCGGTGCCGGAGCAGGAGGTGCGCGAGCTGCCGTCCACGCACTTCACCGTGCTGCTCGACCCGGAGCGCCGGCTCGCCGCCGCGACGGCGGTGAACATCGACGGCGCGCGCCTGGTGGACCTCGAGCGCGGCGACGACTGGCACCTCGACCCCCGGGTCCCCGCCGACGAGCAGGCCGGCCCGGAGCTGTACGCGCGCAACGACCTGGACCGCGGGCACCTGGTCCGCCGCCGCGACCCGGTGTGGGGCGACCTCGTCGTGGCGCGCCGGGCGAACCTCGAGACGTTCGCGTACCCCAACGCCGCGCCGCAGGCCTCCGCGTTCAACCAGGGCGAGCTGCTCTGGGTGGGCCTCGAGGACCACGTGCTGGAGTACGCCACGAGCAACCGCAGCCGGCTCTCGGTCTTCACGGGACCGGTCCTCGCCGACGACGACCCGGTCTACCGAGGCGTCGGCATCCCGCGGCTGTTCTGGAAGGTGGCGGCGTGGGCGAGCGGTGACCGGCTGCGCGCGACCGCGTTCGTGCTCGACCAGACGTCCCTGGTCGCGACGATCCGGGCGACGGACGAGGTGCCACCGCTGGGGCCGTTCCGCACGTTCCAGGTGCCGGTCGCGGACGTCGAGCAGCTCACGGGCCTCGACCTCGGGCCCCTGGTGAGCGCGGACGTGCTCGCGCCGGTGGGCGCGCTGGGCGACCGCGAGCGCTGGACGGAGCTGACCGCGCTGGAGCAGATCGCGCTCTAGTGCCGCACGTGCGCGTCGCGGCGCGCCGGCACGACCATGGGCGTCCCCGTCTCGGGGTCGGGCACGACGCGGCACGCCAGCCCGAACACCTCCCGGACCAGCGGCTCGGTGACCACCTCGGACGGGGGACCTTCGGCGACGACCACCCCGGCCTTCATCGCGATCAGGTGGGTGGCGTACCGGGCGGCCTGGTTGAGGTCGTGCAGCACCGCGACGAGCGTGCGCCCCTCCTCGTGCAGCCGGGCGCACAGGTCCATGACCTCGAACTGGTGCGCGATGTCGAGGAACGTGGTCGGCTCGTCGAGCAGCAGCAGGTCGGTCTGCTGGGCCAGGGCCATGGCCAGCCACACCCGCTGGCGCTGACCGCCGGAGAGGTCGGAGACGAACCGGTCGCGCAGGTCGGCCACCTCGGTGGCGGCCAGGGCGTCGGCGACGGCGGCCGCGTCGGCGGCGGACCACTGCCGCAGCAGCCCCTGGTGCGGGTACCGGCCGCGCGCGACCAGGTCGCCCACCGTGATCGCCTCGGGCGCGATGGGGCTCTGCGGGAGCAGCGCCATGCGCCGGGCCACGTCCTTGCTGCGGAGCGAGTCGATGGGCACGCCGTCGAGCAGCACGCGGCCCGCGCGAGGCGCCAGGGTGCGGCCCAGCGCGCGCAGGAGCGTCGACTTGCCGCACCCGTTGGGCCCGATGATGACCGTGAACGACGCGGGCGGGATCTGCACGGACAGGTCCCGGGCGACGACCAGCTGGTCGTAGGCCAGGGTCAGGCCCGCGGCCTCCAGCGGTGGACCGTTCACGCGGCGCTCCTCCTCCACTCGCGGACCAGCAGGACCGCGAGGTACACGCCGCCGAGCGCGGCGGTGACCACTCCGACGGGGTAGACCACGCCGGGCACGGCGTACTGCGCGACCAGGTCGGCGACGACCAGCACGGCCGCGCCGCAGCAGGCCGCGGCCAGGAGACCGGGACCGGTCGACCGGGTCAGGCGGCGCGCGATCTGCGGCGCGGTGAGCGCGACGAACGCGATCGGCCCGCTGACGGTGACCGCCGCGGCCGTGAGCAGCACGCCGACCACGACGGCCCACGTGCGCACCCGGTCGGCCGGGACCCCGACCGACACGGCGACCTCGTCGCCCATCTCGACCAGCTGCATCGGCCGCGTGAGCACCAGCGCGGCCGGGAGCAGCACGAGCAGCGCCGCCACGATGAGCACGACGTCGGCCCAGGACCGCGCGGCGAGGCTCCCGTTGAGGTACGCGGCGACCACCTGGGCGTCCTCGCGGGTCGCCCGGGCGAGCGCCAGCTGCACGAACGCGAGCGACATGGCGCCGACCGCGATGCCGACGACGACCATCCGCAGCGGCGCCCGGAACCCGGCCCCGGACCCGAGGTAGACCGCGAGGATCGCGACCCCGGCGCCGACCAGCGCGCCGACCGGGACGGGCACCACGCCCGGCCACAGCAGCCCGGCGGCAGCCGCACCCGCGGCGGCGCCGGCACCGAGGCCGATCACGTCGGGGCTGCCCAGCGGGTTGCGCGTGACCGACTGGAACATCGCGCCGGCGACCGCGAACGCCGCGCCGGCCGCGGCGCCGACCAGCAGCCGGGGCAGCCGGTTGGTCCAGAGCACCCACTCCTGCACGCGCGAGCCGCTCCCGGCGATCACCGACGGCAGCTCGGCCAGCGGGATCCCGAGCTCCCCGGCGGCCAACGTCACCAGCATGGTGACGACGACGACCGCGAGCGCGACCACGCAGACGACGACGGGGCGGCGGTGCCAGCGCAGCGAGACGACGGGCTCGGCGGCGCGGCCGAGGGTCAGGGTCACAGGGCGACCCTCCCCCGGCGGACGGCCGCGATGAGGAACGGGGCGCCGACGAACGCCGTCACCGCGCCGACGGGCAGCTCGCCGGGCCGCGCGAGCACGCGGCCGAGGACGTCGGCCGCCAGCAGGAGGACCGGGCCGAGCACCAGGCAGTACGGGAGCAGCCAGCGGTGGTCGGAGCCGGTGAACCCGCGCACGACCAGCGGGACGGCCAGGCCGACGAAGGCGATGGGCCCGACGGCGGCGACGGCCGCGGCGCAGAGCAGGGTCGCGCCCGCCGCGCCGAGCAGCCGGGTCCGGCCCGCGCGCAGGCCGAGCGAGGTGGCCGCCTCGTCGCCGAGCGCCAGCGCGTTGAGCGGCCGGGCGAGCAGCAGGCACACGACGAGCCCGACGACGACGAACGGGAGCACGGCGCCCACCGTCGACGGCGGCCGCCCGGCGAGCGACCCGACCACCCAGGACCGGTAGGTGTCGAACACGGTCGGGTTCGCCAGCGTGACGGCCTCGACCAGCGCGACCAGCACCGCGGAGACGGCCGCGCCCGCGAGCACGAGCCGCACGGGCGTGGCTCGTCGGCCCCCCGACCCGACCAGGTACACCGCGACCGCCGCCACCAGCGCACCCGGCACGGCGGCCCACACGGACCGGCCGACGGCACCGCCCAGCAGCGCCGTGGTGACCACGAGCGACGCCGACGCCCCGGCGTTCACGCCGAGCAGCCCGGGGTCGCCCAGCGGGTTGCGCGTGAGCCCCTGGATCACGACGCCGGCCACCGCGAGCGCCGCGCCCACCAGGAGGCCGAGCTGCGTGCGGGGGATCCTCGAGGCGACCACCGTGGACGTGTACGAGCCGTCCGGGTGCCGCCAGGCGGCCCAGACGTCGCCGAGCGGGACGGCCTTCGACCCGACGGCGACGCTCAGGCCGACCACCAGCACCAGCAGCAGCACCGCCGCGACGAGCCCCAGGCCGAGCCCGAACGCGCGGGAGCCCCGCGCGCGGGTGGCGCGCGGGGCTCGGGCGTCGAGGACGGTGGTCACAGGGTGCAGGCTACGGAGCGGTCTTCGCCGCGCCCGCCGTGATGAGCGGCAGGTACGCGTCGAGCGCCCACGGCACGCTCAGCGGCGTCGCCACCGACACGGCCATGCCCAGCTGCGGGTCGAGCATCGGCACGTAGGCCCCCGACGCGAACGCGGGGATCTGCGCCCACAGCGGCTGCGCCTCGGTGGTGGCCTGCTCGTCGGCGCTGTTGAACCACGTGAACAACAGCTGCGCGTCGTCCAGCTGGTCCGCGTTCTCCAGGCCCAGCGTCGCGACGAACGTGCCGGGCGACGCGGTGAGCGACGACACCGAGGGCGCGAGCGTCAGGCCCAGGCCGGTGAGCAGCTCGACGCGGGGGTCGCCGGGCAGGTACACCGAGAGCGCACCGGGCTGGTCGCCGCCGTAGACGTAGGCGAACGTCGTCCCGGCGAGCTCGGGGTGGGCCGCGGCCGCGTCGTCGATCGCCGCCTGGCGCTGGTCGAGCAGCGGCTGCGCCTTCTCCGGCACGCCCAGGGCCTTCGCGGCGAGGGTGACCTGGTCCTCGATCGAGGTCTGCCACGCGTCGCCGGGGTAGGCCACCACGGGGACGAACGCCGAGAGCTGGTCGTACGTGGCCTGGTCGAGGCCCGACTGCGGGGCGAGCACCAGGTCGGGGTCCAGCGCGACGACCGCGTCGACGTCGAGCTCGGGGTACATCGCGATGGTGGTCGGCAGCTCGTCGCCGGCCTTCTCGACGGCCTCGCGGAACCACGGCTGGTACCCGTCGGCGTCGCCGCCCCACGTGTCCGCCTCGATGCCGACGGGCGTGGTGCCCAGCGAGAACGCGATGTCGGCGGCGCCCCAGCCCAGCGTCACCACGCGCTCGGGCTTCGCGGTGATCTCCGCCGTGCCCAGGGCCGAGTCGATGGACACGGGGAATGCGGCTCCGGTCGTGCCCGTCGCGTCCGTGGCCGACGGCGTCGAGCCGCCCGACGCGCCGCCGCAGGCGGTCAGGGTGAGGGCGACGGCCGTCGCGGTGGCCACGAGGGCCGAGAGGCGCGCGATGCGCACGGGGGTGCTCCCATTCGTCAGGGTCGGCCACCCGGCAGAGCCGCAGGAGGTGGCGCTGAATGAGGTTAGCCTAACCTCTGTACTGCGCCACTCTCGCAAGCCGGCGATGAGCGAAAGGTCACACCGACAGGGTGGTCCCGGTGAGGCGCTCGAACGCCTCGAGGTAGCGGTCGCGGGTGCGCTCGACGACGTCGGCGGGCAGCGCGGGCGGCGGGGCGTCGGACGCCCGGTCCCACCCCGACGCGTCCGAGGTGAGCCAGTCGCGCACGAACTGCTTGTCGAAGCTGGGCTGCGCGCGGCCCGGCTGCCACAGGTCGGCAGGCCAGAACCGCGACGAGTCGGGCGTGAGCACCTCGTCGCCCAGCGTGATCGCACCGGTCGTGGGGTCGGTGCCGAACTCGAGCTTGGTGTCGGCCAGGATCACGCCGCGCTCGCGCGCGATGCCCTCGGCGCGGGCGTAGACGGCGAGCGTCAGGTCGCGCAGCGAGGCCGCCGCGGAGGCGCCGACCTGGTCGACCACGGTGGAGAACGGCACGTTCTCGTCGTGCTCCCCCAGCTCGGCCTTGGTCGCCGGCGTGAAGATCGGCTCGGGCAGCCGGGACCCGTCGACCAGCCCGGCGGGCAGCGCGATGCCGGTGACCGACCCGGACACCCGGTACTCCGCCAGCCCGGACCCGGTGAGGTAGCCGCGCGCGACGCACTCGACGGGGAACATCTCGAGCCGGCGGCAGACCATCGCGCGCCCCGCCACCTCGGCCGGCACGTCCGTCGACACCACGTGGTTGGGCACGAGGTCCGCCAGCTGCTCGAACCACCACAGGCTGAGCTGCGTGAGCACGACGCCCTTGCCGGGGATGCCGGGGCTGAGCACGTGGTCGTACGCCGAGACCCGGTCGCTGGCGACCACGAGGACGACGTCGCCCAGCGCCGTCGTCTCGTCGGGGACGTACAGGTCGCGGACCTTGCCCGAGTAGGTGTGGGTCCAGCCGGGGATCGCAGCAGTCACGGCGCTAAGTGTGCCGGATCAGACGAGCTCGTCCCCGCCCTCGAGCCCGTCCGGGACGGGCAGCCCGACCAGGCGCACCAGGCGCTGGGCCGTCTCCTCGACGAAGGTGTCCTCGGGCTCGTCCACGTGCTCCTCGGCCAGCAGCCGCCGCACGTGCTTGGCCTCGACGTCGACCGCCCCCACCAGCAGGGCCCACCCGGCGAACGCCTCGGCCTCGGCGCCGAGGTCGACGGGCTCGCTCTCGGCCGGGTCGTCGAAGAAGTCGCGCGGCTGGAAGCCCAGGTAGAACCGGCCCAGCCCCTCGGGCGCCGGCTGGTAGCGGACGGTCGCGATGTCCCCGTCCTGGACCTCGATGCTCAGGCTGGGCGTCACCGCGGGGTCGCCGCCCCAGGTGCCGTCGCCGTACACGAACGTGGTGGTGGCCATCCCGCGATGATGGCACCCATGACCGAGAAATCCCTGCTGGTGGTGCTCGGCGGCCTGCCCGGCTCTGGCAAGACCACCCTCGCGCGCGCCCTCGCCCTCGAGCTGCGCGCGGTGCACGTCCGGATCGACACGCTCGAGCAGGCGATCGTGCAGTCGTCGCTCGCCGTGCCGGATGCCGCGGAGGCCGGCTACGCCGCCGGGGCGCGCGTCGCGCTCGACAACCTCCGGCTCGGCCTGCCCGTGGTCGCGGACTGCGTCAACCCGGTGCGGGAGAGCCAGGAGGGCTGGCGCCGGGTCGCCGACGAGGCCGGCGCGCGGATCGTCGAGGTGCGCGTGGTGTGCTCCGACACGGTCGAGCACCGGCGGCGGGTCGAGGAGCGGGTGGCCGACATCCCGGGGCACCGGCAGCCGACGTGGGCCGACGTGACCGGCCGGCAGCTCGACCCGTGGCCCGAGGCGACCGTGGTGGACACGGCGGGCCAGACCGTCGCCCGGGCGCTCGCCGAGATCCGCGCGCTGACGGGCTAGACCAGCGGCAGGTCCGCCACCTCGGCCGCGATGTCCGAGCGGTGGTGCGAGCCGGGCAGCTCGATCTGCTCGACCCCGGCGTAGGCCGCGGCCCGCGCGGCGGCGAGGTCGGTGCCGACGCCGACCACCGAGAGCACGCGCCCGCCGGCGGAGACGAGGTGCGCGCCGTCGATCGCGTCGTCGTCGTCACCCGGCGTGTTGAGCTGCAGCGCGGTGCCGGCGTGGAGCACGTGCACGCCGGGCAGCGCCTCGGCGTCCTCGATGCCCGTGATCGGGTCGCCCGAGCGGACCGCGCCCGGGTAGCCGCCGGACGCGATGACCACCGTGACCGCGGCGTCGTCGCGCCACTCCAGCGGGGGCAGCGCGCCCAGGGTCCCGGTGGCCGACGCGAGCAGCACGCCGGCCAGCGGCGTGGCCAGCCGGGCCAGGACCACCTGCGTCTCAGGGTCGCCGAAGCGGGCGTTGAACTCGACGACCCGCAGGCCGTTCGAGGTCAGGGCCAGGCCGACGTAGAGCACGCCGGAGAACGGCGTGCCGCGGCGGGACATCTCGAGGATCGTCGGCCGCGCGACGCGCTCGACCACCTCGTCCACCAGGTCGGCCGGTGCCCACGGCAGCGGCGAGTACGCGCCCATGCCGCCGGTGTTGGGTCCCTCGTCGCCGTCGAGCGCGCGCTTGAAGTCCTGCGCGGGCACCAGCGGCACCACGTCGACCCCGTCGGACAGGACGAACAGCGAGACCTCGGGGCCGTCGAGGTAGTCCTCGATCACGATGCGGCCGCCGGGCTTGTCCAGACACGCGGCCGCGTGCGCGAGGGCCTCGTCGCGGTCGTCGGTCACGACGACGCCCTTGCCCGCGGCCAGCCCGTCGTCCTTGACCACGTAGGGCGCACCGAACGCGTCGAGGCCGGCGGCCGCCTCCTCGAGGGTCGTCGCCACCCGCGGCTCCGCGGTGGGGACACCGGCGGCGGCCATGACGTCCTTCGCGAACGCCTTCGATCCCTCGAGCCGGGCGCCCTCGGCGGAGGGGCCGAACACGGGGATGCCGACGGCGCGCACGGCGTCGGCGACGCCCGCGACGAGCGGGGCCTCCGGGCCGACCACGACGAGGTCGGCGCCGAGCGACGTCGCGAGGGCCGCGACCGCGGCGCCGTCCAGCTGGTCGACCGCGTGCAGCGTGGCCAGCGCGCCGATGCCGGGGTTGCCCGGCGCCGCGTGCAGCGCCGTCACCGCGGGGTCGACGGACAGCGCGCGCACCAGCGCGTGCTCACGGGCACCGGTGCCGACGACGAGGATCTTCACGGGCCGGGAGCCTACCCGGCCCGGAGCCGCTCGCTCAGGCGTGCCCGGAGGGCGTCGAGCTCGTCGACCATCGCCACCGGCAGCCGGTCCCCGAACCGCGCGAAGAACTCCTCAGTCAGGTCGCACTCCGCCAGCCACGCCGCCGGGTCGATCGCGAGCAGCTGCTCGAGCGCGCCGTCCGGCAGGTCGAGCCCGCGCAGGTCGAGCTCGCCGGGCGCGGGCAGGACGCCGAGCGGCGAGTCGGTCCCCTCCACCGACCCGTCGAGCCGCCCGAGCGCCCAGGCCAGGACCCGCGCGTTCTCGCCGAACCCCGGCCACAGGTACGACCCGTCGGAGCCCTTGCGGAACCAGTTCACGCCGAAGACCGCCGGCAGCGGGACGCCCCTCGAGGACAGCTGGGCGCCCAGGCGCAGCCAGTGCCCCCAGTGGTCGGCCATGTTGTAGCCGCAGAACGGGAGCATGGCGAACGGGTCGCGGCGCAGGGCGCCGACCGGTCCCTCCGCGGCGGCGGTCTGCTCGGACGCGATCGTGGCGCCCAGGAACACCCCGTGCGGCCAGGTCCGCGCCTGCACCACCAGCGGCACGTTGGTGGCCCGCCGGCCGCCGAACCAGATCGCGTCCACGGGCACGCCCTCGGGCGAGTCCCAGGAGTCCGCGATCGTCGGGCACTGCTGCGCCGCCACCGTGAACCGGCTGTTCGGGTGCGCGGCGGGCTCCGGGCTGTCGGGGGTCCACGAACGGCCCTGCCAGTCGGTGAGGTGCGCCGGCGGGGTGTCCGTCAGGCCCTCCCACCAGACGTCGCCCTCGTCGGTGAGGGCGACGTTGGTGAAGATCACGTCGTGCGCCAGCGTCGCGATGGCGGCCGGGTTGGTCGCCGCGCCGGTGCCGGGGGCGACGCCGAAGAAGCCGGCCTCGGGGTTGATCGCGCGCAGCCGGCCGTCGGTGCCCGGACCGCCGGGCCGCAGCCACGCGATGTCGTCGCCGATCGTCTCGACCGTCCAGCCCGGGATCGACGGCTGGAGCATCGCCAGGTTGGTCTTGCCGCACGCGGACGGGAACGCCGCGGCCACGTGCGAGACGCGGCCGGCGGGCGAGGTCACGCGCAGCACGAGCATGTGCTCGGCGAGCCAGCCCTCGTCGCGCGCCATCACGGACGCGATGCGCAGCGCGAAGCACTTCTTGCCCAGCAGCGCGTTCCCGCCGTACCCGGAGCCGAACGACCAGATCTCGCGCGTCTCGGGGAAGTGCGCGATGTACTTGATCGGGCTGCAGGGCCAGGGGACGTCGTCGTCGTCCGGGCCCAGGGGCGCCCCGACCGAGTGCACGGCGGGCACGAAGTCGCCGTCGGCCCCGAGCAGGTCGAGCACCGCGGTCCCCACGCGCGTCATCACGCGCATGCTCACGACGACGTACGGCGAGTCGGTGACCTGCACGCCCAGCTGGGAGATCGGGCCGCCCAGCGGGCCCATCGAGAACGGGACGACGTACATGGTCCGGCCGCGCATCGACCCCGCGAAGACCCCCGCCAGCTCGGCGCGCATCACGTGCGGCTCGCGCCAGTTGTTGGTGGGCCCGGCGTCGTCGGGGTCGACCGAGCAGATGAACGTGCGGTCCTCGACCCGCGCGACGTCGGACGGGTCGGACCGGGCGAGGTAGCTGTTCGGCCGCAGCGCCGGGTTGAGCCGGATCAGGGTGCCGGCCTCGACCATCTCCTCGACCAGCGCGTCCGCCTGCGCGGCCGAGCCGTCCACCCACACGACCTCGTCGGGCTCGGTGAGCGCCGCGACCGCCCCGACCCACGCCTGCAGCGCGCGGTGCCGCTGCCCGCCGGGCGCCGCGGGGACGGCGATCGGGGCGAGATCGAAGGGGTAGTCGAACGGGTGGGGCTCGACGAGCGTCATGACGACCTCCGTGAAGGGAACCGGTCCTTCCACCGTGGACCTATGCGCGCCCCGTTTCCATCACCCACGACCGGAAACATTCGTGTTTCTTTCGCCCAGCACAACTCAGGGGCGCAGTTCACCCTCCCGGGGCAGCGGCAGCGCGTCGATGTAGATGCGCACGCGCCGCCGACCCTCGACCTCGCCCGCGGCCTTGCGCTCCTTCGCCCGCCGGAGCGCCCCGTCGACCACCTCCTGCACCGCGAGGACCACCTCCTGCATCTCCTCGAGAGTGAGGTCGGCCGTCGAGCGGTCGTTGAGCGACGCCGCCTCCCACTCCGGGGTGTCGCCCGTGGACAGCCACCGCTGCAGCACCTGCGTGCGCTCCGCGACGACACCCTGCAGCAGGGCCTCGGCCGCGTCCGCCGTCCGCGGGTCGCGGAGCATGTCCCGCCCGTCGACGCTGAACCCCACCGCCCGCCACCACCGGTCGCGGCCGCGCTCGTGCGCCGGGTCGTCCTCGACGAACCCGTGCTTCTCCAGCTGGCGCAGGTGGTAGCTGGTCTGCCCGCTGCTCTCGCCCAGGTGCCGGCCCAGCTGGCTGGCGGTCGCCGACCCGTGCTCGGACAGGTAGTCGTACATCGCCATGCGCAGCGGGTGCGCCAGGGCCTTGAGCTCGTCGGGCCCGATCGCGCGGGCCCGGAACGGCAGGGGGTTGCTCTCGCTCATTCGCAGAGATACCTTTGCAGAGTTGTCTTTGCAGAGTTTCCTTTTCGATCCTACCCGGAGCCCACCCATGAGCGACGCCCCCGCCGTGCGCGAGCCCCTCGGCCGCCGGTTCACCGCCCACCTGACGGCCACGGGGCTGGCCAACCTGGGCGACGGCGTCCTGCAGACCGGCGTGCCGCTCTACGCCCTGACCCTCACGCGCTCCCCGGGCCAGATCGCGCTGCTCACCGCCGCCGCCTGGCTGCCGTGGCTGGTGCTCGGGCTCGCCGCCGGCGTCGTCGTCGACCGGCGGGACCGCAAGTACACGCAGGTGGTCGGGCTCGCCGCCCGCGCCCTCCTGCTCGCGGTGGCCGTGCACCTGGTGGCGACCGGGCGCATGACCATGCCGGTGCTCACCGTGATCGTGCTGGCGTACGGCGTCACCGACGTGTTCGTCGACCTCGCCGGGTCCGCGCTGGTGCCGGACCTGGTGCCCCGGTCCCGGCTCGAGGCCGCCAACGGCCGCACGCTGGCGGCGCAGCAGGTCATGGCCGCGTTCGTCGGCGGGCCGATCGCCGGGGCGGTGCTCGCCTTCGGCGCCGGCTGGGTGTTCGGCATCCCCGCCGGGCTCGCCGTCGCGGCCCTGGTGCTCATCTCCACCCGCATCCCCGGCAGCTACAAGCACGCGCAGGCCGAGAAGCGGCGCGCGACCGCCGAGATCCGCGAGGGCGTCGGCTTCCTGGTCCGGCACCCCGTGCTGCGCCCGCTCCTGGTGGCCGGCAGCGTGATGAACATGGCCAGCACCGGCTACTTCGCGGTGTTCGTGCTCTGGGTGGTCGGCCCCGGCTCCCGCGTCGGCCTCGAGCCCGCGCACTACCCGCTGGTCATCGCCGTCCTCGCGGTCGGCGCCGTGCTCGGCTCGGTCGCGGCGGAGCCGCTGGGCCGACGGATCCCGGAGGTCCGCCTGCTGCTGGGCTGCTGGACCCTCAACGCGGCGCTGCTCGTGGTCCCGGTGCTCGTGCCGACGGTCCCCGCCCTGACGGTCACCGCGTTCTTCCTCGGCTTCCTCAACACCAACGGCAACGTGATCTCGCAGTCCATGCGGCAGCGGATGGTCGCGCCCGGGATGCTCGGCCGCGTCGGCGGCGCCGGCCGGACGCTCGCGTTCGGGCTCATGCCGGTCGGCGCGCTGCTCGGCGGGTTCGTCGCCGAGCAGTGGGGCCTGCCCGCGGTGTTCGTGGGCGCGACCGCGCTGAGCCTGGCGGCGGTCGCCTACCCGATCGCCGTGGTCCGCCAGCACATGGTCGCCGAGCTGGAGCTGCCCGCCGTCGTGCGCGAGACCGCGGCGGTCAGCTGAGCAGCTCGTGCCGGACGATGGTCGCCTCGCGGCCGGGCCCGACGCCGACCGACGAGATCCGGACGCCCGAGATCTCCTCGAGCCGCAGCAGGTAGCGCTGGGCGTTCACCGGCAGGTCGTCGAACTCGCGCGCCCCGGAGATGTCCTCGGTCCAGCCGTCGAGGTACTCGTAGACGGGCGTCGCGTGGTGGAAGTCCGACTGGTCGTACGGCATCTCGTCGAACCGGCGGCCGTTGACGTCGTACGCCACGGCGACGGGGATCTTGTCGCGGCCGGTGAGCACGTCGAGCTTGGTCACCACGAGGTCGGTCAGGCCGTTGACACGGGCGGCGTAGCGGACGACGACCGCGTCGTACCAGCCCGTGCGGCGCGGGCGGCCCGTGGTGGTGCCGAACTCGCCGCCCGTCTGCCGCAGCCACTCGCCGTCGTCGTCGAGCAGCTCGGTGGGGAACGGGCCCTCGCCCACGCGCGTGGTGTACGCCTTGGCCACCGCGACCACGCGGTCGATCCGGGTGGGCCCCACGCCCGAGCCCGTGCACGCGCCGCCGGCCGTGGCCGACGAGGACGTGACGAACGGGTAGGTGCCGTGGTCGACGTCGAGCATCGTGGCCTGCCCGGCCTCGAAGACGAGCGTCTTGCCGTCGTCCAGGGCCCGGTTGAGCAGCAGCGGCGTGTCCGCGACCAGCGGGTGCAGGCGGTCGGCGTGGCGCAGCAGGTCGTCGACGGTCTCGTCGACCGTGATGGCCCGGCGGTTGTAGACCTTCACCAGCAGGTGGTTCTTCTGGTCGAGCGCGCCCTCGACCTTCTCGCGCAGGATCTTCTCGTCGAACAGGTCCTGGATGCGGATGCCGACGCGGTTGATCTTGTCGGAGTACGCGGGGCCGATGCCGCGGCCCGTGGTGCCGATGCGGCGCTTGCCCAGGAACCGCTCGGTGACCTTGTCGAGCGTGCGGTTGTAGGGCGCGATGATGTGCGCGGCCGACGACACCCGGAGGGCGGACGTGTCGTGCCCGCGCGCCTCGAGCGCGTCGATCTCCTCGAACAGCACGTCGATGTCGACGACGACGCCGTTGCCGATGACGGGCACGACGCCGGGCGAGAGGATGCCCGACGGCAGCAGGTGCAGGGCGTACTTCTCGCCGTTGATCACGACCGTGTGGCCCGCGTTGTTGCCGCCGTTGAACTTCACGACGAAGTCGGTCCGCGAGCCGAGCTGGTCGGTCGCCTTGCCCTTGCCCTCGTCGCCCCACTGAGCACCGAGCACCACGACGGCCGGCATCGAGATCACCACTCCCACCCTGCCTACGGTGCGGACCGAGCTCCGGCCGCGAGCACCGGGCGGCAGTGACCCAGTACCTCCGAGAGGGTACCGGATCGTCAAGAAAGGGTCATGTCAGCGCAGGTCGGCCACCTCGTCGACCGACGTCCCGCTGTCCACCAGGAACTGCTCGCACCGCGCGGACTCCTCGGTCTCGCCGATGGCCTCGGCGGCCTCCGCGAGCGCGAGCAAGGCGCGCAGGAAGCCCTCGTTCGGGGCGTGCGTCGCCGGGATCGGGCCGCGACCGTGCCAGCCCGCGCGGCGCAGCGCGTCGAGCCCGCGGTGGTACCCCGTGCGGGCGTACGCGTAGGCGGCGACCGGGTCGCCCTCGTCGGCGAGCGCCCCCTCCGCCAGCAGCGCCCACAGCAGGGACGACGCCGGCGCGGCGGGGATCGCCTCGCGCGGGGTGGAGCCGCTGGTCAGGGCGGCGCGGGCGTCGGCGTCGGGGCCGTCCGCGGGGAGCAGGGTGGGGGCGGGACCATCCAGCAGGTTCTCGTGGCTCATGCGGCCAGTGTCCTCCAGGTCCGGCCGTGTCCCCGCGTGCGGGCCCCCGGACGCGCGACTACAGTCGTGCCGCCGACCTGGACCGTTGTTCGGCAGCACTGCCCCTCCACGACAGGGCGGACATGATCGAGATCTCGACGTCCTCGACGACCACGACGCTGGCCATCGCCGGCGACCTGGACCTGGCCGAACGCGACCAGTTCCCGGAGATCGCCGCGCGCGTGGTCGGGCTGCGCCGCCAGCTGCTGGTCATCGACATGTGCCAGGTCACGTTCATGGACTCCACCGGCGCAGCGTTCCTCATCTCGCTCGCCGACGCCGGCCGCAAGCGCGGCGGTGCCACCGTCCTGCGCGGCGCGGACCCGCGCGACCTGTTCGTCATCGAGATCTGCGGCGCCCTCGAGCTGTTCCGCGTCGACGCGGAGCACCACTGCGAGGACGGGGTCAGCGAGTCCGGCTTCCGGCGCCCCGACGGGGCACCCGCTCCCGCCTAGGAGCCCGGCAGCGAGCCCGGGCGGACCTTCGCCCACACGAGCTTGCCGCCGCGCGACTGCCGCCAGCCCCAGTCGGCCAGCCGCTCGACGATCTGCATGCCGAACCCGCCCACGCGTCCGGGGTGGCCGTCCGTGCTGACCGGCGGCGTGGGGTTGGCGTCCTCGACCTCGATGCGCAGGCCGTCGCCCGTGTCGTAGAGCTGCAGCGACACGTGCCCGAAGCCGTGCAGCACGGCGTTGGCCACCAGCTCGGAGACCACCAGCTCGGCGTTGGCCGCGTCCTCGATGCCCCAGGCCTGGCAGGTCCGCACCACCGCGTGCCGCGCGCGGGCGATGGACGCCGGCTCGCTGGGCAGCGACCAGCGACGGCGGCGCGGGCTGCGGGCCCGCTCGGAGGCGTCCAGCGGCGACGGCACGCGCACCACGACGACGGCGACGTCGTCCTCCGGGTGGTCCGCGAGCCGGGAGAGCAGCTCCTCGCCGACGCCCGCGGCGTCGCGCGCCGTGACTGCCGCGGCGACGGCGGACAGAGCGGCGAGCCCGTCGGGCAGGCCGCGGTCCCGGCGCTCGATGAGCCCGTCGGTGTAGTAGAGGACGACGTCGCCGGGCTCGAGGTCGACCGCGGCCGTGGCGCGAGGCACCCCCCCGAACCCGATGAGCGCGCCGCCCGCCTCGCTCAGCTGGGTCACCCGCCCGTCGCGCACCAGCATCGCCGGCAGGTGCCCGGCGCGGGAGTACTGCAGCCGCCAGCTGCCGTCCGTGCGCGTCAGGGTCGAGAGCACCAGCCCCGCCGGCCGCGGCACGCGCATGCCCGCCACCAGCTGGTCGACCCGCTCGAGCACCGGCCCGGGCGTGGTCAGGTCGTAGATGTACGAGCGCACCACCGAGCGCAGCTGACCCATCGAGGCGGCGGCCTCGACGTCGTGCCCGACCACGTCGCCGATGACCACGCCGACCACGTCGGGCCCGACCTGCAGCACGTCGTACCAGTCGCCGCCCACCTGCGCGTTCTCCGAGTTCGGCGCGTAGTAGGTCCAGACGTCGAGCCCGTCCACCTCGGCCTGCTCGGGCAGCATCGCGCGCTGCAGGGTCTCGGCCAGGCGGTGCTCCCGGTCGTAGAGCCGCGCGTTGTCGATGACCATGCCGACGCGCCGGGCGGTCAGCTCGAGCACGGTCCGCACGGAGTCCTCCAGGCCGCTCGCGTCGTCCCCCTCGTGGGCGTGCGCCGCGAGGACGCCGAGCACGCGTCGACGGCCCGTCAGCGGGAACACCACGACGCGCCGGTCGTCGGTCCCGGCGAGGTCCTGGCCGACCTGGTGCGCCAGCCACGCCGACGCGCTGCCGGGTCCGTACGACCCGTCCAGGTCGAGCTCGACCGGCCGGTCGACCTCTCCGTCGAGCAGCTCCTGGACGGCGTCCGGGCCCGAGTCGTGGACCGCGGGTCCGTCGCCGTGCCGCGACCCCTTGCCGGTCGGGGCGTGCGGCACGTCGATCCCGTCGGCCACGCGCAGGCCGCCGTCGTTGAGGTAGAAGGCCGCCCACCCCACCACCGACCGGCGCAGCATCGCCGCGATCTCCCGCAGGGCGTGCGGGTCGTCCACGTCCATCAGCAGGTCCGACACCTGCGCGATGAGCCCGAGGCTGCGCCGCTCGCGCCGCTCGGCCTCGACCAGCGCCGCCTGCTCCGCGTCGTGCGAGAGCTGCTCGGTGAGGTCCTGCAGCGCGACCACCCAGTGCGTGAGCGTGCCGTCGTCGTCGTCGGCCGGCACCGGCGACAGGGTCGCCCGGCACGCGAACGGGGAGCCGTCGGCCCGGCGCAGCGTGAGCGTCTGGACCACCTGCTGACCGGCGTGCACGGCCTCGCGCAGCCGCTCGATCTCGGGCTGCAGGAACGCGTTGTCCCGGAGCACGTCGCCGTGGCGCCGCTGCGCCTCGTGCAGGCCGTACCCTGTCACTCTCTCGAAGGCGTCGTTGACCCACACGACGGGCAGCCCGTGCACGGTCGCATCCAGCAAGGCGATCGGGACGGACGCAGCTCCCAGGGCGCGGTCACGGACGTCGGCGAGGTCAGGACGGGGGAAGGGGGCAGCGTGGGAGTTGACCGCTACCACCTCCGATCGTCTAGCGTGCCGAACAGGCGGGTCGTCGAGAAGCCGGCGCCGGCCCCGGACGGTTGTCAGCGAAAGGAACGCCGTGCGCGACGGTAACAGCACGACCCCCGGCGGGCCTGCCGACGTCTCGAACGACGACCAGGGCACGGGGGTCGTCGGCGAGCCCGGCGCCGTCCACGTCATCGTCGGGACGGACGCCACCCGCATCGTGCTCTCGGGAGAGGTCGACGCCGACCTCGGTCCGGAGCTGCAGGAAGCCACCGCGGAGGCCGAGCAGGTGGGCCTGCCCATCGAGGTCGACGCGCACCACGTGACGTTCATGGACTCGTCGGGCGTCGCCTTCCTCGCCCGCCTGTCCATCCGCTCCCAGCACCGCGTCCGCCTCCTGCGGGTGCCGCCCACCGTGCGGTTCCTGCTCGAGGTCACCCGGATCGGGGAGCTGCTCGACGTCGTCGAGGGTGACGAGTCGCAGTTCCAGCCGGTGGGCGACAACCAGAGCTGAGAAAGGCCCCGTCCAGGTGGACGGGGCCCTTCTTCGGTGCGGAGGTCAGGCGCCGAGCGTGTGCCCCGCCGAGCGCAGCTGCTGCGCGGCCTCGACCAGGCGCTGGGCCATGCCGGCCTCGGCGAGCTTGCCCCAGGCGCGCGGGTCGTAGGCCTTCTTGTTGCCCACCTCGCCGTCGACCTTGAGCACGCCGTCGTAGTTGCGGAAGAAGTGGTCCGCCACCGGACGGCTGAACGCGTACTGCGTGTCCGTGTCGATGTTCATCTTGATGACGCCGTTGTCGACGGCCTCGGAGATCTCGGCCTCGGTCGAGCCGGAGCCGCCGTGGAACACGAGGTCGAACGGGTTCTCCTTGCCGATCGCGTCGCCGACGGCCTTCTGGATGTCCGCGAGGATCGACGGGCGCAGCTTGACCGCACCCGGCTTGTACACGCCGTGCACGTTGCCGAACGTGAGGGCCGTCAGGTAGCGGCCCTTCTCGCCCGCGCCGAGCGCCTTGACCGTGGCCAGGCCGTCCTCGACGGTCGTGTACAGCTTGTCGTTGATCTCGGCCGTGTGGCCGTCCTCCTCGCCACCGACCACGCCGACCTCGATCTCGAGGATGGTGCGGGCCGCGACGGAGAGCTCGAGGAGCTCCTCGGCGATGATCAGGTTCTCGTCGAGCGGCACGGACGAGCCGTCCCACATGTGCGACTGGAACGTGGGGAGCTTGCCGGCCTTGACCTGCTCGATCTCGAGCGCGAGCAGCGGCCGCACCCAGGACTCGAGGTTCTGCTTGGCGCAGTGGTCGGTGTGCAGCGCGACGGTGATCGGGTAGCCCTTGGCCACCTCGGCCGCGTAGGCCGCGAGGGCGAGCGAGCCGGCGACGCGGTCCTTGACGGTCGCGCCGGACGCGTACTCGGCGCCGCCGACGGAGACCTGGATGATGCCGTCGGACTCCGCCTCGGCGAAGCCCTGCAGGGCGGCGGTGACGCTCTGGGACGAGGTGACGTTCACGGCCGGGTAGGCGAACTTGCCCGCCTTCGCCCGGTCGATCATCTCGGCGTACACCTCGGGGGTGGCGATGGCCATCTGCAGCATCTCCTGCGTGTAGTGGGAGGGGTATCGGTTCGATTCTGGCACGGCTGCAGGGTTGCCCGGCCGGGACGTTCTACCCCTGGACGCCGGACGCGTGCTGCGCGATCCAGGCGTGCATGGCGATCGCGGCGGCCGCTCCCGCGTTGATCGAGCGGGTCGAGCCGAACTGCGCGATGTGCAGGACGTCGACCACCGCGTCGCGTGCCGCGTCGGACAGCCCGACCGACTCCTGCCCGAACAGCAGGACGCACGCGCGGGGCAGCGGGTACCCCTCGAGCGCCACCGAGCCGGGCAGGTTGTCCACGCCGAGCACCGGAAGGCCTGCGGCGGCAGCCCAGGCCAGCAGGTCGTCGACGGACGGGTGGTGGCGGACGTGCTGGTAGCGGTCGGTGACCATGGCGCCGCGGCGGTTCCAGCGCCTGTTGCCGACGATGTGCACCTCGGCCGCCAGGAACGCGTTGGCGGTGCGCACCACCGACCCGATGTTGAGGTCGTGCGCCCAGTTCTCGATGGCCACGTGGAACGGGTGCCGGCGGGTGTCCAGGTCCGCGACGATCGCCTCGAGCGTCCAGTACCGGTAGCGGTCGACCACGTTGCGGCGG
The DNA here is from genome assembly GCF_041295535.1 of Cellulomonas sp. ICMP 17802. Classification (NCBI taxonomy): domain Bacteria; kingdom Bacillati; phylum Actinomycetota; class Actinomycetes; order Micrococcales; family Cellulomonadaceae; genus Cellulomonas; species Cellulomonas sp. ICMP 17802. The sequence goes on along the minus strand of NZ_JBGFQZ010000002.1, from coordinate 198,490 downwards.
TCGCCGTGAGCCAGGAGCTCCGGGTCGTAGCGGTCGTCCGACGGCCACTCGCCGACCCACGGGCCGACCCCAACCTCCGCGCGCTCCTCGTCCACGGGCGCCACCGTAACGGCCGGTCAGGCCGGCGTGACCTCCAGCTCCACGACGGCCCAGCTCAGCGGCGGCAGCCGCAGGCTCACGCGGCCGCCGTCGGCCCGCACGCCGTCGAGCGGGACCAGGCCGACGGTGTCCTGGGCGTCGACCGAGTTCGACGTGTGCCGGTCGCCGCCCTCGGGCACGGTGAGCACCTCGGCACGCGTGACGCGCCTCGCGGCCCAGCCGCGCAGGTCGACCGTCACCTCGGCGTCCTCGTCGAGACCCCGGTGGGCCAGGAAGAGCGCGACCCGGCCGTGCTCCTCGTCCCAGGTGGCGGCGACGTCGACCAGGTCCACGTCGTCGAAGCGGGCGGTCTCGTAGCGGTCGGAGGTGACCGCGGTGCGCAGGACGACGCCCTTGGCCAGGGCCGCCGTGCGCGCGAACGGCCAGAAGATCGACTGCCGCCACGCCGGGCCGCCCTCCTCCGAGCGGATGGGCGCGATGACGTTGACCAGCTGCGCCTGGTTGGCGATCTTCACGCGGTCGCCGTGGCGCAGCAGCGAGTTGAGCAGGGTGCCGACGACCACGGCGTCGGTGACCGAGTACTCGTCCTCGATGATCCGCGGGTGCTCCTTCCATACGCCGGCCTTCTCGATCACGTGCGGCTGGTCCTCGGTGTCCTTGCCGGACTGGTACCAGACGTTCCACTCGTCGAACGAGAGGTTCACGAACTTCTTGTGCTTGCCGCGGGCGCGCACGGCGTCGGCGGTGGAGACCACGGACTCGATGAAGTAGTCCATGTCGACCGCGCTGGCCAGGAAGCTCGCGTGGTCGCCGTCGTGCTCCTGGTAGTAGGCGTGCAGCGAGACGTAGTCGACCTGGTCGTAGGCGTGCCCGAGCACCGTCTGCTCCCAGGCGCCGAACGTGGGCATGGCCGAGCTGGACGAGCCGCAGGCGACCAGCTCGATGCCCGGGTCCACCAGCCGCATGGCCTTGCCGGCCTCCTGGGCCAGGCGCCCGTACTCGTCGGCGGTCTTGGCGCCCATCTGCCACGGGCCGTCCATCTCGTTGCCCAGGCACCAGAGCCGGATGTCGAACGGGTCCTCGTGGCCGTTCTTGCGCCGTCGGTCGGACAGCTCCGTGCCACCAGGGTGGTTGGCGTACTCGACCAGCGCGCGGGCCTCCTCGACCCCTCGGGTGCCCAAGTTGACGGCCTCCATGACCTCGACGCCGGCCACGCGCGACCAGTCGACGAACTCGTGCAGCCCGAACGCGTTGGTCTCCACCGTGTGCCAGGCGCCGTCCAGCCGCCGTGGCCGGTCGGGACCCACGCCGTCCTCCCACGCGTACCCCGAGACGAAGTTGCCGCCGGGGTACCGGATCACGGTGGCGCCCAGCTCCTTGACCAGGTCGAGGACGTCGCGGCGGAACCCCTGCTCGTCGGCCGTGGCGTGGCCGGGCTCGTAGATGCCGGTGTAGACGCACCGGCCCATGTGCTCGACGAACGAGCCGAAGATCCGCCGGGGCACCTCCCCGACGACCAAGTCGCGGTCGAGCGTGACGCGTGCGCGAGTCATCACTGTCCTCCGAAGCCGGTCGTGGCGAACCCGCGGATGATCTGGCGCTGGAAGAACAGGAACACGACCACCAGCGGGATGGCGGCGAGCACCGCCGACGCCATGACCTGCGCGTACTGCAACCCGTAGGCGCTCTTCACGGTCTGCAGGCCCACGGGCAGCGTCATGAGCGACGAGTCGCTGGTGGCGATGAACGGCCAGAGGAAGTTGTTCCACGCCGCGATGAACACGAAGATCGCGACCGCCGCGAGGATCGGGCGCGACAGCGGCAGCACGATCGACCAGAACACCCGCAGGCGCCCGGCGCCGTCGATCCGGGCCGCGTCCTCGAGCTCGACGGGCACCTGGTCGAAGAACTTCTTGAGGATGAACACCATGGCCGGCGCCACCACCTGGGGCAGGATCACCGCCCAGTAGGTGTCGACCAGGTTGAGCGTGAGCATCTCGTAGAACAGCGGGACGATGAGCACCTGCGGCGGGATGATGATCGACGCGATCATGCCCCAGAACAGCCAGCGCCGGCCGGTGAAGTCGAGCCGGGAGAACCCGTAGGCCGCCAGCGACGACACCACGAGCGTGATGACCGTGATGGCCGTCGCCGTGATCAGGCTGTTCCACGTCCAGAGCGGGATGTTCCCCTCGCGCAGCACGTTCGCGTAGGCGTCAGCGGTGAAGCCGTCCTTCGGGAAGAACGACACCGGCGTCGCGGCCGCGTCCGTCTCGGACTTGAACGACGTGACCAGCGCCCAGAGGAACGGCAGCAGCCAGAGGACGGCGAGCACGACCAGGGCGACGAGCGCGCCGATGCGGCCGGGGCTGGCGAAGCGTTCGCCGATGCGCAGGCCGGCCCGCTCGGCGAAGCGGTTGCGCGGGTGCCGGACGGTCCGGGCTGCGGCTGGTTCCGTGGCGATGGCGGTCATCAGGCGCTCCTGCGGGACGTCAACCGGACCTGGCCGATCGAGATGATGACGATGAGGGCGAAGAAGATGTACGCGATGGCCGACGCGTACCCGAACCGGTAGCCGGTGAAGCCGGTCTCGAAGATGTACTGCACGACCGGCCGGGTGACGCCCGCCGGGCCGCCGTTGGTCATGATGTAGATCTGGTCGAACACCTTGAGCGACGCCAGCACCTGCAGCATCACGATGAGCACGGTGGTCGGGCCCAGCTGCGGGACCGTGATCGAGCGCAGCTGCCGCCAGCGCCCGGCCCCGTCCAGCGCGGAGGCCTCGTACTGCTGCTCGGGGATGTTCTGCAGCGCGGTCAGGTAGAGCAGAAAGTTGAACCCGACGGTCCACCAGGTCGTCATGACGACGACCGCGAACATCGCCCAGGTCGGGTCCTGCAGCCACGCCACCGGATCGACCCCCACGGCGCCCAGCAGGTAGTTCACGAGCCCGAGCTGGGGGTTGTACATCCAGATCCAGAACTGGGCCGCGACGGTCGACGCCAGCAGGAACGGCATGAAGAACGAGAGCCGCCACAGCCACTGGCCGGGCAGCCCCTGGTGCACGAGCAGGGCGAGCACCAGGGCGACGACCACCAGCGGGATCGTGGACAGCACCGTGAACCAGAGGGTGTTGAGCAAGGACCGCCACATGATCGGGTCCTGCAGCGCCTCGGCGTAGTTGGCGAACCCGATCACCTCGCCGTTGGCGCCCGTGATGCTCTCCCCGGTGAAGCTGAGGTAGAAGCCGTGCACCAGGGGCCAGATGAGGAACATCACGAAGACGATGACGAAGGGCGCGACGAACGCCCAGCCGATGCGGTTGTTGCGGGCGTGCGCCGAACGCTCGCCCGGCCGGGCCTGCTGAGAGCCTGCGCGGGTGCCGGTGGCGACGCTGAGGGCTGCGGTGGACACGGTCGACTCCTTCCGGTCAGACGGGGTTCGGCTTGGACAGCTGCACGTTCACGCGCTTGACGAAGGCGTCGAAGCCCTTCGCCGGGTCGGAGCCGTCGAGGTACACGCCCTGCACGGTCTCCAGGAAGTAGTTCTGGAAGTCGCTGCCGGAGCCTGTGAACCACGCCTCCGGGTCGTAGTTGAGGATCTCCGCGGCCGGTGCGTAGTGCGCCTGCGGCAGGAGCGCCTGGTACTCGGGGCTCTGCACGACGGGCTGGAACGCCGGGATGTGGCCAGCCTCGGCCCACGCGAGCGAGCTGGTGAGGATGTCCGCCACGAACCGGTACGTCGCCCGCCGCTGCTGCTCGTTCGGGCTCGACTGGTGCGGCAGCGTGAACGCGTGCGAGTCGGCGTACGCGGCCGGCGTGCCGAACAGCGTGGGGATCGGCTGGGCGTCGAACGGGATGCCGGCGTTCTTCGCGGTCGGCAGCTCCCAGACGCCGGTGAAGAACATGCCGCTCTCGCCGGACATGAACTCCGAGACCGCCGTCCCGTAGTCGCCGCTCGGGGTGCAGATGGTGCCGTCGAGCAGCTGCTGGACGAACTGGAGCGACGACACGGCGGCGTCCTCGTCGACCTTCGCCTTGGCGCCGGACAGGTCGAAGTCGGCGCCGTGCTGCTTGTAGAGCGTGTAGAACAGCCGCCACATCTGGGCGCCGTCGCCGAGGTAGCCGTAGGACAGCCCGTGCTTGCCGGTCACGGCCTGCATGGCCCGCGCGATCTCGAGGAACTGGTCGGGGCTGTCGATGGGGGCGAGCTGCCCGTCGGCGCCCAGGACGCCGGCCTGATCGGCGACGTCGGTGTTGTACATCATGATGAACGGGTGCGAGTCGAGGGCGATCGAGTACTGCGTGCCGTTCAGCCCGCCCTTGGCCCAGACGCGGTCGAGGAAGTCGGACTGGTGCACGCCGTTCTCCGCCAGCAGGTCGAGGTCCCAGGGGTCGAGCAGCCCGCCGGGCGCGTACCCGGCCACGCGCGACGCGTGCATGATCGCGGTGTCGGGCGCCCGGCCGCCGACGCTCGCCATGGCGAGCTTGGTGTAGTACGGGGCGCCCCACGCGAGCACGGTCTGGGTCGCCTCGTACCCGTGGTGCAGGCCGTTGACCTTGTCGACGAGGCCGGCCATGTTGATGCCGTCGCCGCCGCTGAGCAGGTGCCAGAAGGCCAGCTGGTTCACGCCGTTCGACGCCGCGCTGGCCGGCGTGCAGCCCGCCAGGGCGCCCGCCGCGGCGACGCCTCCGACGGCGGCCAGCGAGCCGAGCAGCATCTGTCGGCGGGTGATGCCCGAGCCGGGCGGGTGGTACAGCTCCATGCCCTCACTCCTTCGTGAGACACCTCTGACGTCGTCGTCGTCGGGCATCATTACATCGTTGGAACGGACCTGCAACACCGGCGGTTCACCGGAGTCATCGGATACTGTGACCGTCTGTACCCGCCCCTGTTCGGCACCGGGCTCACAGGGTCCGCACAACCTGGCCGCGGGCTAGCCACGGACGGCCCCGTAGGCTGGGCGGCATGCTGATGACGACCGCTCTCTCGGCCGCTGGGTCGCTCGGGGCCCTCGGCCCCGACTTCCTCGACCCGCAGCACCTGATCGACTCGTTCGGCACCTGGGTGCTTCTCGGCATCATGGCGATCATCTTCATCGAGGTCGGGCTGCTGTTCCCGATCCTGCCGGGGGACTCGCTGCTGTTCACGGCCGGTGCGCTGGTCGCCCAGGACAAGCTCCAGGTCAACATCAGCATCTGGGCCTTGATGGGGATCCTCATCGTCACCGCCTACGCGGGAACCCAGACCGGCTACCTCATCGGCCGCAAGCTCGGCCCCCGGGTGTTCAACAAGCCCGACTCGCGGTTCTTCAAGCAGAAGTACATCGACCAGACCTATGCCTACTTCGACAGGTACGGCGGCCGGACCCTGATCGTCGCGCAGTTCATCCCGTTCGTGCGCACGTACGCCTCGGTCGCCGCCGGGGTCGGCAAGATGCCCTACCGGCACTTCGCGCTGTTCAACGCGATCGGCGTATTCCTGTGGGCCGGCGGCGTCACAATGCTGGGATACCTGCTCGGGAGCATCGCGTTCGTCAGCAAGAACATCGAGGTGCTCCTGGTCCTCGTGGTCCTCATCTCGGTGCTCCCGGTGATCATCGAGGTCTGGCGCAAGCGCCGTCGGGACAAGGCCGGGCTGCCCCCCGAGGCCGAGCGCGACGAGCGGTACGACGAGCAGGCCGAGCGCGACGCCGTCGAGCGCAAGGCCTTCGGCGCGTGACCCACCACGGGCCGCGCGAGATCCGGTCGTGGCTGTCGGACATGGACGGCGTGCTCGTGCACGAGGGCACCGCCCTGCCGGGAGCCCCCGAGTTCGTCCGCGCGCTGCGCGACAACGACCGGCCGTTCCTGATCCTCACCAACAACTCGATCTTCACCACGCGCGACCTGCGGGCGCGGCTGGCCGCCTCCGGGATCGACGTCCCCGAGGACGCCATCTGGACCTCGGCGCTGGCCACCGCGCAGTTCCTCACGGACCAGATGCCCGGCGGCTCGGCCTACGTCATCGGGGAGGCCGGGCTCACCACGGCGCTGTACGAGGCCGGCTACACCCTGACCGCCGCGCAGCCCGACTTCGTGGTGCTGGGCGAGACGCGGACCTACTCGTTCGAGGCGATCACCCAGGCCATCCGGCTCATCCAGGGCGGCGCGCGGTTCATCGCCACCAACCCCGACGTCACCGGCCCGTCCGCGGACGGCGACCTCCCCGCCACCGGCGCGGTGGCCGCCATGATCAGCGCCGCGACGGGGCGGCAGCCGTACTTCGTCGGCAAGCCCAACCCGATGATGATCCGGTCCGCGCTCAACCGGATCGACGCGCACTCCGAGACCACCGTCATGGTGGGCGACCGGATGGACACCGACGTGGTCGCGGGCATCGAGGCCGGGCTGCGCACGTTCCTCGTGCTGTCCGGCTCGACCCGCCTCGGGGACGTCGAGAGCTTCCCGTTCCGGCCGACCGAGATCCTGGACTCCGTGCAGGACCTGATCGAGCGGGTCTAGCTGCCCGCGGCGGTCGCCTGGTCGCGCATCGCCAGAAGTCGGGCTCGTGCCGTGTCGAGCCGGCCGCCGGGCGTCGTTCGCCCACCTGGCGCCTGCGCCACGACCGGCCCGTGCCGCGTGCCGAGCAGGAGTCGGTGGTACGACGTCCCCCCGCCCTGGTTCTGCACGGCGTCGAACGTGATGTCGACCAGGTCCGACCACGGCACCCACCGGCTCGTGAACATGTTCCTGACGAGCGCACCGTCCTGATCGGCATCGATCCCTCGCCGCGAGCCCCGGATGCCGATCGTGAGGAACAGTGCTCCTGCGGCGACCCCGGCGAGGGTCAGGAGCCAGCCGCCGTCCGGGTCCGTCGCGAACGGGACGGACATGCCCACGAGCACCGCTCCGAACAGGACACCGAACGTCAGCTGCATCCCCCGTGTGCGTCCACGCAGACGCAGTGTCGCCGTGCGCCCCTCGCCCGGCGAGCCGGCGGGCCTACGGGCGACGTGCGTCCCCATGAGCGATCACCTCTGTCCTCCGTGGAGGACCTGGTCGAGCGGGTCTAGCTCAGAAGCTGACCTCGGGCGCGGCCCGCACGCTGGGCTCGTCGACCTCGAAGTACTCGGCGCGCTCGAAATGGAACGCGCCCGCGATGACGTTGGACGGGAACGACTCGACCTTGGTGTTGAGCTGCCGCACGTTGGCGTTGTAGAACCGGCGGCCGGCGGCGATGCGGTCCTCGGTGTTGGTGAGCTCGGCCTGCAGCTGCTGGAAGTTCTCGCTGGCGCGCAGCACCGGGTACGCCTCCGCCACCGCGAACAGCCGGCCGAGCGCCTGGGTCAGCTGGTTCTCCTGCGCGGCCTGCTCGGCCGGACCGGCTCCGGGGGCGATGGCCGCGGCACGGGCGCGGGCCACCTCGTCGAACACGCCCCGCTCGTGGGCGGCGTAACCCTTGACCGACTCGACGAGGTTCGGGATCAAGTCGTGCCGGCGGTGCAGCTCGACGTCGATCTGCCGCCAGGCCTCCTGCACCAGGTTCCGCAGGCGGACGAAGCCGTTGTAGGTGGCGACGGCCCAGATGAGCGCGATCACGACGATCACGACGAGGACGATCAGGACGATGACACCGGTGCTCACGGCAGGGCCTCTCGGAGGTCGGGCGGGTCAGGCGATCGTAGCGTCGGCGGGCGGTCACGAGCGGGCATCGGGCAGCCAGTCCGGGTCGAGGGCGACCGCGCGCGAGGCCGCGGCGTCGTCCCAGACATGCCTCGGGATCGACGCGACGACGTCCTCGAGGAGTGCCAGCCGTCGTCGGACCAGGTCCAGGTCGACCGGGCCGGGACCCCAGGACCAGAGCCACTCCCCCTCGGTCCGCCACCCCAGGCCGGGCGCCGGCTCCGCCAGGAGCCGTTCCATGAGCCGGGGGTGGACGACGGCGTGCCCGTACCGCGGGAGCTCGGTGCGCACCTCGTAGGTCTCGTTGAACCGCGCCGACTCGAGATCCACGTCCGTGCCCCGCTCGCCGAGCCAGGACCCCCACACCACGGGAGAGACCTGGAGGAACGGCAGCGGGACCGGCAGCCGCACAGCCACGACCTGCACGGAGGTGCGGCTGCGCCCGTTCAGCACGGCGTCGGTGTAGGCGACCGCGGGCAGGTCGCGCACGGTCCCGCGCAGGACGTCGCCGGGGACGTCGAGCGAGAGCGAGTACGGCGGCTGGACGGTGAGCCGCGGCACCCTCGAGTCGGACGCCACCCAGGTCCAGCCGTCGGCCGCCGCCCAGTCGGCCATCCGTCGACGCTGCGCGGCCGCCTGCTGGGTCTGGTGGCGCATCCACGCGCCGAGCCCGAGGACGACGGCGCCGAGCACGAGCACGGAGTGGACGGTCTCGAGCACGCGGTGAGCCTACGGTCGACGGTCACGGCGGCCGAGGTCAGTAGCCCGTTCGGCCCTCCGGGGCGTCCGTCGCGGCGAGCGGGTCGAACCCGTGGTCCAGCCAGACGTGCCGCGGGACCGAGCGGACCACCGCGGCGAGCAGGCCGAGCCGCGGGGCCAGGCGGTCCAGATCGGTGGTGCCCATCTCCCACGACAGGATCCACGTCCCGTCGATCCGCCAGGCCGCGGCGCGGGCGTCGGGCCGCAGCAGCCGCTCCATGAGGCGCGGGTGCACGATCGCGTGCCCGACCCGCTCGTCGGTGGCGGCCACGCGGAACGCGCGGTTGAAGTCCTCGGACTCGAACTGCATGTCCTGGGCACCCACCAGCTTGGCCAGCATGGCGCCGAACCCCTCGGGGGTGACCTCGACGGTCGGCAGGTATGCGGGCAGGCCGAGCCCGACGACGTGCGCGTGGTGGGTGGAGCGGTTCTTCCCGCTGCCGGTGGTCCACGTGTAGGTGAACGACAGCGCCGGCCGGGACTCGAACGTCCCGCGCAGCACCTCGGTCGCCCGCCGCGCGCTCCCGGCTCCGAACGGCTGCCCGCGGGAGAGGTCGACCAGCGAGCGGTCGGACTCGGCGTAGGTCCAGCCGTTGGCCACCGCCCACGCGCGGAAGCGCTCGTGCCGCTTGCGCTGCACCCAGACGCCCGCCACGAGCAGCCCGACCCCGACGACCAGGCCGAGCACGAGCAGCACGCCGAACATCCCGTCGGCCATGCGGTCAGGCCAGGCCGAGGTCCGACAGGCTGAACAGGTAGTGGTACGGCACGCCGAGCGCCTCGATCTTGGCCTGGGCCCCGGTGGCGCGGTCGACGATCACCGCGACCCCGAGCACCTCCGCACCGACCTCGCGCGCCGCCTCGACGGCCGCGATGGGCGAGCCGCCCGTGGTGGACGTGTCCTCCAGGATCACGACCTTGCGGCCCGCGATGTCCGGGCCCTCGATACGCCGCTGCATGCCGTGCGCCTTGGCCTCCTTGCGGACGACGAACGCGTCGAGGTCCTGGCCGCGGCTCGCGGCGGCGTGCAGCAAGGCCGTCGCGACGGGGTCCGCGCCGAGCGTCAGGCCGCCGACGGCGTCGATCTCCGCCGTGCCGAGGCCGACCTCCTCCAGCCGGTCCAGCAGCAGGTGACCGATCAGCGGGGCGGCCCGGTGGTGCAGCGTGACCCGGCGCAGGTCGACGTAGTAGTCGGCCTCACGGCCGGACGACAGCGTGACCTTCCCGTGCACGACCGCGAGGGTCTTGATGAGCTCGAGCAGCTGCTCGCGGGGCGTCGGGGAGAGGTCGTGGCTCACGGCGGTCAGGCTACCGGGCGGCGCTCAGTCGACCGGCTCGACGACCAGGTCGGTCTCCTGCCCTTGGTACGCGCGACGGTAGCGGCCGAACGCGCGCACGGCCGACCGCGGGGCCAGGCGGGCGACCGCCGACAGGGTGCGGTACCGCAGGCTCGGCGTCGAGATGACCGCGCCGCGGCGGACGTCGGCCAGGGCCGTGGCCACCACGTCCTCGGCGTTGAGCCACGCGATCTCCGGGTACGCGGTCATGTCGATCTCGCCGCGGTCGTGGAACTCGGTGTGCACGAAGCCCGGGTTGAGCGCCGTGGCGGTCACGCCGGTGCCGCGCAGCTCGACCGCGAGGCTCTCGGTGAACACCCGCACCCACGCCTTGTGCGCGGAGTACGTCCCGGACGTGAGCAGCGCGGCGACGGACGCGACGTTGAGGATGGCGCCGCGGCCCCGCTGCACCATGGCACCCGCGGCCGCGTGCGACAGGACCATGACGGCCGTGACCATGAGGGCGAGCGCCGACTCCTCGTGGGCCAGGTCGCCCGTGACGAACCGCTGGTTGAGGCCCAGGCCCGCGTTGTTGACCAGCAGGCCGATTGGCCGCTCCGTGGCGCGCAGGCGGTCGGCCACGCGCTCGACGTCGGCGCGGACGGAGAGGTCGGCGACGAGCACCTCGGCGCGGATGCCCGCGGCGGCCTCGAGCTGGGCGGCGAGCCGCGTCAGGCGCTCCTCGTTGCGCGCCACCAGGACGACGTCGTGCTTGGCCGTGGCGAGCTGCCAGGCGAACTCCAGGCCGAGACCGGCGGACGCGCCGGTGATGAGTGCGGTTGCCATGGCCCCACCCTATTGAAGGACGTGTGGAGGGCCGAACGGACGTCGGTGGGGGCACGTAGGGTGTGCGCGTGACTGACGGGTGGGGTGGCGACGCGCCGGACTGGCCTCTGGACGAGGAGCCGCCGTTCGACCCGTTCTACGACGCCCCGCCGCCCGAGCAGGACGACCCGCGGGCGCTGCCGGCCGCCGAGCGTCGCGACCGGTCCGGTACCCCGCGACGCGCACCGGCGCCCCGTCCGGACATCCCGCGCGAGGTCGCCCAGGTGCTCGACCCCGAGGCCGCGCTGGCCGCCGCCGCCGAGGTGCTGCGCAGCGTGTGGGGGTACGACGCCTTCCGCGGCGAGCAGGCCGAGATCATCGACACCGTCGTCCGCGGCGGCGACGCCCTCGTGCTCATGCCCACGGGCGGCGGCAAGTCGCTGTGCTACCAGGTCCCCGCGTTGGTCAGGCAGGGCACCGGAGTCGTCGTCTCGCCGCTGATCGCCCTCATGCAGGACCAGGTGGACGCCCTGTCGACGCTCGGGGTGCGCGCGGGGTTCCTCAACTCGACGCAGCAGTCGTTCGAGCGGCGGAAGGTCGAGGACGCCTACCTCGCCGGCGAGCTGGATCTGCTCTACCTCGCCCCCGAACGCCTGCGGGTGCCCGAGACGATCGAGCTCCTGGACCGCGGCACGGTCGCGCTGTTCGCCATCGACGAGGCGCACTGCGTGTCGCAGTGGGGGCACGACTTCCGGCCCGACTACCTGCAGCTGTCGATGCTGCACGAGCGCTGGCCCGAGGTCCCGCGGATCGCCCTGACCGCCACGGCCACGGAGCAGACGCACGCGGAGATCGCGCAGCGCCTGCAGCTGGGCGACGCCCGGCACTTCGTCGCCAGCTTCGACCGGCCCAACATCCAGTACCGGATCGCGCCCAAGGACAAGCCGCGCGACCAGCTGCTGAACCTCCTGCGCACCGAGCACGAGGGCGACGCGGGGATCGTCTACTGCCTGTCCCGCAACTCGGTCGAGCAGACCGCGCAGTTCCTGGTCGACCACGGCGTGCCGGCGCTGCCGTACCACGCGGGCCTCGACCGGACCGTGCGTGCGCGCAACCAGTCGCGGTTCCTGCGCGAGGACGGGATCGTGATGGTGGCGACCATCGCGTTCGGCATGGGCATCGACAAGCCGGACGTGCGGTTCGTCGCGCACCTCGACCTGCCGAAGTCGGTCGAGGGCTACTACCAGGAGACCGGCCGCGCCGGCCGCGACGGGCTGCCCTCGACGGCATGGCTCGCGTACGGCCTGGCGGACGTGGTGCAGCAGCGCCGCATGATCGACACGTCCGAGGGCGACGCGGCCCACAAGCGCCGGCTCACCGCGCACCTCGACGCCATGCTCGCGCTCTGCGAGACGGTCTCGTGCCGACGGGTGCAGCTGCTCAACTACTTCGGCCAGCCCTCCGAGGCGTGCGGCAACTGCGACACGTGCCTGACGCCGCCCGAGTCCTGGGACGGGACCGTGGCCGCGCAGAAGCTGCTCTCGACCGTCGTCCGCCTCGAGCAGCGCGGGCAGCGGTACGGCGTGGGGCACCTGGTCGACATCCTGCGCGGCAAGGCCACCCCGCGGATCACCCAGCTCGGGCACCAGTCGCTCTCGACGTTCGGCGTCGGGCAGGACCTGTCGGACGGCGAGTGGCGCGGGGTGGTCCGGCAGCTGCTCGCGATGGAGCTGCTGGGGGTCGACACCGACGGCTACGGCACCCTGCGGCTGGCGCCGGACAGCGCCGAGGTGCTGCGCGGCGCGCGTGAGGTGCGGCTGCGGCGCGAGACCGAGAAGGTCGTGCGCAGCCGCGGCACCCGGACCGCCCGCGCGGCGGCGCTCGACGGGCCGGAGGCCGAGCTGTTCGAGGTGCTGCGGGCGTGGCGCGCGGGCGTCGCCAAGGAGCAGGGCGTGCCCGCGTACGTGGTGTTCCACGACGCCACGCTGCGCGAGGTGGTGGCGCAGCGGCCGACGTCGCTGGAGGCCCTCGGCGGGATCAGCGGGATCGGCGCGGCCAAGCTCGAGCGGCACGGGCCCGGGCTGCTGGCGGCGCTGGCCGGGGTGGGCGAGCCGGCCTGAGGTTCAGGCCTTCCCGAACCGGCGGCGCTGCAGCTCCCGCACCTGGTCGACCAGCTGGGGCACCGGCCCCTCGACCGGGAGGCCCGGCGCGACCGTCGTGATCGGCAGGACCGCGACCGGCCCGGCCGGGATGCCCCACTCCGCGCGCCACGCCGCGGTCTGCTCCGCCGAGGTCACGTAGACGATCCGGCCCAGGCCGACCCACGCGTGGGCGGCCGCGCACATCGGGCAGTGCTCGCCGGACGTGTAGACCGTCGCCGCGGCGCGCTCGTCGGGCGTGAGGTGGCCGGCCGACCAGCGCGCGATCTCGAGCTCGGGGTGGCGGGTCTCGTCGCCGTCCTTCACGCGGTTGCGGTCCTCGAACCGGACCTGGCCGGCGGCGTCGACCAGCACGGAGCCGTAGGGCTCGTCGCCGTCGTCGAGGGCCTCGCGCGCGAGCTCGACGGCGCGGGTCAGGTGGGCGAGGTCGGCGTCGGTGAGGGTCACGAGGACAGGGTGCCAGCCTGCGCCGCGACGGTGGCGACGAGCTCGGTCCCGTGCTCGAGGAACACGTCGCGAGCGAGCAGCGCCAGGGCATCGCCGTCGCGGCGGTGCAGCTCGGCGAGGATCGTCGCCATCCGCCGCGACTCCATCTCCGGCGCCCCGCCGACCAGGGTCCGCAAGCGGGTCACGTGCACCCGGTAGCGATCGATGCTCTCCACCAGCACCGGGTTGTCGCACCGCGCGAGGACGAGGTCGAAGAAGCCGGGACCGACGAACGGGTCGGCCGTGCGGGCGGCACGCCCCGCCTGCGCGACCCAGTCCCGGTCCTCGTCGGTGAGGTTCGGCGCCGCCAGCCGCGTCGCGAGGCCGAACAGCTCCGCGAGCACGACGACGATCTGCTGGAGCCGCTCCGGGTCGACGGGCGCGACCGTGTAGCGACGGCCCACGTCGATCCGGACGAGGCCGATGCCCGCGAGCTGCTGGAGAACCTGGCGGACCGGCGTGCGTGAGACGCCCAGCGTGTCGGCGAGCTCCGCCTCGCGCAGGGCCTCCCCCGGCTCCAGCTCGCCGGTGACGATCGCCGCGCGGACGGTCGCGACGAGCTGGTCGGTCAACGACGTGAGCCGGAGCGGTTCCTTCGGCGGACTCAATGGCACGGACAGCTCCTACGGCTCGCTCGGCGACTCCCGACAGTAGCCCGGCGCGGCAGCCCTCTCGGAGGACCTCGGTCGGGACCAACGTCCTCGAATCTTGGTATACCCGCATACCAGTATGTAGGTATCGGAGCGCGAGGCGCACCAGGACATGCGCGGGTCGAGGCACCCGCCACAGGGAGGAACGACCGTGAAGAGAACCACCCACCGCTTCGGCGCGATCGCCACGAGCGTCGTGCTGCTCGGCGCCGTCGCCGCGCCGGCGATGGCGAACGACGACGTCCCGGCGTCGGACGGCACGACCGCCCAGGACGTCGTCGTGGTCGACGACGGTGCCGGCGACGCCACGAACGACGCGGCGGACGCGGCTCCGGCCGACGGCAGCGCCGACGGCGCGGCGGACGAGGCGCCGGTGGACGACGAGGCGATCTCCGACGACACCACGACGGGCGACCCCGCCATCGCCGCGGGGGCACCGAGCGAGGTGGCCGACCCGGTCGGGTCCGCGCCGGCCGCGGTCGCCGCGCCCGTCGCCGTGACCACCGTCCACTCCACCGACAAGGACGCGGCGGGCTGGGGCATGGAGGACCGCACGTTCGGCCACCACGAGTACGTCGCGGACGGCCTGCACGTGTGGACCGAGGCCGGCACGGCCAACCCCGGCCTGTCGCAGTCCAAGGCCGCGGGCTACGTCGCGGCGAGCTTCCCGCTCGCGGACGCGGCAGCCACCCGCATCGACTTCGCGTCGACCTCGGGAGTGCGCCCGAGCGTGCAGCTCGCCGTCGACCGCGACGGCAACGGCACCTGGGACGGCTACCTGGTCTACGAGCCCTGGGCGTACGGCGACGGCAGCTGGTGGACATCGAAGGCCGGGTTCGGAGTGAGCTCCGGCATGGGCTACGCCTCGTTCGGCACCATCGACGCCTTCGTCGCGGCGAACCCCGACGCCCGGGTCATCGGGGTCGGCTACTCGCTGGGCTCCGGCGTGATCGGCGACGCGGTCATCTCACGGATCGTCGTCGGCGGGGCGACCTACACCTTCGGGCTCGCGCCCGTGGTCGTGACGCCCCCCGGGCCCGTGTTCACCCTGCACTCCACCGACAAGGACGCGGCCGGCTGGGGCATGGAGAACCGGACGTTCGGCCACCACGAGTACGTCGCGGACGGCCTGCACGTGTGGACCGAGGCCGGCACCGCGAACCCCGGCCTGTCGCAGTCCAAGGCCGCGGGCTACGTCGCGGCGAGCTTCCCGCTCGCGGACGCGGCAGCTACCCGCATCGACTTCGCGTCATCGACCGGCGTGCGCCCGAGCGTGCAGCTGGCCGTCGACCGCGACGGCAACGGCACCTGGGACGGCTACCTCGTGTACGAGCCCTGGGCGTACGGCGACGGAAGCTGGTGGACGTCGAAGGCCGGGTTCGGAGTGGGCTCCGGCATGGGCTACAGCTCGTTCGGCACCATCGACGACTTCGTGGCCGCGAACCCCGACGCCCGGGTCATCGGCGTCGGCTACTCGCTGGGCTCCGGCGTGATCGGCGACGCGGTCATCTCGCGGATCGTCGTCGGCGGGGCGACCTACACCTTCGGCCTGGCGCCCACGGTCACGACGCCCCCGGCGCCGGCGGGCTCGGAGCCCACGACGCCGGCCGTCCCCGCCGCGCCCGTGGCGGACCCGCCGGTGGTCCCGGCGAACGCCGTGCTTGCCGACGAGACCGACGCCAGGCTCGCGGCGACCGGGTCGCAGGCCGGGTTGCTCGCCCTGGTCGGCGCGGCGATCATCGCGGCCGGCGTCGGCCTGCGCCGCATCGCCCGGCGCTGAACGGACGGGTCGGGCCGAAGGGTCAGCGGCCGGTGCCGTCCACCGCGTGGGGCTCGATCGCGGCGATCTCGTCGGCGGTCAGCGGTGAGGCGGACAGGGCCGCGACGTTGTCCTCGAGCTGCGCGACCGAGCTCGCGCCGACCAGGGCGGACGTGATCCGGTCGTCGCGGAGCACCCACGACAGGGCCAGCTGCGCGAGCGACTGCCCGCGGCCGGACGCGATCTCGTCCAGGGCGCGCGCACGGGACAGGTACGTCTCCGAGATGGCGGCGGGCTTGAGGAAGTGCCCGACGGCGGCGCGGGAGTCGGCCGGCACGTCACCCGAGAGATAGCGGCCGGTGAGCAGACCCTGCGCCAGCGGGGAGAACACGATCGTGCCGATGCCGAGGTCGCCGACGACGTCGAGCAGGCTCTCGGTCTGCCCCTCGGCCACGTTCTCCACGTGCCGGTTGAACATCGAGTAGCTGGGCTGGTGGATCAGCAGCGGCGTGCCCAGGTCGGCGAGCACCCGCTGCGCGACGCGGGTCTGCGCGGGCGAGTAGTTCGAGATGCCCGCGTACAGCGCCTTGCCGCTGGTCACGGCGGTGTGCAGCGCCCCCATCGTCTCCTCGATCGGCACCGAGGGGTCGGGGCGGTGCGAGTAGAAGATGTCGACGTAGTCCACGCCGATGCGCGCCAGCGACTGGTCCAGCGAGGACAGCAGGTACTTGCGCGAGCCGCCGTCGCCGTACGGGCCGGGCCACATGTCGTAGCCGGCCTTCGAGGAGATGACCAGCTCGTCGCGGTACGGGCGCAGGTCCGAGGCCAGGATCCGACCGAAGTTCTCCTCGGCGGAGCCGTACGGCGGGCCGTAGTTGTTGGCCAGGTCGATGTGCGTGATGCCCAGGTCGAACGCCCGGCGCAGGACCGCGCGCTGCGTGTCCAGCGGGGTGGTGTCCCCGAAGTTGTGCCACAGGCCGAGGGACAGCGCCGGCAGGTCGAGGCCGCTCCGTCCGGTCCGGCGATAGGTCATCGAGTCGTAGCGGGCGTCGTCGGCAGCGAAGGGCATGAGACAACGCTATCCGTAGGATCACCGTGTGCTGCACGTCGCGTTCTTCGAGCCCCGCATCCCCGGCAACACCGGCAGCGCCATCCGGCTGGCCGCGGGCACGGGCGCCACCCTGCACCTGGTCGAGCCGCTGGGCTTCGACCTGTCGGAGGCCAAGCTGCGGCGGGCCGGGCTCGACTACCACGACCTCGCGCACGTGGTCGTGCACCCGTCCCTCGACGACCTGCTGGCGTTGCTCCCGGGGCGCGTCTTCGCCTTCACCACGCAGGCGACCCAGCACCACACCGACGTCGCCTGGGCCGACGAGGACGTCCTGCTGTTCGGGCCCGAGCCCACAGGGCTCCCCGACGAGGTGCTGGCCCACCCGCGGATCACCGGACGGGTGCGGATCCCGATGCTGCCGGGCCGGCGGTCGATGAACCTCTCGAACGCCGCGGCGGTCGGCGCGTACGAAGCGTGGCGGCAGCTGGGGTTCGTCGGCGGGGTCTAGAGGCCCCAGGTGCGGCAGGATCGACGGATGTTCACCACGCGCCCCGAGCTCCTCGGCACGTTCGGCATGGTCGCCTCGACGCACTGGCTGGCGTCCGCCGTCGGCATGCGCACGCTCGAGGCCGGCGGCAACGCGTTCGACGCGGCGGCCGCCGCCGGCTTCACGCTCAGCGTGGTCGAGCCGCACCTCAACGGGCCGGGTGGCGACGCCCCGATCATCGGGCACCGCGCCTCCGACGCGCACACCTTCGTGCTCTGCGGCCAGGGCTCCGCGCCGGCGCTGGCGACGATCGACGCCTACCGCGACCTCGGCCTCGACCTGGTGCCCGGCACCGGCCACCTCGCCGCCGTCGTGCCGGGGGCGTTCGGCGCCTGGCTGGACCTGCTCGCGCGGTACGGCACGCTCCCGCTGGCCGACGTGCTGGGCCCGGCGATCGGCTACGCGCGCGACGGCTACCCGCTGGTGCGGGCGGCGTCGCGGACGATCGCGACCGTGGCCGAGATGTTCGCCGAGCACTGGCCCACCTCCGCGGAGGTCTACCTGCCGCACGGCCAGGTCCCCGCCCCGGGCACCCGGTTCACGAACCCGGTGCTGGCCGACACCTTCGAGCGCCTACTGGTGGCCGGCGGCACCCGCGAGGAGCAGATCGAGGCGGCCCGGCGCGCGTTCTACGAGGGCTTCGTCGCCGAGGCGGTCGACGCCTTCCAGACGTCCGTCGCCGTGCGCGACTCGTCGGGCCGACGCCACACCGGCCTGCTGCGGGCCGCCGACCTGGCCGCGTGGCGCGCGACCGAGGAGCCGACGACCTCGCTGCGGTTCGCCGGCCGCACGATCCACAAGACCGGCGCCTGGGGGCAGGGGCCCGTGCTGCTCCAGCAGCTCGCGATGCTCGACGCGCTCGACGTCGCGGCGATGGTCCGGAGCAACGACACCCTCGCCCTCGTGCACACCGTCGTCGAGGTGGCCAAGCTCGCGTTCGCCGACCGCGAGGCCTGGTACGGCGACGTCCCGGACGTGCCGCTCGAGGCGCTGCTCTCGCCCGCGTACGCCGCCGCCCGGGCGGCCCTCGTCGGGCCCGAGGCCTCCGAGGGGCTGCTGCCCGGCTCGCCCGAGGGACGGGTGCCCCGGATGTCGGCCAGCCTCTGGGGGTCGCGCGAGAGCGCGGACGCCGGCGTCGGCGAGCCCACCGTCTCGCCGCTCGGGCTGAGCCCCGGCGACACCTGCCACGTGGACGTCGTCGACCGCTGGGGCAACCGCGTGTCCGCGACGCCGTCGGGCGGCTGGCTGCAGTCGAGCCCGGTGGTGCCGGGCCTGGGGTTCGCGCTGCCGACGCGCGCGCAGATGTTCTGGCTCGAGCCGGGGCTGCCCAACAGCCTCGCGCCCGGCAAGCGGCCCCGGACCACCCTCAGCCCCGCGATGCTGCTCGACGACGACGGGTCGGGCGTCGCGTTCGGCACCCCCGGCGGCGACCAGCAGGACCAGTGGACCGTGCCGTTCCTGCTGCGGCACCTGGTGGGCGGCGCCGGGCTGCAGGCCGCGATCGACGCGCCCATGTGGCACTCGTCGCACGTGCCCGGCTCGTTCTACCCGCGCACGCACACGCCGCGCGGGCTCGTGGCCGAGTCGCGCCTGGGGACCGACGTGCTGGACGGGCTGTCCCGGCGCGGGCATGCGGTGGAGACCACCGGCCCCTGGGAGCTCGGCCGGCTCAGCGCCGCGGGCGTCCGGTCCGACGGGATGCTGGTCGCCGCCGCCAACGCTCGCGGGATGCAGGGCTACGCCGTCGGGCGGTGAGGACTAGCGCCCCGGGGTCGAGGCCCGCAGCACGACCTCGGTGGGCACGTGGGTGAGCCGCGGCTCGTCCGCCGCGTCGGCCAGCGCCAGCTCGGTGGCCGCGATGCCCACGTCGACCAGCGGGATCCGCACGGTGGTCAGCGCCGGGACCACGTCGCGCAGCGTCGAGATGTCGTCGAACCCCGCGAGCGCGACGTCCTCCGGCACCCGGACACCGGCCTCCCGCGCCGCCGCGAGGGCGCCGAGCGCCATGACGTCGTTCACCGCGAACACCAGCTCCGGCAGCTCGCCGCCGCGCAGCAGCGCGCGCATCGCGTCCTCGCCGCCCTCGTGCGTGAAGGCGCTCGTGAGCACCGCGCTGTCCGGCACCGGGTCGCCCAGCTCGGCGAGCGCGCCGCGGAACGACTCGCTCCGCTCGCGCGCGGTCAGGTGGCCCGCCGGCCCCGCCAGCACCGCGAACCGCCGGTAGCCGCGAGCGTGCAGCGCCTTGGCCAGGTCGCCCGCACCCTGCGCGTTGTCGATCACCACGGCGTCGACGCCCAGGATCGGCTGGCCGATGAGCGCGACCGACCCGCCGACCGCGCGGTAGTCCGCGAGCGCCGCGCGCAGCTCGTCGTTGGTGGCGTCGTCGTCCAGACGGCCACCCGCGATGACGATCGCCCGCGCGCGCTGCCGCTTCAGCAGGTCGACCAGCCCGCTCTCCCGGCTCGGGTCGTGCTGCGTGCTGGCGAGCGTGACCTGCAGGCCGGCCCGGTCGGCGGCGCGCGCGACGCCGGCGGCGATCGAGGAGAAGTACGGGTCGGCGATGTCGTGCACCACGAGCCCGAGCGACGTCGTGCGGCCGCGGGCCATCGCCTGCGCATTGGCGTCCGGCGTGTAGCGCAGGCGGGCCGCCGCGGCGAGCACGCGGTCGCGCAGGTCGGCCCGCACCGTCCGGTTGGCGCTGCCGTTGATCGCGCGGGAGGCGGTGGCGAGGGACACGCCTGCCTCGCGCGCGACGTCGCTGAGGGTCACGGATGCGGCCATGTCAGGAGGGTAGGCGCTTGCCACGGCCGCGCGGCGCGTTCGGCGCGGGCACGCCGGTGCTCGTCTGAGGGAAAGCGGTATCCTGCCCAGGTGACGACGCCGCCCAGCCTGGCCGAGTGCGTGCTCGTGCTGCGCCCGGACGACGACGTGGGCGTCGCCACCCGGGACCTGCAGTCCGGCACCGTGCTCGAGCACGTGGTGGTCACCCAGAGCGTGCCGCGGGGCCACAAGCTCGCCGTCCGGGACGTCGCCCGCGGGGAGCCGGTGCGCAAGTACGGGCAGTCGATCGGGCGCGCCACGCGCGACATCGCCGTCGGCCAGCACGTGCACAGCCACAACCTCGGCATGGACGACGACGAGCGCGCCTACGAGTTCGGCACCGCGCGCGTCACCCTGCCGACGCCCGACGGGCCCGTGCGGACGTTCGACGGGTACGCGCGCGGCGACGGCCGGTGGGGCACCCGCAACTACGTCGGCATCGTCACCTCGGTGAACTGCTCGGCCTCGACCGCCCGGCTGATCGCCGACCAGTTCCGCGGCCGCGTGCTCGACGCCTACCCGCACGTCGACGGCGTCGTCGCGCTCACCCACGACACCGGGTGCGGCCTGGTGCCGACCAGCGAGGGCGCGCAGATCACGCGGCGCACGCTGCGCGGGTACGCCGACCACCCGAACATCGCCGGCCTGCTCGTCCTCGGGCTCGGCTGCGAGATGCTGCCCGCCCAGACGCTGCTGGACGGGCTCGACCTGCCCGCCGACAAGCCGGTGCGCACCCTGGTGATCCAGGAGACCGGCGGGATCCGCGCCACCGTGCGGGCGGGCGTCGCGGAGATCGAGGCGATGCTGCCCGGCATCGACGCGCTCCGGCGATCGCCCGCGCCCGTGTCCGAGCTGGTGCTCGGGCTCAACTGTGGCGGGTCCGACGGGTACTCCGGCATCACCGCCAACCCCGCGCTCGGCCACGCGTCCGACCTGCTGGTGGCCCGCGGCGGCACGTCGATCCTCGCCGAGACGCCCGAGGTGTTCGGCGCCGAGCACCTGCTGCTGCGTCGCGCGGTCTCCCGGGACGTCGGGCAGAAGCTGCTCGACCGGCTCGACTGGTGGAAGGGCTACACCGCGGCCGGCGGCGGCACCATGGACAACAACCCGTCCCCGGGCAACAAGGCGGGCGGGCTGACCACGATCCTGGAGAAGTCGCTCGGCGCCGTGGCCAAGGGCGGCACCGCCGAGCTGGTGGAGGTCTACGAGTACGCCGAGAAGGTGACCACCCGCGGCCTCACGTTCATGGACACCCCGGGCTACGACCCCGTCTCGGTCACCGGGCTGGTCGCCGGCGGCGCGACCGTCGTCGTGTTCACCACCGGCCGCGGCTCCGTGCTCGGCTGCAAGCCGACGCCGTCCATCAAGGTCGCGACGAACACCGCGACGTACCTGCGCATGACCGAGGACATGGACCTGAATGCCGGGCGGATCGTCGACGGCACCGCGACCGTGACCTCCGTGGGCGAGGAGCTCTTCGAGCTGGTCGTCGCGGTCGCGTCCGGGCGGCAGACGGTGTCCGAGGAGCTCGACCTGGGGTCGGACGAGTTCGTGCCCTGGCAGCTGGGCGCGGTCACCTGAGTCAGGGAGGTTCCGACATGAAGTTCGTGCTCGAGGTCGACCTCGCGGCCGGCGTGGTCCCCGACGACGTCGTCGGGGAGCTCGGCCGGATCCTGCGCTACTGGGCGGGGAACGTGAAGCACTACCCGCTGGAGCCGGGCGCCGGCGAGACGATCTCCGACTCGTCGTACACGTCCGTCGGCACGTGGCGGTTCACCGAGTAGGTCAGCGGTCGACCCGGGCACCGCCCCCGCCGGCGAGCTTGAGCACCTCGGCCTTGCTCACCATCGTGGTGTCGCCGGGTGTGGTCATGGCCAGCGCCCCGTGCGCGGCGCCGTACTCGACGGCCGTCTGCAGGTCCTCGCCGGCGAGCAGCCCGTACGCCAGGCCCGACGCGAAGGAGTCGCCGCCGCCCACCCGGTCGAGGATCTCGAGCCGCTCCCGGTGCGTGGCGCTGACCAGCCCGGTCTCCGTCGACCACGCGATGGCGCCCCAGTCGTTGACGGTCGCGGAGTGCACGGTGCGGAGGGTCGTCGCGATGACCTGGAAGTTCGGGTACGCCTGCGCAACCCGGTCGATCATCGCCGCGAACGAGTCGAGCTCCAGCGTGCTGAGGTTCTCGTCGACCCCCTCGACCTCGAAGCCGAGCGACGCCGTGAAGTCCTCCTCGTTGCCGATCATCACGTCGATCGACGGGGCGATCGCCCGGTTGACCTCCTGCGCCCGCGCCTGCCCGCCGACCGCCTTCCAGAGGCTGGGGCGGTAGTTGAGGTCGTAGCTGACCACCGTGCCGTGCTTGCGGGCGACGGTCACGGCCTCGATCACCGTCTCGGCGGCGCTGTCCGAGAGCGCCGCGAAGATGCCGCCGGTGTGGAACCAGCGCACCCCGAGCTCGCCGAAGAGGTGCTCCCAGTCGACGTCGCCCGGTGCCAGCTGCGCGGCGGCGGTGTGCCCGCGGTCGCTCACCCCGACGGCCCCGCGCACCCCGAAGCCGCGCTCGGTGAAGTTGAGCCCGTTGCGGACCGACCGGCCGACCCCGTCGTAGGGCACCCACCGCAGGAACGACGTGTCGACGCCGCCGGTGAGGATGCAGTCCTCGACCAGCCGGCCCACCTCGTTGTCCGCGAGCGCGGTGACGACGGCGGTGCGCAGGCCGAACGCCCGGCGCAGGCCGCGGGCCACGTTGTACTCGCCGCCGCCCTCCCACACCCGGAACGAGCGCGCGGTCCGGATGCGGCCCTCGCCGGGGTCGAGGCGGAGCATGACCTCGCCGAGCGAGACGGCGTCGTAGCGCGTCTCGGCCGCGGGGCGGATGGTGAGGCTGGACATGACCGGAGCTCCTAGGGGTGCGCGACGAGGCTGACCGCCTCGGCCGTCAGGTCGCGGACGGCATCGAGGTCGCCCACGCGCACCAGCTCGCGCGGGACCATCCACGAGCCCCCGACGGCACGGACCGACGGGAGCGCGAGGTACTCGGCGAGGTTCGCGGGGCCGATGCCTCCCGTCGGGACGAAGCCGACGTCGCCGAACGGGGCCGCGAGGGCGGCCACGGCCTTGGCGCCGCCGGACGTGCCGGCCGGGAAGAACTTCACGGTGGTGAGGCCGAGCTCGAGGGCCGCCTGCACCTCGGTCGCGGTCACGGCGCCGGGCAGGGCGAGCACGCCGTGCTCCTGGCACCGCTCCACGACCGCGCGGCTGGTGCCGGGCGACACCACGTACGACGCGCCCGCGGCCACCGCCGCGTCGACCTGCTGCGGCGTCAGCACGGTCCCCGCACCCACCAGCAGGTCGCCGCGCGCGGCCATGACGCGGATGGCGTCGGCCGCGGCCGGAGTGCGGAAGGTGACCTCGGCGACCGGCAGCCCGCCGTCGACGAGCGCCTGGGCGAGCCTGTCAGCGTGGGCCGCGTCGTCGATGACCACGACCGGAACCAGTCGGTGCGCCGCCAGGCGCTCCAGGATCTCGCTCACTCGTGCTCCTTCGCACCGTGCTCGTCGCCGGGTCCCGTCGCCGACGGGAAAGCGTTTGCCGTCCGTGGTCGAGCATACGCCTGCCGCGGGATCCGGTACGCGAGGTCGACCGCCGTCTCGATCGCCTCGTCCAGGTCCAGACGGTGCTCCGCCACCAGCCGCCCCAGGAAGCCGGCGTCGACCCGCCGGGCGAGGTCGTGCCGCGCGGGGATCGAGCAGAACGCGCGGGTGTCGTCGACGAACCCGGTCGTGTTCGCGAACCCCGCGGTGTCGGTCACCGCCTCGCGGAACCGCCGCATCCCGTCGGGGGTGTCGAGGAACCACCACGGCGCGCCCAGCCGCACGGCCGGGTACACCCCCGCGATCGGGGCGAGCTCACGGCTGAAGGTGTCCTCGTCCACCGTGAAGAGCACCAGCCGCAGGCCGGGGTGGTGCCCGAACGCCTCGAGCAGCGGGCGCAGGCCGCGCACGTACTCCGTCGGCACCGGGATGTCGTACCCCACGTCCGGCCCGCGCAGCGCCGCGACCGCCCGGTCGTGGTCGCGCAGCACGCCGGGGTGGAGCTGCATCACGAGGCCGTCCTCGGACGACATCCGGGCCATCTCGAACAGCATGTGCCCCGAGAACGCCTGAGCGTCGGCCGCGCTCACGTCCCCGCGCAGCGCGGCCGCCACGATCCGCTCGGCGTCGGCGGCGCCCAGCGGCGTGGTGTCCGCCGACAGGTGCCCGTGGTCGGTCGCCCGCGCACCGGCCGCGACGAACGCCCGCCGGCGCTCCTCGAGCGCGCGCAGCAGGTCCCGGTAGCCCCCGACGGCCACCCCCGACCGCTCCTCCAGCAGCGCGACGTCGGCGCGCCACCCCGGGCGGTCGACGTGCAGGACGGCGTCAGGCCGGAAGGTCGGGACGACACGCTCGCCCCAGCCGCGCGCCGCGAGGTCCGCGTGGTCGGCGAGCGTGGCCGTCGCGGCGTCCGTCGTCGCCAAGGTCTCCAGCCCGAAGCGCTCGAACAGGGCCAGCGGACGGAAGCCCGGCTCCGCCAGCCGCGCGGAGATCTGGTCGAAGAGCCGGTCGGCCGACCCGGCGGACGGCCGCTCGTCGACGCCGAACACCTCGACCAGCTCGTGCTCGAGCCAGTAGCGCGTCGGCGTCCCCTGGAACAGCGGCCAGTGGGTGGCGAACGTGCGCCAGACCTCACGCGGGTCCGCCGTCGCCCCCGGCCGGTCGCCGCGCGGGACCCCGACGGCGTCGTGGGGCACGCCCTGCGACACCAGCATCCGGACCAGGTAGTGGTCCGGCGTGACCAGCAGCGAGGCCGGGTCCGCGAACGGCTCGTCGCGGGCCAGCACCCCGGCGTCGACGTGGCCGTGCATGGACACGATGGGCAGTCCCGCGGTCGCGTCGAGGATCTCCCGCGCCAGCGGCCGGACCGACGGGTCGCTGGGCAATGCCCTGTCGGGGTGCAGCGACCAGCCCGCCTCGCCCGCCATCGAACCCTCCTCGGATGACTCCCGGTGCAAACGCATTCATCGCAGCCAACCAGGCGTCGCCGCTGACCACAAGCCCTCAGCAAGAAGGATCCCGCATCGCGGGATGCCTGTTGCCCGCAGGCGCGACGACGTGCTGCAATCGCATTCATCGAACGACGACGGCATCGGGGAGGGCACCTGTGGTGGTCACGCTGCGCGACGTCGCGCGCGCCGCCGGCGTGTCCCCGGCCACCGCGTCCCGCGCGCTGAGCGCACCGGACCTCGTCGCCCCCGCGCGCCGCGAGCACGTGCAGCAGATCGCCCGTGAGCTCGGCTACCGGCCCAACCGCGCCGCGCGCGAGCTCATCACCGGTCGCACCGGCAACCTCTGCCTCGTCGTGCCCGACCTCGAGAACCCGTTCTTCGCCGCGGTCGCCAAGGGCGTCCAGGCCCGGGCCCGCGCGCTCGGCTTCGCGCTGCTCGTCGCCGACGCCGAGGAGGACCCGCGGCTCGAGGCCGAGCTGGTCGGGCACCTGGGCGCCCAGGTGGACGGCGTCGTCCTGTGCTCGCCGCGGATGTCCGAGGCCGAGCTCGACCGGCTGCGCCGCGACGTCCTCGATCGCGGCGTCCCGCTGCTCCTGGTCAACCGGCTGCACGACGGCCTGCCGTCGGTCGTCATCGACAACGCGGACGGCGTCCGCCAGGCGGTGCGGCACCTGCACGCGCTCGGCCACCGGCGCATCGGGTTCGCCGGCGGGCCGGCCGGCTCGTGGTCCGACGCCCAGCGGCGCCGCGGGGTGGAGCACGCCTCGCACGGTCTGCGCAGCGTCGAGATGGTCGATCTCGGGCACTTCCCGCCCGTCTTCGCCGGCGGCGTGGCGGCGGGCGACCTCGTGGCGGCGAGCGGCGTCACGGCGGTGCTCGCGCACAACGACCTCCTCGCGCTGGGCATCCTCAGCCGGCTGCGGGCGCGCGGGATCCGGGTGCCCGAGGAGGTCTCGGTGGTGGGGTACGACGACATCCCCGCCGCGACGCTCGTCTCGCCCGCGCTCACCACGGTGACGGTCCCGCTGGGCCGGCTCGGCCGGGCCGCCGTCGACCTGCTGGTGGAGACCGGTCCGGTGCCCACGGTCGCGGAGTCCGCCCTGGCCGCGGGGCTGGGAGCCGCCCGCGGCGAGCCGGACGACACGCCCACGGTGCTCATCGGCGTCGAGCTCGTCGTCCGTGCCTCGACCGGCGTGGCAGCCACGGACGCGCGATGAGCGGCCCCCGCCTCTCGCGCACCACGCTGCGGACGCTCGAGGCGCGACCGGGCGTGCGACTGCCGGTGGTCGACCCGGGCGCGGTCACGGTCGGGATCGTCCACCTGGGCCTGGGCGCGTTCCACCGCGCGCACCAGGCGGTCTTCACCGAGGACGCGGCGGCGGCGACCGGCGAGCTCGGCTGGGGGATCCTCGGCGTCACGCAGCGCAGCGGCCGCGTGGTCGAGCAGCTCGCGCCGCAGGACGGGCTGTACGGGGTGCTCACCAAGGGCGCCGACGAGACGTCCCTCCGCCTGGTCGGCTCGCTGCGCGACGTCGCGTTCCCCGGCACGGACACGGCGCGCGTGCTCGACCGGATCGCCGCGCCGACCACGCACGTCGTGACCCTCACCGTCACCGAGAAGGGCTACCGGCGAGCGGTCGGCGGCGGCCCGGACCTGGCCGACCCGGACCTCGCGGCGGACCTCGAGGCGCTCGCCGGGGAGCTGCGGGGCGCGCCGCAGGAGGTCCGGCCCGCGCGCTCGCCGCTCGGCCTGCTGCTGCGCGGGCTCGCCCTGCGGCACGGCCGGGACGCGGGGCCGCTGACGGTGGTGTGCTGCGACAACCTCGCGGAGAACGGCCCGGTCCTGGCCGCCCTCGTCCACGCCACGCTGGACGCCGTGCCCGGCGCGGACGCGCTCCGCGCGTGGATCGGGGCCTCGGTCCGGTTCCCGGCGACGATGGTGGACCGGATCGTCCCGGCGACCACGGACGCCCACCGCGCACAGGCCCGCGCGCTGCTCGGGCACGACGACGCGGGTCTGGTGGTCGGCGAGCCGTTCTCGCAGTGGGTGGTCGAGGACGCGTTCGCCGGGCCGCGGCCGGCCTGGGAGCGCGCCGGGGCCACCCTGACCGCCGACGTCGCCCCGTACGAGCGCGCCAAGCTGCGGGTGCTGAACGCCAGCCACTCCACGCTCGCGTACCTCGGGGCGCTGCGGGGTCACGCGACGATCGCGCAGGCGATGGCCGACCCCGACCTGGCCGGCGCCGTCCGCGCGCTGGTGGACGAGGACGTGCTGCCGACGCTCGTCGCCCCCGACGGGGTGGACCTGACCCGGTACCGCGACGACGTGCTCGCGCGGTTCGCCAACCCGCACACCGGCCACACGACCGTGCAGGTCGCCATGGACGGGTCGCAGAAGCTGCCGCAGCGGCTGCTCGGCACGGTGCGCGACCGGCTCGCGGCGGGGGCGGTCCCCACGGCGTCGGCCACCACGGTCGCCGCGTGGATCGCCTACGTGCGGGCGACGTCGCGGGGCGAGCTCGACGTCGACGGCCGGCCGGTCGCGCTCGACGACCCGCTGGCGAGCACTCTCGCGGAGGCCGCCGCGGGGCCGCTCGACTCCCTCGCCGACCGGATGCTCGGCGTGCGGGCGGTCTTCGGCGACGACCTGGCCGGGCAGGACGCGTTCCGGCTGGCGGTGCGCTCGGCCCTGGCGGGGCTGGTGGCCGACCCGGTCTGAGCGGCAGCGCTCCGGACCTCGATCCCTTGACGGCACCGGGCGTGCGTGCGCTACGCTGGAAAGCGCATTCCACTCCGACCGACACCGCGGTCCCGACCACTCGGAGCAGCACCCATGACGACTCGCACCCTGCGCATCGGGATGAACGGCATCACGGGCCGGATGGGCTACCGCCAGCACCTGGTCCGGTCGATCCTGTCGATCCGCGACCAGGGCGGCGTCACGCTCGAGGACGGCACGCGGGTGCAGGTCGAGCCGATCCTCGTGGGCCGCAACGCGGACAAGGTGCGGGAGCTCGCGCAGCTGCACGGGGTCGAGCACTGGACCACGGACGCCGACGCGGTGATCGCGGACCCGACCGTCGACGTCTACTTCGACGCCCAGGTGACCAGCCGCCGGTACGAGGCGCTCGCCGCGGCGATGAAGGCCGGCAAGCACATCTTCACCGAGAAGCCGACGGCCGAGACGCTGGCGGACGCGATCGACCTGGCCCGGCTCCGCGAGAGCACGGGCGTCACCGCGGGCGTCGTGCACGACAAGCTGTACCTGCCGGGCCTGGTCAAGCTGCGCCGGCTCGTCGACGAGGGCTTCTTCGGCCGGATCCTGTCGCTGCGCGGGGAGTTCGGCTACTGGGTGTTCGAGGGCGACGGCCAGGAGGCCCAGCGCC
Organism: Cellulomonas sp. ICMP 17802; assembly: GCF_041295535.1. Taxonomy (NCBI): domain Bacteria; kingdom Bacillati; phylum Actinomycetota; class Actinomycetes; order Micrococcales; family Cellulomonadaceae; genus Cellulomonas; species Cellulomonas sp. ICMP 17802. The sequence continues at coordinate 169,967 of NZ_JBGFQZ010000002.1, read as the reverse complement.
CCAGCTGGAACTACCGCAAGGAGGACGGCGGCGGCATCGTCGTCGACATGTTCTGCCACTGGAACTACGTGCTGGAGGGCATCCTCGGCACGGTCAGGACGGTGAACGCGCAGGCCGTCACGCACATCCCCACGCGCTGGGACGAGCAGGGGAACCCGTACGACGCCACCGCCGACGACGCCGCCTACGGCATCTTCGAGATCGAGACGCCCGGCGGCGACCCCGTGGTCGCGCAGATCAACTCGTCCTGGGCCGTCCGCGTGTACCGCGACGAGCTGGTCGAGTTCCAGGTCGACGGCACGCTCGGGTCGGCGGTCGCGGGCCTGAACAAGTGCGTCGCCCAGCAGCGCGCACACACCCCGAAGCCCGTGTGGAACCCGGACCTCCCGGTCACCGAGTCGTTCCGCGACCAGTGGCTCGAGGTGCCGTCCAACGGCGACCTGGACAACGGGTTCAAGCTGCAGTGGGAGGAGTTCCTGCGCGACGTCGTCGCCGGGCGCACCCACCGGTTCGACCTGCTCTCGGCCGCGCGCGGCGTGCAGCTGGCCGAGCTGGGTCTGCGGTCGTCGGCGGAGGGACGCCGGCTCGACGTCCCGGCCATCGAGCTGTGACCGCCGACCTGAGCCGGTTGTCGCTGAACACGGCGACGACCAAGCGCTGGACCCTGCGCGAGGCGGTCGACGGCGCCGTGCGCGCCGGGCTCCCCGCGGTCGGCGTGTGGCGGGACCGCGTGCAGGAGGTCGGACTCGCCGAGGCCGCGAAGATCGTCGCCGACGCCGGGCTGCGCGTCTCGTCGCTGTGCCGCGGCGGCTTCCTCACCGCCGAGGACGACGCCGAGGCGACGGCGGCGCTCGACGACAACCGCCGCGCGATCGTCGAGGCCGCGACGCTCGGCACGCACGAGCTGATCATGGTCGTCGGCGGGCTGCCCGAGGGGAGCCGCGACCTCGTCGGCGCCCGGCGGCGCGTGGCCGACCGGATCGGGGAGCTCGCGCCGTTCGCCGCGGGGCACGGCGTCCGGCTCGTGCTGGAACCTCTGCACCCGATCTTCGCCGCCGACCGCGCGGTCCTCTCGACGCTGGGCCAGGCGCTCGACCTCGCGGAGCCGTTCCCGGCGGAGGTCGTCGGCGTGGTCGTCGACACCTACCACGTGTGGTGGGACCCGGACCTGCAGCCGCAGATCGCCCGGGCGGGCGCCGCCGGCAGGATCGCGAGCTACCAGGTGTGCGACTGGATCCTGCCCCTGGCCGCCGACCCGCTGCTGTCGCGCGGGCACGTGGGCGACGGGTACATCGACTTCCCGACGATCACCCGGTGGGTGGCCGAGGCCGGCTACACCGGCGACGTCGAGGTGGAGATCTTCCGCGAGTCGGTCTGGGACGCCCCGGGCGACGAGACGGTCGGCACCCTGGCCGCGCGCTACCGGGAGCACGTGCAGCCGTACCTCTGACCCGGCCCCCGTTCCTCGGACAGGCCACCGTCGGGCCCGCTAGCGTCGGCGGTGGAGACCGACCACCCGGAGGACCAGATGGACCCGAGCCCGCTGCAGCCCACCGGCTTCGACGCGGCCTTCAGCGCGGTGTTCGCGATCGTCGCGGTCCTGATCCTGGTGGGCATCGTCTCGTCGGTCGTCGTCGCGGTCCGTCGGCGCACCGTGCTCCGCGACGCCGGCCTCGACCCCCTGACCGCCGACGCCCAGGTCCTCGCGCAGATGCACCACCGCCTGGATCTCGCGCCGGACCGCTCGGTGGAGCGCTCGGCGGAGTCACGGCTCGCGGAGGCGGTCGACCTCCACCAGCGCGGGCTCATCACCGCCGACGAGCTCGGTGAGATGCGGCAGCGCATCCTCGGCGAGGTCTGACGCGCGGTCGGCGCTCTCCGCCAGGAGGTCGGCCAGCACCGCGGCGAACCGCGTGCCGATCAGCCGGTGCGCCGGCGCGTCCGGGTGCAGGAGGTCGCGCATCGGCAGGGCGTCCCACTCCGGCCAGCCGTAGAGGGACAGCCCGTCGACGTAGGTCAGGGCAGCGTCGGCGCGCGAGGCGACCACCCGCTCGAGGGCCGACCGGATCACCGTCAGCGAGAGCTTGCCGTCGGCGACCTCGGACGGGTGACCGCTGGTGCGGAACACCGTGGGGTCGGCCGGGTCCAGCGAGGTGGGTCCGGGAGTGTCCTCGACGAGCGGGCAGAGCAGCGGCGAGACGACGACCACCGGCGTGGTCGGGTGGCCCTCGCGGACGGTGTCCAGGAAGCCGTGCACCGCGGGGACGAACGACCGCAGGCGCATCGCGTCGTGGTTGACCACGTTGATGCCGAGCTTGAGCGTGATGACGTCGGCGCGCTGGTCCCGGATCGCGCGGGCCACGAACGGGTCGAGCAGCGCGTTGCCGGAGAACCCCAGGTTCACCAGGTCCAGGCCGGCGGCACGCGCGGCGACCGCGGGCCACGTGCCGAGCGGGGTGTCCGCGCCCGCGCCGTGGCTGATCGACGAGCCGTGGTGCACCCAGCGCGGGGCGGCGACCGGGCTCGGTGGCTCGATGTCGGCGTCGGCGTCCAGGGCGACGAGCGTCGTCGTCTCGCCGTGCGGCAGCCACACCTCGACGTCGCGCACGGACCGACCGTCCCCGCCGAGGGCCAGCTCGACGGAGGTGACGGGTCCCGGGCGCTCGACGGTGGTGCCGCGCACGGGCTCGAGGTCGACGACGCCCGACTCCCCCGCGGCGGCGCCCGCGACCTCGGCGCCATCCACCAGCAGGCCGTACGGCTGGGGCGCCGCGGGCGGCTGGGGGGCGACCGCGACGCGGAGCACCCGCACGTCCAGACGCACCGAGCGGGCCGCGGTACGGAAGCGCAGCCGGACGCCGGCCGGCTGCGCCTCGACCATCGCCGCGAAGTCGTCGGGCAGCTGCGGCCGCACCCAGGCGGGGAGCCGGTGGGGCAGCCCGCCCTCCAGCCACGCCGCCCCGCGGACCTCGACGCGCGGGTCGGGCAGCGCGAGCCGCATCAGAAGACGTTCCCGTGGTCGCGGAACTCGCGCCAGACGTTCTCGAAGAAGTCGTCGTCCTGCGGGATCGGCCGGCGGGGGCGCCAGCGGAAGACCGGCTCACCCGCGGGGTCGTCGGCGGACGGCACCCACGACGCCTCCTGCACCTCGTCGTCCAGCGCGCCGCCGTCGAGGGCGAACCGGAAGACGTCGGGCAGCTGCTCGAGCCCGTGCGGGAGCTCGCCGGAGGCGTCGGTGTAGAGGACCGAGCCGCGCGACCGGCCGCCGTGCGCGACGTAGTCGGCCATGGCCGCGAGGTAGACGTACGCGCTGGTGAGGATGTCGCGGACGAGGAAGACGCGGTTGACCGAGCGGCGCGACGAGGCGTCGGCGGACACGGTCGCCTCGAAGGACGACAGCCAGTCGTGCACCTGCGCGAGCGCCTCGCGGATCGACGCCTCCGAGCGGACCGGCCCGGCCTTGGCGCTCATGAGCGCCTGGACCTCGTGGAGGAGGTCGCCGGTGTTGTCGGCGACGCCGTCGGAGGCGCGCGCCGTGGAGGCCGCGACGAGCGCGAGCGCGGCGTCGAGCACGGGCCTCGCCGCCTCGTCGAACGGCCCCGGACCGGCCGAGCGGCGCGCGGCGATGAACTGCGCCGCCCTCGTCGCGCCCACCTGCCCGCTGTTCAGCGCCGCGCCCCCGGGACGGTAGACGCCGTGCGCGCCGCCGGCCTCGCCCACCGGGAAGAAGCCCTCGACGTTGGACTGCCACCACGCGTCGACCACGAGCCCGCCGTTGTTGTGCTGCGCGCAGACGTCGACCTCGAGCATGGTCGTCTCGAGGTCCACGTACGGGTTCTTGCCCAGGTAGAACTGGTACGCGGGCTCGTTCATGCGCCGCAGCCGCTCGATCGGCGTCCCGAAGAGGACGCCGGCCCGGTCGAGGTACTCGTACGCCTCGGGGCTCAGCGCGCTCGGGTCGAGGTCGGGGCGGACGGGGTTGCGACGGAAGTCGAGGAACACCCGCCGCCCGCGCAGCACGGTCTCGCGGTAGACGAGCAGGTCGATCAGCGAGGAGCCGTCGCGCGCCTTCCGGATGTCGAACGGCCACTGGTACCCCTTGAGGAACACCAGCGACAGGAGCTGCCCGTAGTCGCCGACGGCCTCGGTGAGGAACTCCCGCTCGTCGCCCCCGTCGGCGTCCGTCGACACGAACGTGGGGATGACCTGCATGTACGTGCCCGAGACGTTCCAGCGCGGGTGGGTGGATGCCAGCCCGAACTGCCACTCGGTGAGGTTCTTGCCGTGCACGCCGGCCCGGTAGGCGGCACCGGACGCCCCCCACTGGCCGTGCGGGAAGACGCGCGTCGCGTACATCCCGGCCGGGCCGCCGGTGGCGTAGACGAGGTTGGTGCACCGGAACAGCAGGAACGGGCTCTCGACGCCGTCGTGCGGCACGTCGGTCCGCAGCACCAGCAGCCCGGCCACGGCGCCGTCGTGCACGATCACGTCGACCACGCGGCACTCGTCGTAGATCCGCGTGCCGTTGCGGTGGACCTTCTTCTCCAGCTGCTCGACCATCGACCGGCTGGTGTACGGGCCGACGGACGTGGCCCGACGCCGGGGGTCGTGGTCGGTCTTGTAGCCGATGAACTCGCCGTACCGGTTCTGCGGGAACGGCACGCCGAGGTCGCACAGGCGCAGGAAGCCGCGGGCGCTCAGGGCCGCCTCGGCCAGCGCGTTGTCGCCGTCCATCGCCCCGCCCGCGTAGAGCGTCTCGGCCATCTCCCGCACGGAGTCGCCGTCGCCGCCCGACAGCGTGAGCTTGTAGTACGTCTGCTTGTCCGAGCCCGCGTTGCGCGACGACCCCGCGTTGACCTTGTCGGCCACCATGACGACGTCGGTCTGGCCCAGCTCCCACAGGCGGTCGGCCGCGCAGAACCCGGCGGAGCCGGTGCCGACGACGACCGTGTTGACGGTGACGACGGGAACCCCGTCCAGCCGGTCCATCACAGCACCGGGATGTGCATGCCGCCGTCGACGTGGAACACCTCGCCGGTGGAGTACGGGGTCTGGCCGGAGGCGAGGAGCGACACGGCGCCCGCGACGTCGGACGGCCGGCCCCAGCGGTTGATGGGCGCGAGCCCCTCCTCGATCAGTGCGTCGTACTTCTCGGTGACGCCCGCGGTCATGTCGGTCGCGATCACGCCCGGCCGCACCTCGTAGACGACGATGCCCGCGGGGGCCAGACGCACCGCGAACAGCTGCGTGGCCATGGCGACGCCGGCCTTGGAGACGCAGTACTCGCCGCGGTTGGTGGACACCGCGGTCGCCGAGATGCTCGACACGTTGATGACGGTGGCGCGCGGGAGGGTGTCGGAGCCCAGCGCGATCACGCGGTTGGCGAACGTCTGCGTGAGGAAGTACGGACCGCGCAGGTTGATGCCCAGCACGCGGTCGAAGCTCTCGGGGCCGGCCTCGAGGAGGTCCGCCCGCACGGCTGGAGCGACCCCGGCGTTGTTCACCAGCAGGTCGAGGCGACCCCAGGCCTCGACCGCGTCGTCGACGAACCGGGCGTGGTCCTCGAGGTCGGCCACCGACCCGCGCACGTAGCGCACCCGACCGGGCGCGCCCAACGACTCCAGCAGCTCGGTCGGCTCCTCGCGCGTGGCCAGGATCGACACGGCGAAGCCGTCGGCGAGCAGCCGCTGCGTGATCCCGAGGCCGATCCCCCGATTGCCCCCGGTGACCAGTGCGACTGCCGGCATCGTTGCCTTCTCTCGTGTGCGGGACGCGCGCGTGACCTGCGCGTCGGTCTCGATCGTGCCACGGGAGGACGGTCGAGGGCAAGCGCTTTCCGTCCGACGACGTGGGCCGCACGGATGGAACGGGCGCCCGCTGCCCGAGGCTCACCAGGTGCTGTCGCCCCGGAGCACCACGTCGGACCCGCCGTCGACGAAGACCAGCTGCCCGCAGAGGTGGGTGTTCTCCTCGCTGACCAGCCACGCGAGCAGGTGGCCCGGGACGTCGGGCTGCATGTACCCGTGGAGCGGCATGGGGACCATGTCGGCCATCGCGGTGCGCTGCTCCTCGGTCGCGATCATCTCCGCCGTCATCGGCGTCTCGACGATCCCCGGGCCGATCCCGTTCAGCGGGATGCCCGCGCCCGCCCACGCCGCCGCCGCCGCGACCCGGCGCATCCACCGGCTCAGCGCGACCTTGCTCGACGCGTAGATCAGCTGCCCCAGGCCGGCGTCGACCAGCTCCTGCGCGCGGGCCATGGCCTTGGACTCGTCGCCGGCCAGCGCGGCGTCCACCAGCAGGTCGTCGTGCGGCATGAGGCTCGCCATGGAGCTGGTGAGCGCGGCGCGCGGGGCGTCGGAGGCCAGCAGCAACGGGCGCAGCCCGTCGAGGGTGGCCACGGCGCCGAAGAAGTTGACGGCCACGGTGGCTGCGACGGGCAGCGCCAGGCCGGCGTTGGCGATCACCGCGTCCACGGTGCCGCCGCTGAGCTCCCGGACCTGCTCGACCAGGGAGGCCCGGCCCTCGGCGGTGGTGAGGTCGACGGTGACGTCCGCGTCGTGGAGGTCCACGCCGATGACCCGGTCGCCGCGATCACGCAGGATCTCTGCGGTCGCGAGCCCGATGCCCGATGCCGATCCGGTGATGACGACGGTGCGCATGACGACTCCCTCGGGACTGGGCCCGACGCCTTCGAGGGGCCTCGTCTCCACGCTAGGAACCGTGCCGGCCCCGGGGATACGGACCTTCGACCCCCTCAGGGCAGGCGCGCACCCGCGGGGACGTCGATCTGGTCGTAGACCAGCACGCGGGGCGTGCCGGCGAGGCTCGCGTGGTGCAGCACCTCGGCGTTCTCCTCGACCGCGACGGCCACCTTGAACGCGAGCTTGAGCGAGACGCCGACCGACAGCAGCCCGTGGTTGGCCCAGACGACCGCGTTGACGTCGTCGCCCATCAGCTCGGCGCTGCGCCGCCCGAAGTCGGCGTTGGTGGAGAACTCGAAGGGCATCACCGGCACCGGACCCTTGGCGTACAGGACCATGTTGAGCAGCACCGGGTCGATCCGCCGGCCCAGGGCGCCCAGCACGTTCACGAACGTCGACTCGGTGTGCACGATGGCCTGCGCGTCAGGCCGCCGGCGATAGTGCGCCAGGTGCACCGGCAGCTCGGTCGACGGGAGCAGGTCGCCCTCGAGCACCGTGCCGTCCAGGGCGACGACCACCATGTCGTCCGGGGTCATCGCGTCGTAGCGGACGTCCGACGGCGTGATCACGATCGCCTCGGTGCCGTCGTCGGCGGGCAGGCGGACGCTGATGTTGCCCTGGGTGTTGAAGTTGAGGCCGGACCGGACGGACTCGCGGCAGTAGTAGAGGATCTCCTCGCGGACCTGCACCGAGGCCCGGGAGATCGTCGGCTGGAGCATGGCGGTGGCCTTCCTGGTTGAATCCTTTCAACCAGGATTCCGTGCCGGTGGGCGGGCGGCGAGGGACCTTGGTCCTCGCGACGGCCGAGACGCGCCCGGCACGATGGCACCACCGGCGCGCGGATCCGTCCGCAGCGGCCCCGCGCGTCGGTCCTCCACCGCGTCACGCTCCTGCTGCGCCCCTCGCGTGAAGACTTGGTTGCGCTCAGCGCAACGAACCCTTCACGCGGAGCGCCGGGCGGTCGACGCGCCAGCCGCCCGCCGATCCGCGGACGTCGGCCACCACCGCATCGCGCTCCGGCTCCACCCCCTTCGCGTGACGACTTGGTTGCGCTCAGCGCAAGGAACCCTTCACGCGACGTGCCGAACCGACCGTCGCGAGGCCCTGTCGACGAGCGACCCGGTCCTCCGCGGCGGCCCACTGGCGGTCGGTCGGGCCGCCGGTGGCGCCGGGCTCGTAGCGGCGCAGGTCCAGGCCGCGCGCCCCCACGGCCCGCAGGGCGCCGAGGTCGCCCGCGAGCACCCCGGCCGCCCGCGCCTGCACCAGCACGTTGCCGAGCGCGGCGCCCTCGACCGGTCCGGCGACCACGGGCAGCCCGGTCGCGTCCGCGGTCAGCTGGCAGAGCAGCTCGTTGCGCACCCCGCCGCCGACCACGTGCACGACGCTCACGGGCCGGTCGGCCAGCTGCGCCGCCTGCCGCACCGCCCCGCGGTAGGCCAGCGCGAGCGAGTCGAGGATGCAGCGCACGGTCTCGGCCTGCGACTGCGGGGGCGTCTGCCCCGTGCGCGCGGCCTCCGCGGCGATGCGGGACGGCATGTCCCCGGGCGGCAGGAACGCCGGGCCGTCGATGTCGACCACGGTGGTGAGCGCCGGCACGCGCGCGGCGGCCGCCAGCAGGTCGGGCAGGTCGGCGGGCAGGCCGGCCTCGTTCCACGTGCGGATCGACTCCTGCAGCACCCACAGGCCCATGACGTTGCGCAGGTACCGCACCGTCCCGTCGACGCCGGCCTCGTTGGTGAAGTTGGCCGCGCGGCCGGCCTCGGTCAGCACCGGCCGGTCGAGCTCGAGGCCGACCAGCGACCAGGTGCCGCACGAGATGTAGGCGAAGTCCGGGCCCGTGGCCGGGACCGCGACGACCGCTGAGGCGGTGTCGTGCGAGCCGACCGTCCACACCGGCACGGAGCCCAGCAGGCCGACGTCCTCGCGCACGTGCCCCAGCAGCACGCCGGCGTCGCGCAGCGGCGGGAGCAGGCCCGGGTCGATGCCGAGCCGGCCGGCGAGGTCCGGTGCCCAGGCCCGGGTGGTCGCGTCGAGCAGGCCCGTGGTCGACGCGTTGGTCACCTCGGCCACCTGCACGCCGGTGAGCCAGTAGCCCAGCAGGTCGGGGATCAGCAGTGCGCGGCGCGCGGCCGCCAGCGCCGCGGTCCCCTGGGCGGCGACCAGCTGGAACACCGTGTTGAACGGCTGCACCTGCAGGCCCGTGCGGGCGTAGAGCTCCTCGGCCGGGACGGTGGCGAACACCTTCTCGGGCACGCCGTCCGTCCGGCCGTCGCGGTAGTGGAACGGGTTGCCCAGCAGCGATCCGTCGGCGTCGAGCAGCCCGTAGTCGACCGCCCACGAGTCGATGCCGACCCCGTCGAGCTCCCCGACCTCGCGGGCGGCCGCGCGCAGCCCGTCGAGGATCCCCCAGTACAGCCCGAGCACGTCCCAGTGCAGCGACCCGCCCACGCGCACCGGCCCGTTGGGGAACCGGTTGACCTCGTGCAGGGCGACCCGGTCGTCGGCCACGGTCCCGACGATGACCCGCCCGGACGACGCCCCGAGGTCGACCGCGGCGAACGCGCTCATCGCAGGAAGGCCGCCGCGACGCCGGAGTCGACCGGCACGTGCAGCCCGGTGGTCTGCACCAGGTCGGGGCCGGTCAGCGCGAACACCGCCGCGGCCACGTGCTCGGGCAGGACCTCCTTCTTGAGCAGGGTGCGCTGCGCGTAGTACGCGCCCAGCTCCTCCTCGGGGACCCCGTAGACCGCCGCGCGCTTGGCGCCCCAGCCGCCGGCGAAGATGCCCGAGCCGCGCACGACGCCGTCGGGGTTGACCCCGTTGACGCGGATGCCGTGCTCGCCCAGCTCGGCCGCGAGCAGCCGGACCTGGTGGGCCTGGTCGGCCTTGGTGGCCGAGTAGGCGATGTTGTTCGGGCCCGCGAACAGGGAGTTCTTCGAGGCGATGTAGACGATGTCGCCGCCCATGTCCTGGGCGATCATCGCCCGCGCGGCCTCCCGGGCGACCAGGAACGAGCCGCGCGCCATGACGTCGTGCTGCAGGTCCCAGTCCCGCACGCTGGTCTCCAGCAGCGGCTTGGAGATGGACAGGCCGGCGTTGTTGACCACGAGGTCGACGCCGCCGAACGCGAGCGAGGTCTCGGCGACCAGCCGGGCGATGTCCTCCTCGGAGGTCACGTCGGCCTGCACCGCGATCGCCACGTCCGGACCGCCCAGCGAGGCGGCCACCTCGGCAGCACCCTCCAGGTTGAGGTCCGCGATCACCACGCACGCCCCCTCGGCGGCCAGGCGCTCGGCGATCGCGCGCCCGATGCCCGACCCGGCGCCGGTCACCAGCGCCACGCGGGTGGCCAGCGGCTTGGGCTTGGGCATGCGCGCGAGCTTGGCCTCCTCCAGCGCCCAGTACTCGATGCGGAACTTCTCGGCCTCGTCGATCGGCACGTAGGTGCTGATCGCCTCCGCGCCGCGCATCACGTTGATCGCGTTGACGTAGAACTCGCCGGCCACGCGCGCGGTCTGCTTGTCCTTGCCGAACGAGAACATGCCCACGCCCGGCACCAGCACGATCGCCGGGTCCGCGCCGCGGATCGCGGGGCTGTCCGGCGTCGCGTGTCGGTCGTAGTAGGCCTGGTAGTCGGCGCGGTAGGTGGCGTGCAGCTCCTTGAGCCGGCCGACCACCTCGTCCAGCGGAGCGTCCGAGGGCAGGTCCACCACCAGCGGCTTGACCTTGGTGCGCAGGAAGTGGTCCGGGCAGGACGTGCCCAGCTCGGCGAGGCGACCGAGCTCGGCGCGGGACACGAAGTCGAGCACGACCTCCGAGGAGGTGTAGTGGCCGACCTGCGGCTTGTCGGTCGACGCCAGGCCGCGGATCACCGGCGCGAGGGCGGCCGCCCGGGCGCGGCGCTCGTCGTCGGGAAGCGCCGTGACCACCACGTCACCGAACGGGTGTGGACCCGTGCGGGAGGCGATGAACTCCTCCGCGGTCCGCACGATGTGCAGCGACCGCTGCTCGGCCTCCTCCGACGTGTCCCCCCAGGCGGTGATGCCGTGCCCGCCCAGGATGCAGCCGATCGCCTGCGGGTTCTTCGCCTTGATCTCCGCGATGTCCAGACCCAGCTGGAACCCGGGCCGACGCCACGGCACCCACACCACCGAGTCGCCGAACACCTCCTGGGTGAGCGCCTCCCCGTCGGCCGCGGTGGCGAACGCGATCCCCGAGTCCGGGTGCAGGTGGTCCACGTGCGCGGCGTCGACCAGCGCGTGCATCGCCGTGTCGATCGACGGCGCCGCGCCGCCCTTGCCGTGCAGGCAGTAGTCGAACGCGGCGACCATCTCGTCCTCGCGCTCGACGCCCGGGTAGACGTCGGCCAGCGCGCGGAGCCGGTCGAGGCGCAGCACCGCGAGGTTCTTCTCGGTCAGCGTGCCCAGGTCGCCGCCCGAGCCCTTGACCCAGAGCAGCTCCACGTCCGTGCCCGTCACCGGGTCCGTCGCCGTGCCCTTGGCCGAGGTGTTGCCCCCGGCGTAGTTCGTCGTGCGCGGGTCCGCCCCCAGCCTGTTCGACCGCGCGACCAGCTGCTCTGCGACCGTGCTCATGCTCCCCATCCCGCCTGCGTGCCGCCGACCCGCTCGGCGACGATCTTCTCCGCGTACCCCGACGCCTTGTACGCCCCGATCGGATCGGGGTCGAGGCCCTGCGACTCCCTCAGGGAAGCGAGCAGCGGGCGCACGTCGGTGTTGTACGCGTCCATCACCAGCCCGTTCGCACCGAGCACGTCGCCGGCGGTCTGGGCCGCCAGCAGCGCGTCGGCGTCGACCAGCAGCGCCTTGGCCGTGGCCTCCTGCACGTTCATGACCGAGCGGATCTGCCCGGGGATCTTCGGCTCGATGTTGTGGCACTGGTCGAGCATGAAGTTCACGCCGGAGCCGGGCGCCAGCGCTCCCGACTGCACGATCTCGTGCATGATCCGGAACAGCTGGAACGGGTCGGCCGAGCCGACCATGAGGTCGTCGTCGGCGTAGAACCGCGAGTTGAAGTCGAACGCCCCGAGCCGGCCCGCGCGCAGCAGCTGGGCGACGATGAACTCGATGTTGGTGCCCGGCGCGTGGTGCCCGGTGTCGAGCACGACGAACGCCCGGTCCCCGAGCGCGAGGCAGTGCAGCAGCGACGTGCCCCAGTCGGGGATGTCCATCGAGTAGAACGCCGGCTCGAAGAACTTGTACTCGAGGATCAATCGGTGGTTGTCGTCGAGGGCGGCGTAGATCTGCTGCAGGGAGTCGGCGAGCCGGTCCTGCCGGGCCCGCAGCGAGTCCTGGCCGGGGTAGTTCAGGCCGTCCGGCAGCCACAGCTTGAGGTCCGTGGACCCGGTGGCGCGCATGACGTCGATGCACTGCAGGTGGTGCGCGACGGCCTTCGCCCGCACGGTCGCCGACGGGTGCGTCAGCGAGCCCAGCATGTAGTCGTCGTCCTGGAACAGGTTCGAGTTGATCGCCCCGATCGACACCCCCAGCCCGCGGGCGTGCGCGGCCAGGTCGTCGTAGTCGTCGACCAGGTCCCACGGGATGTGCAGGCTCACGCGCGGGGCGACGCCGGTGTACTTGTGCACCTGCGCGGCGTCGGCGATCTTCTCGTACGGGTCGCGCGGCACGCCCTGCTGGGCGAACACCTTGAACCGGGTGCCCGAGTTCCCGAACGCCCACGAGGGGAGCTCGATGGTCTGCTGGGCCAGGACGTCGTGGATGGTCATGCGCGGAGCTCCTGGGGATGGGTCGGGAGGCCGGCCGCGAGCAGCTGGTCCTCCAGGTGGAACACCTCGTCGAGGACCGTGAAGCCCTCGTCCGGGTTGCCGTCGTCGACGAAGAACTCGCTCATCTCGGCCTGCCAGCGCGGGTTCACCGCGGTGCGGGTCATGGCCTGCTGAGCGGCGGCGTAGTCGTCGGTCTCGAGGTAGCCGACGAGCAGCCCGTCGGGGGCGAGGAACAGGGAGTAGTCGCGCCAGCCGGTGTCCCGCAGCGCCTCGAGCATCTCGGGCCACACGGCGGCGTGCCGGGACCGGTACTCGTCCAGCCGATCGGGCCGGACGTGCGAGACGAAGCACACGCGGGTCATGCCGACGCCTTTCTCGAGTCGTCTTTGAAACGATTCATGCAATGTACGGAGGTGCCCGTCGACCTGTCAAGGGGCCGGGCGCGGACCCGCACCCGGCCCCTTGCGGAGACTCAGAAGTCGAAGTTCCCGATGTTGTCCTTGTTGAACTTGTACGGCTCGCCGAGCAGCACCGTGGCGTCGGCGCCGACGGTGAAGTCGCCGAGCTTTCCGGCGGTGAAGGTGTCGCCCTCCTTGCCGGTGATGTCGCCCTTGACCAGCGCGTCCGCCGCGTAGGCGGCGAGGAACCCGAGGTCCTCGGGGTTCCACAGGGCGAACTCGGTGACGGTGCCGTCGTTGACGTACTCGCGCATCTGGTTCGGGGTGCCGAGCCCGGTCACCGCGACCTTGCCCTTGTAGTCGGAGGTCGAGATGTAGCGGGCGGCGGCCGCGATGCCGACCGTCGTCGGCGCGATGATCGCCTTGAGGTCGGGGTGCGACTGCAGCAGGGCGGCGGTCTTGTCGAACGACGTCTGGTCGTTGTCGTCGCCGTACACGGTGTCGACGAGCGTGATGTTCGGGTGGTTGTCCGCCAGGTCCTTCTTCATCATCTCGATCCACGCGTTCTGGTTCGTGGCGTTCGCGCTGGCCGACAGGATCGCGATCTCGCCGGCGTCGCCGATCTGGTCGGCCACCATGTCGATCTGGACCTTGGCGATGCCCTCGGCCGTCGCCTGGTTGATGAACAGGTCGCGGCAGGTCGGGTCCGTGTCGGAGTCGAACGTGACGACCTTGGTGCCGGCCTGGCGCGCCTCGTTGAGGGCGTCGCAGATCGCCTTCGGGTCGTTGGCCGACACGATCAGGGCCTTGGTGCCCTGCTGGGCCGCGGTGTTGATGAACGGCACCTGCGCGTCCGGCGAGCCGGCGTCCGGGCCGACCTCGGAGAAGGTGCCGCCGAACTCCTCGGTCGCCGCCTTGGCGCCCTTGGTGCTCGTGTCGAAGTAGGGGTTGCCGAGGTTCTTGGGCAGCATGACGACGGACACGTCGCCGCCGGATCCGCCGCCGCTGCTGGAGTCGGTCGAGCCGCCGCTGCCACCGCTGTCGCCGGAGCACCCGGCGATCGTGAGGGCGATGGTCACGGCCAGTGCGGCCAGTGCTGCGGGCCGCTTGTTGGTGAACTTCATCGTTCTTCCTTCCTGGGCAGGTTCGCGTGCGGTCAGGCCGGGCTGGGTCGTCCGGCCGTGGGGAGTGCCTTCGCGGGGCGTTGGCGTCGGCGGACGAACCATCCGACGACGCTCGTGGAGATCACCGACAGGACCAGCAGGGCGCCGATGATGATGTTGATGACGTTGACCGTCACGCTCTCGAGCCGCAGGGCGCTGGAGATGACGCCGATCAGCAGCACGCCCGCGACGACGCCGTGCAGCGCGCCGCGGCCGCCGAAGATGGACACGCCACCCAGCAGCACCGCTGCCACGACCTGCAGCTCCATGCCGGTCGCGTTGTCGCCGCGCGCGCTGCCGTAGCGCAGGGTGAAGAAGACTCCGGCGAACGCCGCGACCACCCCCGACAGGACGAACAGCGTGAGCTTGGTGCGCGCGACGGGGACGCCCGAGAAGTGCGCGGTGTCCGCGCTCAGGCCGATGTCGTACACGCCCCGGCCGAACGGCGTGAAGTGCAGCAGGACGACGAACACCGCGGCGAGCACCACGATCGGGACGACGATCACCGGGAACTGGCTCCCCCCGATCCGCGCGGTCGCCAGGTGGGTCCAGCGCTCGGGGAAGTCGGTCACGGCCTTGGTGCCCAGCATCCCGACGGCGATGCCGCGGTAGAGCGCGAGCGTGCCGATGGTGACCGCGAGCGAGGGCAGCCCGACGTAGGCGACGAGGAACCCGTTGAGCAGGCCGCACAGCACGCCGACCGCGAGGGAGACGGTCGCCGCCGCGGGCACCGAGAAGCCGGCCTCGGTCAGCACGCCCAGCGTGACGCTGCTCAGCCCGACGACGCTCGCGACCGAGAGGTCGATCTCGCCGGTCACGATCACGAGCGTCATGGGCAGCGCGATGAGCAGGATCGGCGCGGTGTCCAGCACCAGGTACGGCAGCGTGAGCGGGTTGCCGAAGTTGGGCACGGAGCGCAGCGAGTAGAGGACGACCACCACCAGGAGGGCGATCATCGCCATCTCGCGGGTGAGCAGCACCCGCTGCCACAGCGGCTTGGCGTGGGCGGGATAGCTGCGGGCCATCAGGCGTCCCTCGCTTCGACGAGCCGGCGGGCGTTGCGCATCGCGAGCACGCGGTCGAGGACGATCGCGCCGATGATCAGGACGCCGACGACGGCCTGCTGCCAGAAGTCGGGGATCCCGAGGATCGGCAGGGCCCGGTTGATCGTGACCAGCAGCACGGCTCCGAGCGCGGCGCCCCAGACGGTGCCGCTGCCGCCGAAGATCGCGACCCCGCCGATGACCGCGGCCGCGACGGCCTGCAGCTCGATGCCCACGCCGGCCCCGGAGCTGATGGTCCCGTAGCGGGCCGCGTAGACCACCCCGGCGACACCCGCCAGCGACCCGCACAGGACGAAGGCACCGAGCACTCGGCGACGCACCGGCAGGCCGAAGAGCACGGCCGCGTCCGGCTCGGACCCGATCGCGTACAGCTCGCGCCCACCGCGCGCGGTGTACAGGTAGTAGCCGACCACGACGAGGAAGACGAGCGAGATCATCGTCAGCACCGGGATCGTCGCCAGCGTCCTGGTGCCCAGGGCGAGGAAGGCGTCGGGCAGGTCGGACGCGTTCACGCGGTTGCTGCCCGCCCAGGTCAGCACGACGCCCCGGTAGATGTAGAGCGTGCCCAGGGTGATCACGAGCGCGGGGACCTTGCCGAACGCAACGAGCACGCCGTTGATCAGGCCGAGCCCGGCGCCCGCGGCCATCGCGACGAGGAACACGACGACGATCGGGATCGACGGGTTGGCCACGAAGATGCGCCCGGACAGGTACGCGGTCAGCGCCAGGACCGACCCGACGGACAGGTCCACGTTCCGCGTGATGATGACGACGGCCTGCCCGACCGCCAGCAGGATCAGGATCGAGGGCGTGACCAGCAGGTCGCGCCAGCTGTTGGGGCTGAACAGGAACGTGTCCGTCTTGATGGTCGCGGCGGCGATCACCACGACCAGGACGATGGCGATCGCGAGCTCGCGCGAGCGCAGCACCGTGCGCACCGCCCGTCGCGCGGGCGAGAGCCGGCTGGGCTCGACCAGGACCTCGGTCACGACTGGTGCTCCAGGGTCGCGGTCGCCGCGTGCATGACGGCCTCCGGGGTGGCGTCGGCACGCGGGAGGTCGGCGGTGATGCGACCCTCGGCGACGACGAGCACGCGGTCGGCCATGCCGAGCACCTCGGGGAGCTCGGAGGAGATCATGAGGATCGCCATGCCCTGACCCGCCAGCTCGGACAGCAGCCGGTGCACCTCGGCCTTCGTCCCGACGTCGATCCCGCGCGTCGGCTCGTCGATGATCAGGAGCGTCGGCTCGGTGGCCAGCCACTTGGCGATGACGACCTTCTGCTGGTTGCCGCCGCTCATCGTGCTGCCGGTCATGTCGAGCGCGTTCGTCTTGACCTCGAGCCGCGAGGCCCAGGGTGTGGCCGCGACGCTCTCCCGGCCCGTGGTCAGCAGCCCGTAGCGGGCGATCCGCGACCGGATCACCGCGGTGACGTTCTTGGCCACGGTCGACTCGGTGACCAGGCCCTGTTGGCGGCGGTCCTCCGGGATCAGCGCCATGCCCGCCGCGACCGCCGCCTGGGGGCGCCCCGGCACCACCCGCTTCCCGTGCAGCTCCACGGTGCCGGCGTCGTACCGGTCGACCCCGAAGACCGCGCGCGCGATCTCGCTGCGGCCCGCTCCCACCAGCCCCGCCAGCGCGACGATCTCGCCGGACCGCACCGAGAACGACACGTCGTGGAACACGCCCGTCCGCTGCAGGCCGCGCACCTCCAGCGCCACGTCGCCGACCTGCGCGGGCACCTTGGGGAAGAGGTCGTCGACCCGGCGTCCGACCATCTGCGTGACGATCTCGTGCACGGACGTGTCCGCGATGGCGGACGTCGCGATGTACTCGCCGTCGCGCAGCACGGTCACGGTGTCGCACAGCTCGAAGACCTCGTCGAACCGGTGCGAGATGAAGACCAGCGCCCGGCCCTCGTCGCGCAGGCTCCGCGCGACCTGGAACAGCCGCCGGACCTCGACGCCCGAGAGGGCCGCCGTCGGCTCGTCCATAACCAGCACGTTGGCGTCCAGCGAGATGGCCTTGGCGATCTCGATGATCTGCTGGTCGGCGATCGAGAGCCCCTCGGCGGGGCGGAGGGGGTCGAGGTGCACGCCGAGGCGCGCGAACAGCTCGGCCGACTGGGCACGCATGGACCGGCGGTCGATCCGGCGCCCGGACCGCAGTGGCTGGCGGCCCATGAAGATGTTCTCCATGACGCTGAGGTCGGGGAAGAGCGTCGGCTCCTGGTAGATGACCGCGACGCCGGCCGCCTTCGCCTCGGCGGTGGACGTGAAGTCGACGTCCTCACCGTTCAGCCTGAACTCGCCCGAGTCCCGGCGGTACAGGCCCGACATGATCTTGACGATCGTCGACTTGCCCGCGCCGTTCTCGCCGACCAGGGCGTGGATCGAGCCCGCGTGGACCGTGAGCGAGCCGGAGCGCAGGGCGACGACGGGTCCGAACGACTTGGCCACGCCGATCAGCTCGAGCGCCGGGACGTCGGCAGCGACCACCATGCAACGTCTCCGTTCCGACGACAGTGTCGAGAAGGCTTAAAACGATTCAAAACTCGGGTATTCGGACCCTAGGCCCTCGCTCGGCCGCCCGTCAACGCAGTGATTGAATCGTAATAATCGCCGCGTAAGCCCCCGGTTCGCGGCGATCCGGCCTTGTGCACCATGAATCGATTCACTACGGTGTGTGGCGTTGACCTGCACGGTTGCCGCCCGACGGGCAACTAGCATCGGGCGGACGCAGAGAGGCCCGGGCCCGACGGCGCGGTCGCCGGCCGGCCGCCGGACGAGCGAGTGCGTGACGGAGAGGACGACGGTCGATGTCGACGACGACACGAGGGCGAGCAGACCGTCGCCCGTCCATCACGGACGTCGCCAAGCGGGCCGGCGTGTCCGTCGGCACCGTCTCCAACGTGCTCAACCGCCCCGACCAGGTCAGCGAGGCGACGCGCGACCGCGTGCTCCTGGCCATCGAGGAGCTGCAGTTCGTCCGCAACGCCTCGGCGCGGCAGCTGCGCGCGGGGACCATCCAGACCATCGGCGCGATCGTCCTGGACATCGCCAACCCGTTCTTCACCGAGGTCGCGCGCGGGGTCGAGGATCGCCTGGCCGCCGATGAGTACACGCTCATGCTGTCGTCCTCCGACGAGGACCCCGAGCGCGAGGCCCGCTACCTGCGGCTGTTCGAGGAGCACGGCGTGCAGGGCGTCATGGTCACGCCGTCGGCGGGCTCGCTCGACGCGCTGCTCGCCCTGCGCGACCGCGGCATCGACGTCGTGCTCCTGGACACCACCTCCCCGGTCGACGACATCTCGTCGGTCGCGGTCGACGACGTCCGCGGCGGCGCCCTCGCCATCGAGCACCTCATCGGGCTCGGCCACACCCGCATCGCGTTCATCAACGGGCCGCTCACCATCAAGCAGTGCCACGACCGCCGCGCCGGGGTGCTCGAGGCGCTCGCGACCGCCGGCCTGGACCCCGCCGACGCCCTGGTCGAGATCACCATCGGCTCGCTCAACGCGGACGGCGGCGAGGCCGGCATCGACGAGCTGTTCGCCCGCGACGGCGACCGCCCGACCGCCCTGTTCTGCGTCAACGACCTCACCGCGCTGGGTGCCCTGCGAGCGCTGCGGGCCCACGGCGTCGCGATCCCCGCCGAGATGGCGGTGGTCGGGTACGACGACGTCGTCTTCGCCTCGATGCTCACGGTGCCCCTCACGTCCGTGCGGCAGCCGACCCACCAGCTGGGCTGGACCGCCGCCGACCTGCTGCTGCGCCAGCGGTCCGAGGGCGCGTCCTTCCAGCACCAGCGGGTCCAGTTCCAGCCGGAGCTGGTGGTCCGCGGCTCCTCGGACCCGTCGGCCTGACGGGTCCGAGCCGCGACCCCGCTCCGTGGCCGTGCGAGATCGAGGGTCGGGCGCGAGATCGCGGGTCCGGATCCTCGATCTCGCGCAGAACCCTCGATCTCGCAGGGCGGGCGACGTCGCGGGTTGGCGCCGAAGTCGTCGGTGGGGGGACATCGTCAGTCGGCGGCGACATCGTCGGTGGGGACGAACTCGTCAGTTGGCGGCGAGGTCGTCAGTTGCAACTCACGACCTCGTCGCGAACTCACGACCTCGTCGCCCGGCGCCCCGAGCTTGTGGTTTTGGGACGAGCTCGAGGGCTGGGCCCGGCTCGGGGTTGCGGTCGAGCTCGCTGGTTGCGGCCGAACTGGGCGGTGGGGGTCGAGCTCTGGGGCTTGCGGTCGAGCTCGGTGGTGGCGGTCGAGCTCGGTGGTCCGGGTCGAGCTCGGTGGTTCGGACTGCCGAGCTCGGCCCGGGGCACCGACCTCGTCGGCGCCGCTCGTCGGCGAGCATCAGACCGGCGCGCATCACACCGGCGCGCATCACACCGGCGATGGACGGATCGGTAGGCAAGCGCTTACCGTGACGGTGGCACGGGCAGAGGACGACGCGAGGGAGCGGACGTGACGGAGTTGTCGGAGGGCCGGCTGAGGGTCGCCCTCGTCGGGACCGGGGCCATCGCCCACGCCCACGCACAGGTGCTCGCGCGGGACCCGCTGGCGGAGGTCGTCGCGGTCGCGGACCCGAACCCGGCCGTGCGGGACGCGTTCGCTGACGAGTACGCCGTGCCCGGCCGGTACGACGGCCTGGACCAGCTGCTCGACGCGGAGACGGTCGACGTCGTGCACCTGTGCACCCCGCCCGGCCTGCACAAGGACCAGGCGATCACCGCCCTGCGCTCCGGCGCGCACGTGGTCTGCGAGAAGCCGCCGGTGCTCTCCCTCAAGGACCTGGACGACGTCCTCGAGGTGGCCCGCGAGGTCGGTCGCGAGTACGCCGTGGTGTTTCAGCAGCGCACCGGCACCGCCGTCGGGCACGTGCAGCGGCTGCTGGCGGACGGGACGCTCGGACGCCCGCTCGTCGGCGTCTGCCACACGCTCTGGTACCGCCGGCAGGAGGACTACTACGCGGTCCCCTGGCGCGGGAAGTGGGCCACGGAGGGCGGCGGGCCGCTGCTCGGGCTCGGCATCCACCAGCTCGACCTGCTCGGGTTCCTGCTGGGCGAGTGGGCCGAGGTCGACGCCCGTGCCTTCCGCCTGGACCGCGACGTGGAGACCGAGGACACGTCGACGGCCGTGATCCGGTTCGCCAACGGCGCGATCGTGTCGGTGCTCACCACCGCGCTCGCCCCGCGGCAGGTCAGCTACGTCCGGGTCGACACGACGCTCGGCACGGTCGAGGTCGAGCACCTGTACGGGCACGACGCCCGCTCGTGGCGGCTGACTCCGGCGCCCGACGTGACCGGCGGCGAGGCCCCGGACGCTCCCGAGAGCTGGACCCTGCCGACCGACGACGAGCCCTCGGGCCACGCCCCCCTGCTGCGCGCGGTCTACGGTGCCCTGCGCGCCGGCGAGCCGCTGCCGGCGGTGGCGGCCGACCCGCACCGGTCGCTCGAGCTGGTCACCGCGATCTACGCGTCGGCCTCGCTCGGACGCCCGGTCACCCAAGCCGACCTGGCCGCCGGGAGCGAGCTGCGCGACGGCTTCCTGCACGGCATCGAAGACCGACGACCGATGAGGACCCGATGATCCAGTACGGCGGCGACTACAACCCCGAGCAGTGGCCGCTGGCCACGCGCATCGAGGACGTCGAGCTCATGCAGCAGGCGGGCGTCACGCTCGTCAGCGTCGGCATCTTCAGCTGGGCGCAGCTCGAGCCGCGCGAGGGGGAGTTCGACTTCGGCTGGCTCGACGACGTCCTCGATCGCCTCCACGCGGCCGGCATCACGGTCACGCTCGCGACGGCCACGGCGAGCCCTCCCCCGTGGCTCACGCGCAAGCACCCCGAGTTCCTGCCCGAGCTGGCGGACGGCACGGTGCTGCACCCGGGCGGGCGGCAGGCGTACCGGGTCTCCTCGCCCGCGTACCGCGAGTACGTGCTGCGGATGACGCGCACCATGGCCGAGCGGTACGGGACGCACCCGGCGCTGGTCCTGTGGCACGTCGACAACGAGCTGGGCTGCCACGTCCCGCACGACTTCTCCGACGACGCCGCGGCGGCCTTCCGGCGCTGGCTCGCGGACCGCTACGGCACGGTCGAGGCGCTCAACGCCGCCTGGGGCACGGCGTTCTGGTCGCAACGGTACGGCGACTTCGACGAGGTCCTGCCCCCGCGCAGCGCCCCGACCTACCCGAACCCGACGCAGCAGCTGGACTTCGCGCGGTACAGCTCGGACGAGCTGCTGGTCCACTACCGGGCCCTGCGGGACGTGCTCCGCGAGGTCACGCCGCACATCCCGATCACCACCAACCTCATGCTGTCGACCGGCACGAAGTGGATGGACTACTTCTCCTGGGCCGACGACCTCGACGTCATCGCCAACGACCACTACACGCGCGCCCACGACCCCGAGGCGCACATCGAGCTCGCGTTCAGCGCGGACCTGACCCGCGGGGTGGCGGGGGGCGAGCCGTGGATGCTCATGGAGCACTCGACCAGCGCGGTGAACTGGCAGCCGCGCAACCGCACCAAGCGGCCCGGCGAGATGCTGCGGCACTCGCTCGCGCACGTGGCCCGCGGGGCCGACGCGGTCATGTTCTTCCAGTGGCGGCAGTCCGCCGCGGGGGCGGAGAAGTACCACTCGGCGATGCTCCCGCACGCGGGGACCGACACCGAGGTGTGGCGGAACACCGTGGCGCTCGGGTCGGCACTGAAGGCCCTGAGCGAGGTCGAGGGCAGCCGCGTGCGCGCGCAGGCGGCCGTCGTCTTCGACTACCCGGCCTGGTGGGGCACCGAGCTGGACAGCCACCCGTCCGCGGCGGTCACCTACCCGGACCGCGTGCTCGCGCACTACCGCGCGCTCTGGCAGCGGAACATCACGGTCGACATCGTGCGGCCGTCGGCGGACTTTTCGGGCTACGCGGTGGTCGTCGTCCCCACGCTCTACCTGGTCACCGACGCCGACGCGGCGAACATCGCGCGGGCGGCGTCGGACGGCGCCTCGGTGCTGGTCACGTACTTCTCCGGCATCGCCGACGAGAACGACCACGTCCGCCTCGGCGGCTACCCGGGTGCCTTCCGCGAGCTGCTGGGCGTGCGCACCGAGGAGCTGTGGCCTCTGCAGGACGACGAGGTGCTCACTCTCGACGACGGCTCGTCGGCAGACGTCTGGTCCGAGCAGATCCACCTGGTCGAGGGGACGTCCACGGTCCGGACGTTCGCCGACGGCGACCTGGCGGGCTGGCCGGCCCTCACCCGGCGGCCGGTCGGCACCGGCGCGGCCTGGTACCTGGCGACGCGGCTCGACGCCGACGGCCTGCAGACCGTGACCGACGCGCTGATCGCGGAGGCCGGGCTCACACCGGTCGACGCCCCCGAGGGGGTCGAGCTGGTGCGGCGCCACGCCGACGACGGGCGGTCCTGGCTGTTCGTGCTCAACCACACGACCGACGAGGTGAAGGTCCCGGCGAGCGGGCACGAGCTGCTGCGCGACGAGACCGCGCCCGGGGCCGTCGTCGTGCCGCCGGGCGCGGTCGCCGTGGTGCGCGAGGGCTGATCAGAGCCCGGCGAAGCGGCCGATCGCGACGAACAGCGCGAGCAGCAGCAGCACGACGTTGACCGGCAGGACCTGGAACTCCCTGTGCTGCACGTGGTGCCGGATGGCCAGGGCCTGGATGACCACCAGGCCGGTCGCGGCGATCGGGGTGAGCACCGGGGCGATGCCCGTGGCCCAGGGCAGGATGAGGCCGACCGCGCCGGCGATCTCGGCGACGCCGACGAACCGGACCGTCCGCGCGGAGTACTCGGACGTCCACGGCATGACGGCCTTGAGCTTCTCGAGCGGCTGCGTGGCCTTCATGATCCCGGCACCGAGGTAGGCGGCGGCGAGCAGGCCGGCGACGATCCAGAGGGCGATGTTCATACTTTGGTCTCTCTCGCGGTTACTGCACTGCAGGTCGGTTACCTCTTGTGCCTGACACCATCGTGCGGAACAGTTGGGGCGAAGACAACAGGGCACACGAATGTGCCTGTGGAGGTGTCATCGGTGTCACACGACGAGGCGCTGCCGCAGGTCGCATGCTCCGGCGACGCGGTGAACTCGCAGATCAGGAGCCTTTTGGACCGCGTCGGCGACAAGTGGAGCCTGCTCATCCTCGGCACCCTGCAGGCCGGTCCGCAGCGGTTCACCGCCCTGCTGGGCGGCATCGACGGCATCTCCCAGCGCATGCTCACGCTCACGCTCCGGCACCTCGAACGCGACGGGCTCGTGCGGCGCGAGGTCTACGCCGTGGTCCCGCCCAAGGTCGAGTACGAGCTCACCGACCTCGGCCACACCCTCCTGCGCCCGGTCCTCGAGCTCGTCGCGTGGAGCCAGGAGCACGCCGACGAGATCGACGGCCACCGCGCGGCGTACGACGCGGCGCGAGGCTGACCGTCGGCGGCTGACCACGGCGAGATCGTGGGTTCGGCACGAGATCGAGGGTGCGGACCGTCGATCTCGGGCCGGACCCTCGATCTCACCCCGCGTGCTTCGCCGCGAGCACCCGCAGGACCGCAGCGTCCACCTTGGCGGCGAACTCGGGGTCGGACTCGGCCTTCTGGGTGAGGGCGGCGATCATCGCGGGCAGGACGGTCGGGTCCTTGGAGGCCAGGACGATGTCGCAGCCGGCGGAGATGGCGTCGATCGCCCGGTCGCCCGGGGTCCAGGCGGCCACCTGCGCGGCGGCGGAGACGTCGTCGGTGAGGACGACCCCGTCGTAGCCGAGCGTGCCGCGCAGCAGGTCGGTCACCACGGGCGCGGAGAAGGCGGCAGGCGCCGACGGGTCGATGAGCGCGTAGATGGCCGTCGACACCATGACGAACGGCGTGCCGCGGTCGATCGCGTGCTGGAACGACGCGACCTGGTCCGACGACGGGCCGGTGACGTCGTCAGTGACGTTGGCGGTGGTGTCCGTGTCGCCGGTGACCCGGCCCAGGCCGGGGAAGTGCTTGACGGCGGTGTCGACGCCGGCGGCGGCCATGCCCGCGGCGAAGGCGTCGCCGTGCGTGGTGACCGTGGACAGGTCGTAGCCGAACTCGCGCTGGTAGTGCCCGATCGGGGCGTTGGCGGCGGCCCCCTCCTGCGTCGGGATGTCGACGACCGGTGCGAGGTTGAGGGTGACCCCCGCGGCGGCGAGCTCCCGACCCCAGGTCTCCGCCGAGGACTGCAGGTCGGCCGGTGACAGGGCACCCTGGGCCAGCGCCGGGGGCATCGTGCTGAAGCCCGGGCCCGTGAGCGTCTGGACCTGGCCGCCCTCCTGGTCGACGCCGACCAGCAGGGGCGTGCCGTGGGTCGTCGCGTCCGCGACCTGGTCGGTGAACCGGTGCACCAGGTCGAGGACCGGCTGCGTGCCCGCCGCCGTGCGGTTCTGCAGGAAGACGTTGCCGACGTGCTCCGTGGTGACGGCGTCGATGCTCGCCTGCTGCGGCGCCGCGAGGTTGACGCCGACCATGACGATCTGGCCGATCTTCTGCTCGAGGGTCCAGCCGGCGAGCGGGTCGGGAGCCGCGGTGGGCGTCGGGGTGCTCGGTGGCAGGCTCGTCGGCGCGCTGGTCGGCACCGCTGCCGGGGTGGCCGAGCAGGCCGCCAGCAGCAGGACCACGCCGACAGCCCAGACCGCCCGAGATCGCATGCCTGCATCCTGCTATGGGCTCGATCCGCGTGGGTGCGGCGTGTTTGGATCGACGGCATGGGCGCACTGACGATGGAGTCCCTCAACAAGTCCTACGGCGACCTCCGCGCGCTGCGCGACCTCTCGATGGAGGTGCGCGCGGGCGAGATCGTCGGGTTCGTCGGCTCCAACGGCGCCGGGAAGTCGACCACGATGCGGATCGTCCTGGGCGTGCTCGAGGCGGACTCCGGCGAGGTGCGCTGGGACGGGCGGCCGGTCGACCTCGACGTGCGGCGGCGCATCGGGTACATGCCCGAGGAGCGCGGCCTCTACCCGCGCATGAAGGTCGGCGACCAGCTGGTGTACCTCGCCAGGCTCCACGGGCTGGACACCCGGTCGGCCCGAACCGCCATGGAGCACTGGACCGAGGTGCTGGGCATCGCCGAGCGGCGCGGCGACGAGATCCTCAAGCTCTCGCTGGGCAACCAGCAGCGCGTGCAGCTGGCCGCGGCCCTGATCCACTTCCCCGAGATCCTGGTGCTCGACGAGCCGTTCTCCGGCCTGGACCCCGTGGCGGTCGACGTGATGAGCGGCGTGCTGCGCGACCAGGCCGCGGCCGGCGTGCCGGTGCTGTTCTCGTCGCACCAGCTCGAGCTGGTCGAGGCGCTGTGCGACCGCGTCGGGATCATCAAGAGCGGGTCCATGGTGGCGTTCGGCGGCATCGAGGAGCTGCGGCGCACGGAGCACCGGCGCTGGGTGGTGGACGGGCCGCCCGCGGCGTCGTGGGTCCCCGCCGTCCCGTCGGCGCGCCTGGTCTCGACGGACGGGCCGCGGTCGGTGGTCGAGGTGCAGGGCCAGTCCGCCGACGACGCCGACCAGGAGATCCTGCGGGCGGCGCTGGCGGCCGGCGCGGTGCGCGAGTTCAGCCTGCTGCGGCCGTCGCTGACGGAGCTCTATCGCCACGTGGTGAGCACCGACGTCGACGCGACCGAGAAGCAGGCGGTGTCGGCATGACCCCGCGACCGACCCTCGTCCAGCTGTCGTCGGGCGCCGCGGTCCGGCTCATCGCGGGGCGTGAGATCAGCACCCGAATCCGGTCCAAGGCGTTCATCTGGACGACGGTCGCGCTGGTCGCGGCGGTGGTGCTGGGCGGCGTGCTGCTCAGCTTCGTCAGCAAGAGCGACCCCACGCAGCACGTCGGCGTCACGGCCGAGACCGCGGCAGTGGCCGACCAGCTCGTCGCCACGGGCAAGGTCACGGGCGCGACGATCGAGACGCAGGAGGTCGCGTCGCAGGCGGCCGGCGAGGCGCTGCTCAAGGACGGGACCCTCGCGGCGCTGGTCACAGGCACGGAACCGCTGACCGTCGTCGTGCACACGAAGATGCCCGACGCTCTCGCGCCCGCGTTCGCGTCGCTCGCGCAGCAGGAGGCGCTGTCGTCGGCCGTCACGTCGCTCGGCGGAGACCCGGGCGAGGTGGGCCGCGAGATCGCGCAGGCGGCGCCCGACGTCACCGCGCTCGAGCCTGAGCCGGAGCAGGACGCGGCGCAGATCGTCGCCGGGTTCGTCGCCGGGATCCTGCTGTTCATCTCGCTGATGACCGCCGGGCAGCTGGTGGCGCAGGGCGTGGTGGAGGAGAAGTCGAGCCGCGTGGTCGAGCTGCTGCTGGCCACCGTCCGGCCGTGGCAGCTCATGGCCGGCAAGGTCCTGGGCATCGGCGTGATCGGGCTGTCGCAGGTGGTGCTGGTGGTCGCGTCGGGCGCGGGGACGGCCCTCGCGCTGGGGCTCGTCGACACCAGCTCGATCAACCTCGGGGTGGCCGCGCTGTGGGTCGTGATCTGGTTCGTCATCGGCTTCACGATGTACGCGCTGGCGCTGGGTGCACTGGCGGCGCTGGTGTCGCGGCAGGAGGACGTCGGCTCGGTGACCGCGCCGGTCATGACGCTGATGATGATCCCGTACATCATCGGCGTGAGCATCGCGCCGTGGGACCCGACCAACCCGTTGGTGGTGTGGCTGTCGTACGTCCCGTTCTGCGCGCCGCTGCTCATGCCGATGCGCATCGCACTGGGCGAGGTGGAGCCGTGGGAGGTCGCGCTGGCGCTCGGGCTGTCCCTCGCCCTGATCCCGGTGCTGGTGTGGCTGGCGGGCCGGATCTACTCCCACGCGGTGCTGCGCAGCGGCGGGCGGATCAAGCTGCGGGACGCGCTGACAGCGTCGTGAGCGTTTGCGCAGGTCACGCGGGTTGTCCGTCACCCGTCGGGGTTGCATCTGGACGCATGTCCCCTAGAGGATGCCCGACATGTCAGCACCCCCGCCGCCCGACGTCGTCGAGCCGCTCCGCCCGGAGGGCATCGCCGAGACCGCGAGCGTGCTGGCGGCGGCGCTGGCCGACGACCCCGGCTTCGTGCACCTGTTCCCGGTCCGGGCCCGGCGCGAGCGCGAGCTGCGCGCGCTCTACCGGATGACCCTGTCGGACTCGGTCCGGTACGGGCACGCGTTCGTGACGCGGCTCGACGGCGCCGTGACGGGCGCGATCGCCCTGTACCCGCCGGGGACGTACCCGATGACCCCTGCCCGGTGGTGGCGCCAGGCCCTCCGCATCGTGCGGATCGCCCTCCACACCCGCGAGCACAGCCTCGGGATCATCCGCTTCGGCGACGTGACCTCGGCGGGCGTCCCGTCCGACGCCTGGTACGTCGAGGCGCTCGGGGTCCGGCCCGACCTGCAGAGGGCCGGCCGGGGGAAGCGGCTGATGGCCACGGTCTTCGAGCTCATCGACTCCGCCGGCGGACCCTCGTACCTGGAGACCACCAAGCCCGACAACGTCGCCTACTACACGGCCCTGGGCTACGAGCCGGTCCGCTCGCGCGTGGCGATCTCCACCGACGACGGGCCGTGGATCTTCCCCATGAGCCGGGTGGCTGTCGGAGCCCGGGTCTAGCGTCGGGCGTCATGGAGAACGTCGACTACACCTCCACGTTCATCACCGTGGCGCCGGACACCCGCGCCGTGGCCGGGGTCGAGCCCGTCGGCTCGTCGATCGCTGCCTCGACCTTCGCGCTGATCGCCCCGGAGCCGTACGCGCTGCGGTCGTCCGACGTGATCTTCCGGGTGTGGGCATCACGGCACGAGGTGGACGCGTCGTCCGCCGACGAGTGGGCCGCGTTCTACTCCACGCCGCACGCCTGCCTGCGGTCCAGCGACCTGGGCAAGCGGTACGGCTGGGGCATCCACGCCGACGCCGACGGGCGGCTGGCCGTGTATGCGGTCGGGTCGGACGCGTACGAGTCCTTGGCGGCCGGCGTCGCCCCCGACGGCTCCGCGGTCACCGTGACGGCGGCGATGCGCAGCTCGCGGCGGTGAGCTCCGCGTCACGTCGGAACCGTGTGCCGGGGGCTTGAGTCGGCGCCGTCCCCGGCCGATGGACCTCCGTGACACCTGACCCCACCCCGCGCCGGCGCGGGTTGCTCGTCTCCGTCGCCGTCGTCGGTGGCCTGCTGCTCGTCGCCGGCACCGTCGCGGTCGGCCTGACGATCCCGCGCCACCTGCGCCCGGAGCCGCCGGCTGCGTCCTGCTGGAACGGCATCACCACCGACCCGTGCCTCCCGCTCGAGGGGTTCACCGGAGCGACGTGGGCGTTCGACCTCGACCGGGTGGCCACCGCCGACTGCGACCGGCTCCCCGCCGACGACTACGCCCCCGAGGCCGCGGAGGCCTGGCACTGCACCTGGCCGGACCTGGACGTGGACGTCGTCGTCGCGCGGTTCCCGTCGGTCGACGACGGGCCGGCGCTCTGGCGGGACATCTCCGCCGCGAACGGGTTCCGCGAGGTCGACCCCGAGCGCTGGCCGCGCGGCGAGGCGCTCGGACCGGGCTTCGTCGGCAGCACGCCGATGACCAAGGACCTCGACGCCCCGCTGCTCGCTCTCTGCTACGACGACATCCCCTACTGCGTGGAGATGGACGCGATGAGCGCCGACGGGCTCGAGACTGCCCAGGACCGGGTGGCGACGCTGACCGGCCACGAGGTCGAGGCGTACCTCCGCCAGCTGGGTGCAACGCCGAGCGGCGACGTCTGACCGACTCCCCTCAGTCGCGTGCGAGCTCGTCGGTCGCCGTGACACCCGCGTCCCGGGCCCGGGCCAGGAAGTCCGCGATGACTGACAGCTCGGTCTCCGAGTAGCCGCCGAGCAGCTCCTCCATCGACCCGTTCATCCCCGAGTACAGCTGGTAGATCTCCGCCCCCCGCTCCTTCGCGGCGCGGACGACGATCGCTCGCCTGTCCTCGGGCGAGCGCTCGCGGACGATCCAGCCGCCCTTCTCCAGCCGGTCGAGCACGCCGGTCATGGTCGCGGGGTGCAGGCCGGCCAGGCGGGCGAGCGCGGAGGCGCCCAGCGGGCCGTGGCGGCTGATGAGGTCGAGGCAGTCGAGGTCGACGTCGCGCATGTCGAGACGCTGGCCCACCTGGTGGTTGAGGAGGGCCAGCTGGATGCTCAGCTCTCGCATCGACTCGCGCACCGAGACGGCGAGGCGGCGCTTGCGGCGGCGGTCGTCGGCAGACGCTTCGGCACTCATATGTTACGGTCTCCATATCTTCTTGTTCTCTGAACAGACCGTACACCGAGACCCGGAGCGCCCCCATGAAGCTCACGATCATCGCCGCGACAGGCGGCATCGGGCGGCAGCTGCTCGAGCAGGCCACCGCCGCCGGGCACGACGTCACCGCCGTGGTCCGGGACCCGAGCCGGCTGCCGAGCACGACGGCCCGGGTTGTCACCGTGGACCTGGCGAAGGACACGGCGGCGCTGCAGAACGCGGTCGCCGGGGCGGATGCCGTCCTCTCGGGGCTCGGCGCGCGGACGAAGGCCGACGAGGGCATCGCAACCCGCGGGACGCGAGCGATCGTCGACGCCATGCGGGCGACCGGGTCCGCGCGGCTCGTCGTCGTCAGCGCGGCCCCCATCGGGACCGTGCCGTCCCCGGACACCCCGCACCCGCCGGCGCACGACGCCGGCGACGGGTTCTTCATGCGCCACCTGTTCAGCCGCATCCCGAAGGTGCTGTTCGCGACCCACTACGCCGACCTCGCGGCGATGGAGGACGTGGTCCGCGCCAGCGGGCTCGACTGGACGATCGCGCGCCCGCCGAAGCTCACGAACAAGCCGCTCAGTGGCCAGTACCGGACCGCGCTGGACCAGAACGCCCGCGGCGGCTGGTCGATCTCACGTGCCGACGTCGCCCACCTCATGCTCCGCATGCTCGATCAGCCCGAGACCGTTCGCCACGTCGTGGGCGCAGCGACGTAGGAGCCGCCAGAGCGTCGACTCGCCGGGTACCGTCCCGCCCGTGGGTCTGGTGGTCGCGCGAACGGCAGGTCTGGGGGACCGCCGGGAGCGAGCGGCCCGACTACCTACGGGTCGTCCGCGTCGTCTGGCGCGACGACGCGGGCGCACGTGTCGGACCCGGCGGCGACAATGAGCCGTGTCCTTGCTGCTGCTCGCCGACGACCCGTCGCGCCCCGACGTCGTCGTGCTGCAGTCGCTCTCCGACGACGGTGCGCTCGAGGCGTCGCAGGACGTCGCGGTCGACGGCCTGGCGGCGGTCGTCCGGGAGCGCGAGGCGGACCGGCCGCGCTGGGTGTGGGACGACACGGCCCGCCGGTACCCGCCCCTGCTGGCCGCCGGGGTGACGGTCGAGCGGTGCCACGACCTGCGGCTCTGCCACGCGATCCTGCGGCGGAGCGTGTACGCGCAGTCGTCGGAGCTCGCCCGGGCGGCCGCCGGGCCGTGGGACGGGCCGCGAATCCCGGCGCCGGTCGAGGTGAGCCTGTTCGACGAGCCTCGGGCGGAGGTCCCGCACGACCCGCTCGACGAGCTGCGGCGCCAGCTCGCGGCCGTCGCGGGGGCCGACGAGCCGGGTCGGTTGCGGCTCCTGCTCGCCGCGGAGTCCACGGGCGCGCTCATCGCCGCCGAGATGCAGCACGACGGCATGCCGTGGAGCGTCGAGACCCACGACGCCCTGCTCACCGACCTGCTGGGTCCGCGCCCCCGCGGCGGCGGGCGCCCGGCCAAGCTCGAGGCGCTCGCCGACGAGGTGCGCGCGGCGCTCGGGCAGCCGTCGCTGAACCTGGACTCGCAGCCGGACCTGCTGCGCGGGCTGCGCTCGGCCGGCTGCGACGTCGAGTCGACGCGGACGTGGGAGATCAAGGCCCTGGAGCACCCCGTGCGCGACCCGCTGCTCGCGTACAAGAAGCTGTCGCGCCTGCTGAGCGCCAACGGGTGGGCGTGGATGGAGGCGTGGGTCCACGACGGCCGGTTCCGGCCCGACTACGTGCCCGGCGGGGTGGTCACCGGTCGCTGGGCCACCAGCGGCGGCGGCGCCCTGCAGCTCCCAGCCGCCGTGCGCGCGGCCGTGCGGGCCGATCCCGGCTGGAAGCTCGTCGTGGCCGACGCCGCCCAGCTGGAGCCCCGCGTCCTCGCCGCCATGTCCGGCGACGGCGCGATGGCCGCGGCCGGCCGCGCGGCCGACCTGTACCAGGGCGTGGTCGACGCCGGCATCGTCGAGACCCGGTCCGAGGCCAAGTACGCCATGCTCGGCGCCATCTACGGCGCCACCACCGGCCCGTCCGCCGTCCTCATGCCCCGCCTGACCAGGGCGTACCCGCGCGCGGTCGCCCTCGTCGAGGCGGGCGCCCGGGCCGGCGAGCGCGGCGACGTCGTCTCCACCTGGCTCGGCCGCACGTCCCCGCGTCCCGACGCCGCCTGGCAGGCCGAGCTCGCCGCCGCCTCAGCGGAGGGGGCGGGGGCCGACGACGTCCGCGCGGCCCGCCGACGCGGCCGCGACTGGGGGCGGTTCACGCGCAACTTCATCGTGCAGGGCACCGCCGCCGAGTGGGCCCTGTGCTGGATGGCGGCCCTGCGGCGGCGGCTCCTGACCCTCGACGGGCGGCCGCACCTGGTGTTCTTCCTGCACGACGAGGTCATGGTGCACTCGCCGGCCGCCGTGGCCGAGGAGGTGGCGGAGGCGGTCCGGGCGTCCGCAGTCGAGGCCGGGCGGCTGCTGTTCGGCGACACGCCCGTGGAGTTCGCGCTGAACGTCGGCGTGGTGGACACCTACGACCAGGCGAAGTAGCCCGGGCTCAGTGGCTGAGGATGTACTTCAGCACGATCACCAGGAGGCCGAACACGGCGGCGAGCGCGGTCTCGCCGACCAGCGCGGCGCCCCGCACCCCCGCGCGGTGGGCCGCCAGGGCGGCGACCGCGGCGAGCATCGCGACCGTGAACCAGAGCGCGAGGAACGCCGCGTCGACCACGCCCATGCCGAACAGCCGTCCGATCGCGAACACCACCAGGACGGGGATGCTCCCCAGCAGCACCCCGGTGTTGTTCCGTAGGGCGTGCTTCAGGCGGTGGCCCGAGCTGTGGTCGACGTCCTCGAACCGTCCGCCGACCGCGTCCGCGTAGACGTGCGCCAGCCAGTACGTCACCGACACCAGGCCCGTGGCCACCAGGACGATCTCGCCGCTCTCGGCGCTCGCGCTCGTGGCCGCCAGGACGACGCTGGACACGAGGGCGCCGTAGAGCACCTCAGCGGGACCCTTGTTGCGCATGAAGCGGTCGACGCGGGTGAACCGCTGCTGCTCGACGTTCATCGGCCCTCCGTGGTCGGACGCGTGACCCCTATCGTGGCCCACGCGCGCCCTTCTGGCTGCTCAGTCCCCGATCGGCCAGGTCTGCAGCCGACCGCACATGCCGTACCGGCGCGGCGCGGGCGCGGCCTCGACCGCCGACACCGACCCGCGCGACAGGTGGGGCGCGACGCCGCGGATCAGCCCCTCGAGCGCCCCGGCCGTGGTCTCGGTCTCGGGGTAGACGTTCCGCGTCCACACGTCCTGCCAGTGCGGGACGAGGGGTCGGACGATGCGGGCAGCAGCCTCGTGCAGGGGCGCCAGCGCGGCCGCCGCCCCGACGCGGGCCACGGCGGCGGTCAGCTCGGCGTACCCCTCCAGGGCCAGGTCGCGGCGCCGGCGAGCGGCCGCGGCGAGCTCGTCGTCGGACGACGCCGCGGGCGGCAGGGTCGCGGCCGCCCGGTAGGCCGCGGGATCGGCGAGCACCGCGGCAGGGAACGTCAGCACCGCGTCGCCGGCCTCGGGCAGGCCCGCGTTCGACATGAGGACGAGGACCTCGAGGTCGCCGTCGTTGACCGCGCGATGCACCACGCCGGGGCCGAACGACACGATCGAGCCGGCGTGCAACTGGTGCACGGCGGCCCCGGACGGCCCGAGCGTGTGCACCGCGCCGGCGCCGCCGAGCACCACGTACGCCTCCGACGACACGACGTGCAGGTGCGGCGACCCGCTGCCGGCCAGCCCCACGTCGTCGGGCGCCACCCAGTCGTACACGCGCAGGTGGCTGACCGAGACCCCGCCGGGAAGTCCGTTCATGGCCACAGCATCCCCCTGCTCGGACCGACGGACGCACTCATGCGGACAGGATCCCGCCGCCGAGAGCGGCCAGGCCCGCGGCCGAGGCGGGATCCGCGGGGCCGTCGGCGACGACCATCGCGTACCGGAAGCGCAACGAGTCGCCGGGCGCGAAGGGCACCTCGGTGGAGAAGAACGGCGCCGGGTTGAGGCAGCCGAACAGCTCGGTCCGGGCGAACCACTGGGGCGGGTGCGACGGGTTGTCGGGGTCGTCGACCATGACGACCGTCGAGGACCCGCCGGTCTCGTCGTGCCGCCCGACGAACCCCATCCACGGCCCGCGGCTGCCACGTACCTCCTCGCCGCCCGCAAAGTCCGGCGCCAGCAGCGTGCCGCCGGTGAACGACCGCGGCCCCCGCCAGAAGAGCCCGCCGTAGCCGGCGTTCTCGCGCCCTCTGGTGGTCGGGGAGCCGATGGTGAGGTCGGCCGACGACACGTTCGTCATCGTCGTCTCGAACGTCAGCACCCAGGCGTCGTCGCAGTCCGCGGGGACGACGAACGCGAGCGACCGCTGCTCGTCGATCACGTGCGCCCCGGCCTGCGTGTGCCAGGCGAGCGTGTGCGCGAGGTCGACCCGGCGGTCCGCGACGGCGAGCGACGTGAGCGCGACGTGGTCCATCGACCCGTCGTTCTCCAGCTGCACGTAGCCCTCGCCGTGCACGTAGGTGGGACCGCCCCAGAAGTTGTGCTCGCCCACGACCGGCAGCGACCACGCGATGCCCTTGTGCCAGACGTGGTCGTGCGGGCGGAACGCGGTGACCAGGTCGCCGCCGCGCGTGCGGACCGGGTGCAGGTAGGGGCGCGGGCTCTCCAGCTGCACGTCGGTGGGGACGTAGACGTAGCGCGCGAGCGTGGTGCCGCCCAGCGTGACGTCGACGGCGCGCCCGACGTCGTGGAGCGCGGCGAGGCCGCTCACCGGGCGTCCAGGTCGACGCCCAGGTCGAGGTCCGCCACCGTGACCGGCAGCCCCGTGACCAGCGACTGGTTGGCGGCGATGCCGACCGCCACGGCGCGCAGACCGTCCAGGTACCCCGCCGGGCGGCCGAGCGCCTCGTCGGAGACCCGCAGGTGGCGTCGGAACACGTCCTTGAGCAGGATCGCGTCGCCGCCGCCGTGGCCGCCGATGCCGTCGGGGATCGGGAACTCGGTCGCGCGCTCCCAGTGCTTCTGCACCAGCAGGCGCTCCCCCTCGGGGCGGAGCGCGTCCGACGACGCCGTGGGCGTGGCCGACGGGTCCAGCAGGGCGTTGCCGTGCTCGTCCAGCTCGATCGCGCCCCGCTCGACCACCTCGAGCTCGGCCCGCCCGGCGGTGCCGTTGACCGTCACGCGGTACCCCTCCCACGGGCTGTGCGCGTTGAGCGAGTACGTCAGGGTGGCGCCGCGCCGGTAGTCGACGAGGAGCGCCAGGTTGTCCTCGATGGTGATGCCGGGGCCGAAGACGTCCTGGTCGCGCAGGTAGCCGTCGTACTGCTCGGCGTCGAGGTAGAGCGACGTCAGCCGGGGGTCGTCGCGGAGGTCGAGCGTGAACGGGTCGCCGACGACGCCGGTCCCCCGCGCCGGCCGGGGTCCCAGGCCGCGCGCGGCGGCGTTGCGGTCGCCGTAGAACTTGAGCCCGCCCCGCGCGTAGACCCGGGCCGGCACGTCCCCGAGCCACCAGTTGACCAGGTCGAAGTGGTGGCTCGACTTGTGCACCAGCAGGCCGCCCGAGCTCTTCTTCTCGCGGTGCCAGCGGCGGAAGTAGTCGGCGCCGTGCACCGTGTCGAGCGCCCACTCGAAGTGCACGCTGGTCACCTCGCCG
The DNA here is from genome assembly GCF_041295535.1 of Cellulomonas sp. ICMP 17802. NCBI lineage: Bacteria > Bacillati > Actinomycetota > Actinomycetes > Micrococcales > Cellulomonadaceae > Cellulomonas > Cellulomonas sp. ICMP 17802. Next base: position 134,963 of record NZ_JBGFQZ010000002.1, on the reverse strand, counting down.
ATCTCGCCCGACGCGATGACCTCGCGCAGCGACGAGTTCCGCGGCGCGTACCGGTAGTTGAAGGTCATGACGACGTCGCGGCCGGTCTCGCGCACCGCGCCCGTGATCCGCCGGCAGCCGGGCCGGTCGATGGTCAGCGGCTTCTCGACGACCACGTCGGCACCCGCCGCGAGCGCGCGCGCCACCAGCTCCGCGTGCGCGTGGTCGGGCGCGGTGACGACGACGACGTCGACCGACTGCTCCGCGATCATCTTCTCGAGCCCGTCCGGCGCGTACTGCGGGAGCTCGGCGGGCCGGCCTAGCGCCTCCGAGACCACGGCCTCGTAGTACGCCATGCGACCCGGGTTCGGGTCGAGCAGCGCCACGAGCGTGGCCACGTCCGCGTGCTCCCCGGCGATCGCGCCGATGTACATGCCCGCCCGGTGCCCGGTGCCGACGACCGCGTACCGCCGTTGCTCGCCCTCGGGCGCCGGAGCGAACTCGGGGATGACGCCCGGGCTCGCGGCCGCGCTGCTGCTCGAGGCGGGGCGGGGGGCTGTGGGGTTCTGGTCGCTCACGGTGTCCTCGGGGTCGTCGTCGACTCGCTGTGCGGGAAAGCGTTGTCCGTCGTCGTCCAGCCTAAGCCGTGGAGCGCGTTCCCGACAGGTCCCACGGCGGAAGAGCCCGGACCGGAATACTCACCCGGGTCCGACCACCGCCGACGCGCCGAGCCGGTGGCACGATCGACAGATGAGACGCATCGCGCTCGGGTTCGGTTGGCTGCTCGGCCTGCTCGTCGCGGGCCTCGTCGGCTTCGGCATCGCGGCTCGTCTCAGTCCCAAACCCGCCTCCGTGGTGCTCCGGCGCAACTTCGACCGCCACGGCTACGCACGGTTCACCGCGACCGCGCCGTACGTCCCCGCGCACGTCGAGTCCCTGGTCGACATCCCGTACCGCGACGGAGACCGCGACGCCCTGCTCGACGTGCACCGGTCGACGGCGTCCGACGGGACGCTGCCGACGATCGTGTGGGTGCACGGCGGCGCGTGGCTCTCGGGCAGCAAGGACCTCATCGCGAACTACCTGCGCGTGGTGGCCGGCGAGGGGAGCACGGTGGTCGGCATCGGCTACTCCATCGCGCCGCGCGCCACCTACCCCACGCCCGTGCTGCAGGTGCTCGACGCGCTGGCGTACCTGACCGAGCACGCCGAGGAGCTGGGGATCGATCCTGCTCGGCTCGTGCTGGCGGGCGACTCGGCGGGCGCGCAGATCGCGGCGCAGGTGGCCGGCGTCATCACGAGCCCGCAGTACGCCGCGTCGATCGACGCCCACCCGCGGATCTCGCCCGACCAGATCGCCGCGACCGTGCTGTTCTGCGGCGTCTTCGACATGTCGTTCGCCCGCGGCCTGCGCGGGCGGGACCGGTGGTTCGTCGACTCGGTGATGCGGTCCTTCACGGGGTCGGCGGCGTACCTGGACGACCCGCGGTTCGCGGGCATCTCCGTGGTCGAGCACCTCACGGCCGACTTCCCGCGGACCTTGGTGTCCTGCGGCAACGCCGACCCGGCGCTCCGCCACTCGCTCTCGCTCGTCGCCACCCTGGAGCGCCTGGACGTGCCGCACGAGACCCTGTTCTTCGACGACGACCACGTGCCGCCCGTCGGGCACGAGTTCCAGTTCCACGTCGATACCGACGCCGGCCGGCTGGCGCTGGAGACGATCCAGAAGTTCGTCGCTCAGCTGCCCTGAGCGGCGCCCCCTCAGGCGACGGCGGGCTCGCTGGGGGCGTCGGGCGCTCCGGGTGCTGCCCGCCACAGCGCGATCGTCGCGACGACGGTCACGGGCACCCAGATCACCCGCTCGACCAGCGACGGGGACGCGAGGTTGACGAGCGAGCCGACAGCCATGACCGCCGACGCGGCACGCAGGAAACGCCGCCGGACCGCCGTCGAGCCGACGCGCCCGTCCGCGACGGCGGCGATCGCCAGGTAGACGGGCACCGCGACGGCGCTCGAGATCCTCTGCTGCGCGCCCAGGACACCGACCGTCGCCCCGCCGTAGGCGGCCTCTCCCCAGGGCGCCCCCAGGGCCAGCGCGCCCTGGAACGCCGCGACCGTGACCATCAGGCAACCGGCGACGCGCCCGGCGCGCCGCGTCTCGTGTGTCATGGGCTCACCCAATCATATCTGCCAGATATAGTCACCCCATGTCCCGACGCCCGCAGACCGAGATCGCCGTCCTCGGGGCCCTGTCGATCGAACCCATGACCGGGTACGCGCTCCGGGCCGCGATCATCTCGACCCTGGGCCACTTCTGGAGCGAGAGCTTCGGGCAGATCTACCCCACGCTCGCCCGCCTCGAGGCCGACGGGGACGTCCGAAAGGATGGCCGGCAGTTCGCGATCACGCCTGCGGGCCGCGAGCGCCTGCGCAACCTGCTGGGCGAGCCGATCGAGCGCACGCCACCGCGCAACGGGCTGCTGCTGCGGCTGTTCTTCGGCCGGACCCTGGGCCGCGAGGCGTGCGCCGACCTGCTCCGGACCGCGCACACCGAGGCGCTGGCCACGCTGGAGACACTCGCGGCCATCCGGGCCGAGGTCGACGCGGAGGACGAGAACCCCGACCGCCCCTACTTCCTCCTGACCCTCGCCGCCGGCGAGGCGTCGGCGCGGGCGCAGGCCGAGTGGGCCACGTCGGCGATCGCGGCGCTCAGAGACTGAACGGCCTGGGTCACTCCGCACCGCTTTGAGCACCATGAGGCTGCCGGTGCGAGCATGCCGTCGCTTCAGACTGCGTCTGCCGCAACCGCCGGCTCAGTCGAGGTCTCGGCTCCATCCTGTGACGAGAGCGCCGTCGACACGAGAGCGGGGGCGACATCCTGCTCGTCGACATCTTGAGTGGGCTCCGGTCGAAGCCGCGGCGGCGTCGCGGACCACGCCTTGAGCTGCTGGACCACCTCGAGATAGAACGCGTCGACAGCGGCGAGCACCGAATCGATGAATGCTCCACGCCCTCGTCCACGCTTGGCTCCCATCGCGATCGTCATCGCAATGCGGAACGACCTGATCTCGCGAGCAGGATCCATGACCAGGCTCGACGGGTTCTCTCGGACGACCCGAAGCAGCTCAGCCGCGCCCGGTCCGCGCGAGTGCATCGTAAATGCCTCGACCCGAACGGTCTCGGGAGCGGTCTTGAGCTGGCGTGCGAGCCAGTTCACTCGAGTTGTCGGCCGACCCTCACGAGGAGAGTCGATGTCGATGTGGCACGTGACCGTACTCGCGCGGAGATCGGCGGTGATCACGAGGTCTCCGGCCGTCGCCGGGATGCGCACGGATCCGACCATCTGACCGCTCGTGACGAGACTGGCCACGAGAGCTTGCGTCCTCAGCGGCGGCTCCGCCATTTCCCTGCGCGAGAGGACGGGAATCACTTCAGCCCCGAGCTGTCGACCAAGGCTCAAGCAGGCGAACCGGAGAAGGGCGTCGAATCGAGCCGCGACTTCACCTACGCCCTTGTCGGTCGCCCGGAGCGTGCCGGCCTTGACCGATTCGCGGACCGAGACCCACGACTCCCCCATGTCATCAAACTCGAGTGCACCGGAACGTGGGTGCTCGAGGTACCGGATGAGTTCCCCGAGAATCCACGCCTGGTCAGGGTCGGCTACGCCCCTGAACTCCTTCTGCATGACCGCTTCGGCGAGAACTTGCGTCCACGAGAGGTGGTGCAGTGCAACCTTCCTCAGCTTCCGCTTGTCGACCTTCGTCGGATGCTGCCCTGCGATGGCCGGGATCTCGTTGGAGATGGTGATCACCGCGTCGAAACCCTGCTCGCGGGCGATGTCCAGATAGGACTCGATCTGCGGAACCGCGAGCTGGTTTCCTCCCGTCTTGACCTCGACGAGGGCGGTCCACGACTTCTGCCCGCGATGCACGCGGATCAAGCCGTCCGGGTAAAGCCGGGTCTCGCCCAACATGAACGGGACCTCGATGAATGTCTCGACAGTTCCGGCCGGAGCCCCGAAAGGTTTGGTGAGCGAGCGGCCGTACTCGCGGACTGCACACATCACTGCCAAGAGCGCGGATGTTGCTCGGCGCTCCTGCTCGTCAGCGCCGCTGATCCCCGATGTCGGAATCAGTCGCGCCTCGTGCCAATTCTCCTCAACCACGCCGGCTCCTTTGCTCGCGCTGGTACCGACATTAGCCACGCGCGAGCGGAACGGGAGCGAAACGGTGCGGTCGTCGTCGCCCCGCTCAGCCCCTGACGGCCGCGCGGTGCTCGACCGCCACAACCGCGAGCGCCAGCAGCCCCGGCACGATGACCACCAGCGGCGCGAGCATCCACACCATCACCGCGCACAGCCCGAGGGCGACGGCGAGCAGGAGCGTGCCGACGAGGTCGTCGCCGGTCCGCTTCGCCGCCGTCTGCACCACCGCGCCCCACGACGCGCCGGGTGTCCAGCCGGCCGCGGCCCGCAGGACGACGACCAGCACGACGACGACGAGGAACAGGGTCGCGATGCGCACCCCGGTGCCGCCGGGGAGGCCGCCCGAGCCGGCGAGCTGGAGGTTGAAGAGGAAGACGAAGAGCAGCACCGGGATCCCGATCGACACGAGCCACACGCCGCGGCAGGCGGCTCGGAAGTCCTGCCAGAGGACCGCGACCGTGTCGGGCCGGCCGTCGAGGTGTCGGCGCACGTGGGAGACCCCCGCGGCGAGCGCCGGGACGGCCGTGACGAGCGGCAGGCTGAGCACCGAGACCCCGAGCCCGACCAGCAGCGCCTCGCTGAACAGCCCGAACCGCCCGCCGCCCAGCAGCGGCTTCTCGTCGGGAGCCGGCTCGACGGGTGGCTGGGCGTCGTCGTCGGGAAGCTGCGCGCTCATGCCCTCCAGCCTCACACGTACCCGAGGCCGGGCGGAAACGCCCATCAGCCCTTGAGCCCCTGCGTGGCGACGCCCTCGACGAGGTACCGCTGGAACACCAGGAAGAAGAGCATGACCGGGACCAGGGCGAGGACGGCCATGGCCATCTGGGCGCCGTAGTCGGAGGTCGTGGTCTGGTCGACGAACAGCCGCAGGGCGATCGGCAGCGAGTACAGGTCGGGCCGCTTGAGGTAGAGCAGCGGGCCGAAGAAGTCGTTCCACGACCAGATGAACGCGAAGATCGAGCTGGTCACCAGGGCCGGCTTCATCAGCGGCAGCATGATCGAGCGGAAGATCCGCACGTGACCGGCGCCGTCGATGCGCGCCGCCTCGTCGAGCTCGCGGGGCAGGTTCCGCATGAACTGGACCATGAGGAACACGAAGAACGCCTCGGCGGCCAGGAACTTGCCGACGAGCAGCGGCACGAACGTGTCCACCAGCCCGAGCCGGTTGAACACGATGTACTGCGGGATGATCACCACGTGGAACGGCAGCAGGAGCGTGCCGATCATGAGCGCGAAGAACACGTTCCGGCCGGGGAACTCGATGCGGGCGAACGCGTAGGCGGACACCGAGCACGAGATCGTGATGCCGACCACCGCGCCGACCGCGAGGATCAGCGAGTTGGTGAAGAAGGTCCAGAACGAGACGCCGCCGATGCCCTCGATGGCCTTCTGGAAGTTGGCGATCGTCGCGTCGGTGGGGATCAGGCTGACGTTGCCGACGATCTGGTTGCTGGGCTTGAAGGCCGACACCACCATCCAGACCGCCGGATAGAGCACGACGACCACGATGGCGATCGAGCACAGGTGGAAGACCAGCGAGCGGCCGCGCTTGCGGAGCTTGGTGGAGTGGCGCAGGCGGGCGCTGTCCTCGGCGCTGACGAGGTGGTCGGCCGTGGCGGACACCTGGCTGACAGTGGTCATCACTTGCCCTCCCCGGAGTAGTGGACCCAGAACTTCGAGCTGCGGAAGAAGACCAGGGTGATGGCGCCGACGACGAGCACGAGGACCCAGGCCATCGCCGAGGCGTAGCCCATCTGGAAGTCCTGGAAGCCGCGGAAGTAGAGGTAGAGCGTGTAGAACAACGTCGACCGCGCGGGGCCGCCGGTGCCGTTGGAGATGATGAACGCCGACGCGAAGATCTGGAACGCGTGGATCGTCTCGAGCAGCAGGTTGAAGAAGATGACCGGCGAGAGCATCGGCAGCGTGATCTGGCGGAACTTGCGCGCGGGACCCGCGCCGTCGACCGCCGCGGCCTCGTAGAGCTCGTTCGGGATCTGCTTGAGCCCCGCCAGGAAGATCACCATCGGGGCGCCGAACTGCCAGACGGTCAGCAGGATCAGCATCGGCATGGTGCGCGACGGGTCACCCACCCAGCCGCCGGCCTCGAACCCGAAGAGCTGCTGGATCTGGTCGACGATGCCCCTGTCGATGAACATCGCCTTCCACACGATCGCGATCGACACCGAGGCGCCGATGAGCGACGGGGCGTAGAACGACGAGCGGTAGAAGCCCTTGCCGCGGTGCGCGTTGTTCAGCAGCATCGCGACGGCCAGGGCGGAGATCAGCTTGATCGGCGTGCCGAGCAGCACGTAGGTGCCGGTGACCTTCCAGGCCTGCAGGTAGTTCGGGTCGTGGAACAGACGCTGGAAGTTCTCCAGCCCGATCCACTGCGGCGGCGCGAACAGGTTGTAGTTCGTGAACGACAGGTACAGGGAGGCGAGCATCGGGCCTGCGGTGAGCAGGACGAAGCCGAGCAGCCACGGGCTCAGGAAGGCGTAGCCGGCCCGGGTCTCGGCGCGCTTCCGGCGCTTCTTGGCGGCGGCGGACGACGCGGCGATGGAGGTTCCCGTCGTCGGAGCCTCGGCAGTGAGGGTCACGAGCGTGATCCGTTCGTCGGTGGTGTTCGTAGGTGCGATCGAGGGTGGGCCGCCCGGGCGTGCGGGCGGCCCACCGCCGGGATCAGGAGGTGGACATCTCCGCCTCGGAGAACCACTGCGAGGCGAAGTCCTCCGGCGTGATGTTGCCGTAGCCGAGGTCCTCGGCCAGCGTCTTCCACTTGGCCTCGATGGTGCCGAAGCCCTTGACGGGGATCGGCGTCGACTCGGTCACCTGGTCGGCGATCTTCTCCTCGTACGCGATGACCTGGGCGTCGACGCTTCCCTCGGTGGTGTCGACGGCGGCGCGCTGGTCGGCGTCGGCCGGCACACCCTTCGACGTACCGAAGATCTTGCCGACCTCGGGGTCCGTGAGCAGGAAGTTGATCAGCGTCGCGGCCTGCTCCGGGTGCTTGGTGTTGGCCCCCGACGACAGCAGCATCGACGGCTTGAAGAACAGGTGCTTCTCGCCGGGCTTGACCGACGGGATCTGCGCCATCGACAGGTTCGGCGTGCCCGAGTCGGCCACGTAGCCGGCCAGGAAGTTGTCCCAGCTCATCTCCGACGCCGTCTCGTTGACCGTGAACCCGCCCTTGGGGGCGAGCGCGATGTTCCGGTCCGTCGGGTAGACCAGCTTGTCCTTGCGCAGGTCGGCCGTCAGGTCGAGGAACTTGACGATGTCCTTCTCCTCGAAGCCGAACGTGCCGTCGTCCTTGAACGGCGTCTTGCCCTCCTGCAGCAGCCACTGGATGAAGAACCAGAAGGTGCCCGTGTAGTCGACCGCGCCATACAGGCCGTAGCCGTCGGCCGTCTTCTCACCGGCGCTCGAGACGTCCTTGATGAAGTCGTTGTAGTCGTCCCAGGTGTACTCGGCCTCGTCGGGGAACGTGGCCCCGGTCTGCTCGATGACGTTCGGGTTCTGGAACATGGCGAACGTGTTGGTCGACGTCGGGATGCCGATCATCTTGTCGTCGAGGACGCCGGCCTTGGTGAGCGTCTTGTCGAAGCCCGACAGGTCGATCGTGCCGTTGTCGACGTACTTCTGCAGGTCGAGCAGCTGGCCGTTCTGGTTGAACTCCCGCAGGTACGACAGGTCGAACTGCATGACGTCCGGCAGCGCGCGCCCGGCGGCCTCGGTGGAGCGGGCCGTCCAGTAGTCCGGGAACGCCGCGAAGCTGGTCTGGACCGTGATGTACGGGTACTTCTCCTTGAACAGCGCGAGGGCCTGGTTGTAGCGGTCGGCCCGGTCGTCGTTGCCCCACCACGTGAAGTTCAGGGTGACGGGCGACGTGTCGGGGCCCGTGGAGCTGGCCGTCGGCTCGGTGCTGCCGGAACCACCGGAGGAGCAGGCGGTCAGGGCGAGTGCGGCGACGGCGGCAACTGCGGCTGTCTTCCAAAGGGTTCGCTTCATCGTCGTTGAGCCTCCTTGCTCGGGGTGTGAAAGCGCATTCCGGACGTTAGGCGAGCGCTTACCCGACTGTCAACGGGTCGGCGCTGAATCGTTACAAAGGCCTTGGTCCCCGCAGTACCCTGCCACGCGCCGCCCCGGGCCGCAGGGGCGTCCTGCCCGGCGGACACCGCCCCCTCGGGGCGACGTCCGCACATCCGGTCGCCGGGGCGCTCGATCCTGCGGACGTCCGGCCCTTTGAACCGTTGCGTCCGCACATCCGGTCGCCGGGGCGCTCGAATCTGCGGACGTCCGGGCCTCCCACGCGCCCGTGGTCCAGGGGCGGTCGGCAGCACGGCGGGTGGATGCTGGGAACGGTCGGCGGGGGCCGACGAACCGGACGCAGCTGCGCCCGTTCCCCTCCTCCCGGACCTGTTGTATCGTTTCAATCCTTGTGCTGCCCGACGATGCGCCACACACCCTGGAGTCACCGGTGACCGACCGTCAGATCCCCTCGTGGTCCGAGCTCAAGCCGCTCCTGCGCCCCAAGCCGATCGAGCTCGACGGCACCAAGCGCCGGCTCGGCGACGCCCTGACCATCTCGGACCTGCGCACCCTGGCCCGCAAGCGCACCCCACGGTCGGTGTTCGACTACACCGACGGCGCCGCCGAGGCCGAGATCAGCCTGCGCCGGGCCCGCCACCTGTTCCGTGAGCTCGAGTTCCGGCCGTCGATCCTGCACGACGTCTCGCACGTCGACCCGACCACCGACATGATCGGCACGCCCAGCGCTCTGCCGTTCGCGTTCGCCCCCACCGGTTTCACGCGGATGATGAACCACGAGGGCGAGCGGGCCGTCGTGAAGGTCGCCCAGCGCCGGGGTATCCCGTACGCCCTGTCGACGATGGGCACGACGTCGATCGAGGAGGTCGCCAAGGCGGGGCCCGATGCCCGCAAGTGGTTCCAGCTGTACGTCTGGAAGGACCGCTCCGCCGGCGAGGACCTGATGGCCCGGGCCAAGGCCGCCGGTTACGAGGCGCTCATGCTCACGGTCGACGTGCCGGTCGCCGGGGCACGGCTGCGCGACGCCCGCAACGGCTTCTCCATCCCGCCCGCGCTCACGGTCAAGACAGTGCTCGACGCCGCGACCCACCCCGCGTGGTGGATGAACCTGCTGACCACGGAGCCGCTGACCTTCGCGTCGCTGAGCTCCTGGTCGGGGACCGTGGCGGACCTGCTGGACAAGCTGTTCGACCCGACCATGACCATCGCGGACCTCGAGTGGATCCGCGCCTCCTGGGACGGCCCGCTGATCATCAAGGGCATCCAGACCGTCGACGACGCCCGGCGCGTGACCGACGCGGGTGCCGACGCCCTCGTCCTGTCCAACCACGGCGGCCGCCAGCTCGACCGCGCGCCCGTGCCGCTGCGCCTGCTGCCGGACGTCGCCGAGGCCGTCGGCGACCGCACACAGGTCTGGGTCGACACCGGGATCATGTCCGGCGCCGACGTCGTCGCCGCCCTTGCGCTCGGCGCCGACGCGACCCTGGTCGGCCGCGCCTACCTCTACGGCCTCATGGCCGGCGGCGAGCGCGGCGTGGAGCGGGCCGTCGAGATCCTCGAGCGCGAGGTCCGCCGGACCATGGCCCTGCTGGGCGTCTCCACGGTCAAAGAGCTCGGCCCGCAGCACGTCCGCCTGCCCTGACCCCGCAGGTCCCGGGCGCCCGACAGCCCGGCCCTGGTCAGCCCGCGCCCGGCATCCCGCACGACCGGCCGACGAACTCGTGCAGGGCACCGCGCAGGGCGTCGCTCGACGCCAGGTAGAACACCGGCTGCGCGACCCCGTCCACCGACGCGTGCACCCCGAAGAACGTCCCGCGCTTGTCCTCGGCGACCGCGTGCGGGTCGCAACGGGACGGCACGAGCTCGAGCGGCACGGCGTCCACGGCCCCGTCGGCGGTGTCGACATCGGTCGGCCAGGCGGTCGCCCCGCCGACGGGCGCCAGCAGCACGGTCCCGTCGACCTGCGTGATCTGCACCCGCGGCCCACCGGCCACGGGCACGACCTCCAGGACCACGTCGGCCGCGAGCGTCCCGCCGGCGTCGCGCGTGGTGATCGCGTCCGCCAGGTTCAGCGACGCGCCCGCGGCCACCGCCGCCGCGGCGCAGTCCTCGCCGTGGATCCGGGCCAGATGACCCTGCGGGTCGGCCGGCTCGACCGTCAGGGTCGACCGGCGGCCGGCGGCGTCGACCAGGTCGAGCTCGGCGCGGGCCGGACCGGAGGCCGCGTCGTCGCAGACCGGGTGGCCCAGCGCCACGGACACGTCCCGGTCGACGCCCGCCCGCACGGGCCGCTCGCGGTCGCTCGTCGCAACACCCTCGTCGTCCGGCGTGACCAGCCGCGCCCGCGCGACCGTCACGTCACCGGGGCCGGCGTTGGTCACCCGCAGCTGCACCACCCGCAGCGCCCAGTCGCTGCGCGCCTGCCGCACCTCGACCGACAGCCCCGCCAGCACGTCCGAGGGGATGGGGGTCGGGGTCGGCTCGCCGGGCGAGCCGGTCGAGCCGGCCGAGCCGGTCGTGCAGCCGGCGAGTGCGAGCACGGCCGCGACCGCCATCACCCGCCACCGTCCGGCCATCCCCCGATGGTGCCGTACGGCGGGACGTCCGAGCAGGTGCAGGGCAGGGGACACTGCGGCTCGGACGTCGTGGGAAGTCAGGCGGCCGGGCCCGTCCCGGCGTCGTATCTCACCCCTGCCCGGGTGACTCCTTCGTGGCACCCTCGACACGAGGGTGCTGTGCGCGTACGCGCTGCTGCCCAGGAGAGAGGGACGTCGATGACCGAGCAGGTCCTGACCCGGCGGGCGGTCGCGTTCGACCCGGCGACACACGGGTTCGCGTTCCCCAACGCGTTCGTCAACGAGGTGCTCACGCTGCCCAACGGGGCCAAGATCACCACGGCGGGCCGCTGCGGCGGGATGGCCTACGCCGCGCTCGACTACTTCCTCGCCGGGCAGCCCGTGCCCCGCTGGCGGTCCGACCTGTGGGCCCCCAGCCGCGTGCCGCCCGACAGCCACTGGCTGGCCCGGCTGTTCACGCAGCGGCTGCGGGACTCGTTCTTCACCGGGTCGGCGGCCAAGTTCGTCACGTGGTCGATGCACTCCGACGACGAGACCTGGGTGTTCAAGGGCGTCACGCGGTGGACCAAGGAGGAGGAGCTGCCGCGGGTCATGAAGTCGATCGACGCCGGCCGGCCCGTGGTGCTCGGTCTGGTGGTCGCCCGCGACCTCGGCTCCATCGGCGACAACCACCAGGTCATCGCGTACGGCTACGAACAGGACCGGGCTACGGGCCGGGTGACCGTGCAGATCCACGACAACAACACCCCCGGCAAGCCAGTGACGCTCACGTCCGAGCGCGACCAGCACGACTGGACCGCCTCGAACGGCCACCCGTGGCGCGGCTTCTTCGTGCAGGACTACACGCCCCGGCGCCCGCGGGTGCTCACCACGCACGCGCCCGACGTCAAGGACCAGGTGTCCACCGGCGACACGGTCAAGCTGTCGCACGTGTGGACCGGTCTGACCCTGCACTCCCACGACCACCCGTACGTTCACCCCGGGACAGACGGCCTCCAGCAGGTCACGGCCTTCCTGGGCGCCGACGACAACGACCGCTGGCTGCTCGTCGGCTCCGACGGAACCCCGGCCGGGACCGACGTGCGTGACGGCTCCGTGGTGCGCCTGCGCCACGTGTCGACGGGCCGGTGGCTCCGCAGCGCGGCGGGTGTGGCCTCACCGCTCTCCCACCAGCAGGAGGTCAGCGCCGCGGACGTCGCCGACGACTCGGCCGACTGGCGGGTCGAGGTCCCCGACGACCGCCCCTGGACCGCCGGCGCCCGCGTCCGTCTCGTGCACGTCGCGACGAAGGCGGCGCTGCACTCGCACCACGCGTCCGATCCCCGGCTGACCCTCGGTCAGCAGGAGGTCACCGGCTTCCCGAAGCGGGACGTCAACGACTGGTGGACCGTGCTCGAGCTCAGCTGACCGCCGCCTGCGGGTGGCTCAGCACCGTGCCCGTGAGAGTCGGGAGCTCGGTCGGCCCGAAGGCGACGTTGAACCCGCTCCCCACGACGACGGCGTCGCCGGTCACGGTCGCGGTGGCGGTGACCACGAAGGGCGACTCCACGAACCGGAAGGTCAGCACGTAGGTGTCGGGCCCGGTCCACGCGCCGCTGACCAGCACGTCCTCGGGGTCGGCGCGGCGCAGGGTGGTCCGCGTGAGGGCCGGCAGGGCGTGCCCGACCGACACGATCACCGTCTCCTCCTCGTGGTCGACCGTGAGCCGGTCGTGCGAGTCGCCCACCTCGAGGACCACGTTGCGGATCCCGAGCGTGTTCGGCTCGAACGTGATCGTCCGGCCGTCCAGCCGGTCCCCCGTCGGCGTGGTCGGCGCACCGTGCGGCGGATCGATCCGCAGCCCCTCGAGCCGCTGGGTCAGCGCGTGCCGCCCGTGGTGGTCGTCCGGCAGCGGCCCGTCGGACAGCCCCGGCAGCAGGTGGTCCCACACCAGCGCGAGCTCGCCGTGCATCTCGGCGACGCCCGACGTGATCGCCACGACCAGGTCCTGCTCGGGCAGCACGACGCAGAACTGGCCGAAGGCGCCGTCACCGCGGTAGCTGCCGTGCCGCCCGCGCCAGAACTGGTACCCGTAGCCCTGCGCCCAGTCGACGTCGGGGTTCCCGGCGTTGGACACCTGCGCCCGCGTGGCCTCGGCCGCCCAGCCCTCGGGGAGCACGCGCCGACCGTCCCAGACCCCGTCCTGCAGGTAGAGCTGGCCGAGCGCCGCGATGTCCTCGGTGGTCCCCGACATCCCGCTGCCGCCCACGTCGACACCGCTCGGCGAGCGCTGCCACGCCGCACCCTCGATGCCGAGCGGCTCCAGCAGCCGCGGGCCCAGGTAGTCGAGCACGCGCTGCCCGGTGAGCTTCTGGACCAGCGCGGACAGGAGGTGCGTGCCGGCGGTGTTGTAGACGAAGAACGTCCCCGGCTCGTGCTCCACCGGCTCCTCGAGGAACGCCGTCACCCAGTCGTCCGTCCCCTGGACACGCGGCGTGGGGTCCTCGGCGTGCCCCGTGGTCATCGTGAGCAGGTGGCGCACCCGCATCCGCCGCAGGTTCTCGTCGGGGGCCGCCAGCGCCTGCTCCGGGAAGTGGTCCAGCACCAGGTCGTCGACCGTCAGCAGCCCCTCGGCCACCGCGAACCCGACCGCGGTCGACGTGAAGCTCTTGCTGAGCGAGAAGAGCTCGTGCAGCCGGTCCGCCGCGAACGGCGCCGCCCAGCCCTCGGCCACCACGGACCCGTGCCGCACCACCATCACCGAGTGGAGCTCGGGCCACGCGACCAGCGCGTCGACCAGCCGCAGGAGAGCCCACGGGTCGACTCCCTGCTCCTCGGGGGTGGATCGGGGCAGGCGTCGGAGTCCGGGCATGCCCCCACCCTGCCACCGACACGGACCTGCGCGTCACGCCGCGCGACCCGGCCGCCGGTGCGAGGGACGGCGGGCGACTACCGCACGAGGTCGTGAGTTCCCGACGAGGTCGTGAGCTGCAACTGACGACCTCGTCGCCAACTCACGAGCTCGTCGCACGGCGAGGCTCGCGACGCCACCGCGGGGCCACGCCCAGCGCTCCCTCCGCGGTCCGCTCGGCCGCATGCCCGAGCTCGGTGGTTGGCGCCGAGCTCGGTGGTCGGGACCACCGAGCTCGGCACGAGTCACCGAGCTCGGCGTCCGCCGCCACGGCAGTCCCCCGGACGCGACGACGCCCCGGTCCGCGAGCGGGCCGGGGCGTCGTCGTGCGTGCTGTGCGGGTCAGCCCACCTGGGGCAGGGTGCCCGTGCCGCCGTCGCCGATGGTCGAGGTGGGACCCGCGGCAGGCAGGTCCGTCCCCGAGGTCGGCGTGCCGTAGCTGGCACCGACCGCGACCGGCTCCGGCAGGCTCTCGCCCTTGGGGACGCCGCGGAACGTGAACTCCCCGAGCAGACCCTCGCCCTCGGCGTCCACGATCACCAGCTGGCCGGCCTTGAGCTCGCCGAACAGGATCTTCTCGGACAGTGCGTCCTCGATGTCCCGCTGGATCGCGCGGCGCAGCGGCCGAGCACCCAGGACCGGGTCGTAACCCTTCTCCGACAGCAGCTTCTTGGCCGCAGGCGTGATCTCGATGGCCATGTCCTTGTCCCGCAGGCGCTTGTCCAGCTTGGCGACCATGAGGTCGACGATCGCGAAGATCTCCGGCTGGGACAGCTGCGGGAACACGACCACGTCGTCGACGCGGTTGAGGAACTCAGGCCGGAAGTGCTGCTTGAGCTCGTCGTTGACCTTGGCCTTCATGCGCTCGTACGACGTCGACAGGTCCCCGCCGGCCTGGAAGCCGGTCATGAGGCCCTTGGCGATGTCCCGGGTGCCGAGGTTGGTGGTCATGATGATGACGGTGTTCTTGAAGTCGACCACCCGGCCCTGCGAGTCGGTCAGGCGACCGTCCTCGAGGATCTGCAGCAGCGAGTTGAAGATGTCCGCGTGCGCCTTCTCGACCTCGTCGAAGAGGACCACGGAGAACGGCTTGCGCCGCACCTTCTCGGTCAGCTGGCCGCCCTCGTCGTACCCGACGTAGCCGGGGGGCGAGCCGAACAGCCGCGAGACGGTGTGCTTCTCCGAGAACTCGGACATGTCGAGCTGGATGAGCGCGTCCTCGTCACCGAACAGGAACTCCGCGAGCGCCTTGGCCAGCTCGGTCTTCCCGACGCCCGTGGGCCCCGCGAAGATGAACGACCCACCGGGACGCTTCGGGTCCTTGAGGCCCGCACGCGTGCGACGGATGGCCTGCGAGAGCGCCTTGATGGCGGCGTCCTGGCCGACGACCCGCTTGTGCAGGTTCTCCTCCATGTGGAGCAGGCGGCTGGACTCCTCCTCGGTGAGCTTGAACACCGGGATGCCCGTGGCGATCGCCAGCACCTCGGCGATGAGCTCCTCGTCCACCTCCGCGACCGCGTCGAGGTCGCCGGACTTCCAGGCCTTCTCCTTCTCCACGCGCTTGAGACCGAGCTGCTTCTCGGCGTCGCGGAGTCGGGCTGCCTTCTCGAAGTCCTGCTCGTCGATCGCCGACTCCTTGTCGCGGCGCGTCTCGGCGATCTGCTCGTCGAGCTCGCGCAGCTCCGGGGGAGCCGTCATGCGGCGGATGCGCAGGCGGGCGCCGGCCTCGTCGACCAGGTCGATCGCCTTGTCCGGCAGGTAGCGGTCGTTGACGTACCGGTCCGCCAGAGTGGCGGCGGCGACCAGCGCGGCGTCCGTGATGGACACGCGGTGGTGGGCCTCGTACCGGTCGCGCAGACCCTTGAGGATCTCGATCGCGTGCTGCAGGTTGGGCTCGGCCACCTGGATCGGCTGGAAGCGACGCTCCAGGGCCGGGTCCTTCTCGACGTACTTGCGGTACTCGTCGAGCGTGGTGGCACCGATGGTCTGCAGCTCGCCGCGCGCCAGCATCGGCTTGAGGATGCTCGCGGCGTCGATGGCGCCCTCGGCGGCGCCCGCCCCGACGAGGGTGTGGATCTCGTCGATGAACAGGATGATGTCGCCGCGCGTGCGGATCTCCTTGAGCACCTTCTTCAGGCGCTCCTCGAAGTCACCGCGGTAGCGGCTGCCGGCCACGAGCGCGCCCAGGTCCAGCGTGTAGAGCTGCTTGTCCTTGAGCGTCTCGGGCACGTCGCCGCGCACGATGTCCTGCGCGAGGCCCTCGACGACGGCGGTCTTGCCGACGCCGGGCTCCCCGATGAGGACCGGGTTGTTCTTGGTGCGGCGGGACAGCACCTGCATGACCCGCTCGATCTCCTTCTCGCGCCCGATCACCGGGTCGAGCTTGCCGTCGCGCGCAGCCTGCGTGAGGTTGCGGCCGAACTGGTCGAGGACGGCGCTGCCCGAGGGCTGCCCCTCCTGCGGACCGCCGGCGGCGACGGGCTCCTTGCCCTGGTAGCCGGAGACGAGCTGGATGACCTGCTGGCGCACGCGGTTGAGGTCCGCGCCGAGCTTGTTGAGGACCTGGGCGGCGACGCCCTCGCCCTCGCGGATGAGGCCGAGCAGGATGTGCTCGGTCCCGATGTAGTTGTGACCCAGCTGGAGCGCCTCGCGCAGCGAGAGCTCGAGCACCTTCTTGGCGCGCGGGGTGAAGGGGATGTGACCCGACGGAGCCTGCTGGCCCTCGCCGATGATCTCCTGCACCTGGGCGCGGACGGCCTCGAGCGAGATGCCGAGCGACTCCAGAGCCTTCGCCGCGACACCCTCACCCTCGTGGATCAGGCCCAGGAGGATGTGCTCCGTCCCGATGTAGTTGTGGTTGAGCATCCGTGCCTCTTCTTGGGCAAGGACGACCACGCGACGGGCTCGGTCCGTGAATCTCTCGAACATGTGCACTCCTCACGAGCTGCGTGCCGGCTCCCCTGGCTGGCGCACCGGGGGACGACGGGGCGGCGTTGTTCGATGCTAACGGCGGGGTGGTGCCTCGACTGCCCGTGTTCGCCGCAGGCGTGACGACGCCGCCCGGTTGCCCGGGGTCATGGATCGCTCCCGGCGGTCGGGTCTAGCGTCGAGAGGCGGAGGGACATCCGGGCGCGCAAGGGGGCGACGACCACGCTGCCCCCTGCTACCCCGACACGTACTGCTCCAGGAAGCTGTCGAGGGGAGGGGTCCTATGGGTCCCCGACGAGTTCTTGTCCTGTTGTCCGCAGCCTTGCTGCTCGTGCTGACGCCGTCCGCGGCGAGTGCGCACCATCCGTCGACCGATCCGGAGCCACGGCTCCTGGCCAGCGGCTTGTCCGTCGGCTGGGGCAGCACGGTCGGCCCGGACGGCGCTCTGTACGTCGCCGAGAACGGGTCCGGCGAGGTCTCCCGGGTCGATCCGCGCACGGGCGCGGTGACCGTGTTCGCCAGCGGACTACCGGTGGCCCCCAACGGAGGCCCGACGGACATCGCGTTCGTCCACGGCACCGCCTACGTGCTCGTGACCTTCGTGACCCCCGAGGTCGGCGGCACCGGCGTGAACGGCATCTACCGCGTCGACGGCCCGAGCGCGTTCACCCTGATCGCCGACCTCGGTGCGTTCGCCGAGGCGAACCCGCCGGCCACCGACTTCTTCGTCAAGACCGGCGTGCAGTACGCGTTCGTGCCCTACCGCGGCGGCTTCCTGGTCACGGACGGCCACCACAACCGGGTCTACCAGGTGGGTCTCGACGGCTCGACCTCGGTGCGGATCGCGTTCGACAACATCGTGCCGACGGGCATCGACGTCGACGGGTCGCGGGTCTACATGGCCGAGGCCGGACCTCTGCCGCACCTCGCGGCGAACGGGAAGATCGTCACGTTCGGCAAGCACTCGACCACCGCGACCGAGGTCGCGTCGGGCGGCCCGCTGATGGTCGACGTCCACGTCGGCCGGGGACACGGGCTCTACGCGCTCGCGCAGGGTGACTGGCCGCTCGGCGGTCAGGCGGGCTCACCCTCGGCGCCGAACACCGGCCAGCTGCTCAAGGTGGGCCGGCACGGCACCCTCGAGGTCCTGGCCGACGGGCTGAACCAGCCGGTCTCGTTCCAGGTCATCCGCGGCACGGCCTACGTCGTGACGCTCGGCGGAGAGGTGTGGACGGTCGACCTCGGTCGGCACGGCCACTGAGCACCAGACGGAGGGCCGGGCGTCCGCGCCCGGCCCTCCCGCGCGTCCGGAGCCGGGCAGGCGCGGCGTTCCCGACGCCGGTGGCCGTAGCCTGACGCAGCAGACGACCGCAAGGAGCCTGGATGACGCCGCCCGACCTCGTCGTACGCGCCCGCCGCGCCTGGGTGGGCGGTGCCCTGCGGGAGGCGGACCTGCTGGTGACCGACGGCCGCATCGCGGCGATCGGCGTGCCGACCCCGCCCGACGTGCCCGTGGTCGAGCTCGCCGACGACGAGGTGCTGCTGCCCGGGCTGGTGGACAGCCACGTGCACGTCAACGAGCCGGGGCGCACGCACTGGGAGGGCTTCGCGTCGGCGACGCGGGCGGCCGCCGCGGGCGGCGTGACCACGCTGGTCGACATGCCGCTCAACTCGATCCCGCCCACCACGACGGTCGCGGCGCTCGACGCCAAGCGCGCGGCCACGGCCGGCAAGCTCAGCGTCGACGTCGCGTTCTGGGGCGGCGCCGTCCCAGGCAACCTCGGCGCTCTCGGGCCCCTGCACGCCGCCGGGGTTCGCGGGTTCAAGGCGTTCCTCACGCCGTCGGGCGTCGACGAGTTCGGGCACCTCGACGCGGACCAGCTCGAGCTCGCCCTGGCCGAGGTCGCGGCGCTGCGCAGCGTGCTGATCGTGCACGCGGAGGACCCCGCCGACCTGCACGCCGACGGCGCCCTCGGCGGGCGGTACGCGGACTTCCTGGCCAGCCGCCCGGCCGTGAGCGAGCGGCACGCGATCGGGCGCGTGATCGACGCGATGCGGCGCACGGGGGCCCGCGCGCACGTGCTGCACCTGTCCGACGCCGGCTCGCTGGACCTGGTCCGGTCGGCGAAGGCCGAGGGGCTGCCGCTCACCGTGGAGACGTGCCCGCACTACCTGGCGCTGCGGGCGGAGGACGTGCCCGAGGCGGCGACGCAGTTCAAGTGCTGCCCGCCCATCCGCGACGCCGCCAACCAGGACCTGCTCTGGGACGCGGTGCTGGACGGGACCGTCGACGCGATCGTGTCCGACCACTCGCCGTCCACCGCCGACCTCAAGAGTGGCGACTTCGGCTTGTCGTGGGGCGGGATCGCGGGGCTCCAGCTCGGGCTGTCCGTCGTGTGGACCGAGGCCCGGCGGCGCGGCGTGCCGCTGGAGCGGCTGCTGCCGCTGTTCACCACGGGCCCCGCGCGCGTCGCCGGGCTCGCGGGCCTCGGGGAGCTCGCCGTCGGGGCCCCCGCCCACCTCGTGGCGTTCGCCCCCGACGACGAGCGCGTGGTGGACGTGCACCGCCTCGAGCACCGGAACCCGGTCTCGCCCTACGACGGCGCGACCGTCGCCGGCGCGGTCCGGACCGTCTGGCTGCACGGCTCGCCGGTGGTGCAGGGCGGAGCCGTCACCGCTCCCGGCACCGGCCGCGTGCTCCTGCCGGAGGTCGCCCGTGCGTGAGCCGTCAGGCCTCGCGGTGCCGGTGGCCCACCGCGGCCGCGACCAGCGCGAGCACCCCGGCCACCAGCATGCCGATGCCGACGCCCTGCTCCCCGCCCACCTGGAGCAGCAGCGCACCGACGCCGGCCCCGACCAGGATCAGCGCCACGGCGAACGAGCGCCGCGCCCACCCGTCGCCGCTCCCGCCGGCGAGGCGGCTGTCCGCCGCGAGACCGGTGAGCGTCGAGGTCACCACGACCGTGGTCACGTCCTTGACCGCCAGCCGCCGCGCGGTCGCGGCCTGCAGGCCCATGGCGACGGCCAGCAGGGTGGTCACCACGAGGGCCCAGGACGTGCCCTGCTCGGGCGGGGCCACGAGCGCGCCGACGCCGAGCGCCGCGGCCAGCACGCCGGTGGCCGCGAAGGTGCCGCTGGTGCGGTGCGACCAGCCGGCGGGGGCGGTCCGCAGCACCCGTCCGCCGATCGCGGCGCCGCCCAGGAAGCCCACGAGCGCGAGGGCCGGTCCGAGGATCGGGAGGTCGTCGGCGCCCGCGAGCGCCATGCCGAGGATGACCACGTTGCCGGTCATGTTCGCGGTGAACACGCGGTCCAGACCCAGGTAGCCGACGGCGTCGACGATGCCCGTGGTGAACGTCAGTGCCAGCATCAGCACCAGGTGTCGGCGCGCGTCGTCCCAGGTCTTCACGGCGTCATGGTGGGGGTGCGGGAGCGATGAGTGCAATCTTGCAGGCCGGCTCGGGCACGATCCGGGCGGCGGCCTACCTGCCGTCGACACCGGCCACGGTGCTGTGGGGCCGGCTGCCGTGCGCGACCGACGAGCCCGTGCTGCGCATCGCGTCGGGCACCGAGGTCACCATCGACACGGTCAGCCACGAGGGCCTCCTCGACGACCAGGGCAGCGACCCGCTGGCGTGGTTCACCGGCCACGGGGTCGCCCCCGGCGACGTGCTGACCGACGCGATCGAGATCGTCGGCACCCTGACCCGCTCCCCCGACGACGGTCCGCACGTGGTCACCGGGCCGATCCACGTCGAGGGCGCCGTGCCGGGCGACCTGCTGGCCATCACCGTGCTCGAGACCACCCCGCGCGTGCCGTACGGCGTCATCTCCAACCGGCACGGCCGCGGTGCCCTCGCGGGCGAGCTGCCGCGCGGGCCGGGGAACGTCAGCGTGTTCGCGTCGGTCCGGGAGCGCGACGGCGACCTGGTCGGCTGCCTGCCCGCGGTCGAGGGCGGCGAGCGGCTGATCGAGTTCCCGCTGGCCCCCTTCCTCGGGATCATGGGCGTCGCGGTGGCCGGCGACGAGCGCCCGCACTCGGTGCCGCCCGGCCCGCACGGCGGCAACATCGACATCAACCTGCTGCAGGTGGGCACCACGCTCTACCTGCCCGTCCAGGTGGCCGGCGCGCTGGCGTACGTGGGCGACCCCCACTTCGCGCAGGGCGACGGCGAGGTGGCGCTCACCGCCCTGGAGGCCTCGCTGCGGGTCACGCTGCGGTTCGACGTGGTGCCCGCCGCCGAGGCCGCCGCGCAGTTCGGCGTGCTGACCGGCCCGCTGGTCGAGACGCCGGAGTACCTGGTGCCGACCGGCCTCGACCGGGACCTGGACGAGGCCGTCCGCCGGTGCGTCCGGGCCGCGCTGGCCCTGCTGCAGGCGCGGTGGGGCCTCGACGAGCACCTCGCGTACGCGTACCTGTCCGCCGCCACCGACATCGACGTCTCGCAGGTGGTCGACCAGGTGTGCGGCGCGCACGCACGGATCCGCGTCGCCGACCTGGAGAAGGTGGCGCGGTGATCCCCGAGGAGCTCCAGGCCGCGTTCGACGCCTACGAGCGCGCGCTCGCCGACGACGACGTGGCCGCGCTCGACGACGCGTTCGCGCCCGGACCCTCGACACTGCGCGGCGACGGTGACGGCCTGCTCGTCGGGCACGACGCCATCAGCGCGTTCCGGAGCACCCGCGGCGGCATCGCCCCCCGGGTGCTCGACCGCGTGGAGTCCCGCCGGCTCGCGGACGACTGCTGGCTGCTGGTCGCCACCTCCCGCTACGACGGCGGCGGCACCGGGCTGCAGACGCAGGTCTGGCAGCTGGCGGACGGCCGCTGGCGCATCACGGCCGCGCACGTCACGGGTCGCACGCCGAGCTTCGACCGGTCGGTGTGGCGGACGGTGGGCGACCCGCTCTACCAGGGTGCGTTCGAGGGTCCGCTGCTGGGCCTGCGCGTCGCGGTCAAGGACGTATTCGCCGTCCGCGGCTACCGCATCGGCGGCGGCAACCCGACGTGGCTGCGGGACGCCGCCCCCGAGCGCCAGCACGCGCCCGCGGTGCTCGACCTGCTCAAGGGCGGGGCGTCGGTGCGTGGCCTGGCCCGTACCGACGAGCTCGCGTACTCCATCGCCGGCGCGAACCCCCACTACGGCACCCCCGCGAACGGCGCCGTGCCCGGCGCGCTGCCGGGCGGCTCGTCGAGCGGGCCCGCGACGGCCGTCGCCACCGGGCAGGCGGACGTGGGCCTGGCCACCGACACCGCCGGCTCGGTCCGGGTGCCGGCCAGCTACCAGGGCCTGTGGGGGCTGCGGACCACGCACGGCCTGGTGCCGCGCCAGGGGATGCTGCCCCTGGCGCCCTCGTTCGACACCGTCGGCTGGCTGACGCGCGACGGCGCGACACTCGAGCACGTCGCCGCCTGGTGCCTCGAAGACGACGCCCCGCTGCTGCCGGCGCGCCGGGTGGTGCCGGCCGAGGTCCTCCAGCTGGTCGAGCCCGCGACGCGGGAGGCGTTCGAGGCCTGGGCCGGCGGCACCGTCGAGGAGATCTCGGTGGGCCCGCTGGACGAGTGGTTCGAGGCGTTCCGCGTGGTCCAGGCGGCCGAGGCCTGGCGCGCGCACGGCACCTGGATCGCGGCGCACCCCGACGCGCTGGGCGCCGGCGTCCGGGAGCGGTTCGCGATCGCCGCCGAGGTCACCGCCGACCAGGAGGCCGCCGCGCGCGCCGACGTCGACCGGCTGGCGGCCGTGATCCGGGCGGTCGCCGACGAGGCCGTGCTCGTGCTGCCGACCACGCCCGGCCCGGCCCCCGCCCGCACCGCGAGCGCCGACGAGCTCGACCGGGTGCGCGCGGCGACGCTGCGGATGACCGCCCTGGCGGGCATCGGCGGCCTGCCCGCCCTGTCCGTGCCCGCGCTGCACTTCCCGTCGGAGCTCGGGCCGGCGCCGGTCGGCGTCTGCCTCGTCGGCCCCCGCGGCACCGACCTCTCGCTCGTCCGCCACGCTCGCGCCCTCGGAGGAACCCCGTGACCGCCCCCGTGAACCCGCCGCCCCGACTGCTCATGGGCCCCGGGCCGGTGAACGCCGACCCGCGCGTGCTGCGGGCCCTGTCCACGCCGCTGATCGGCCAGTACGACCCGGTGATGACCGGCTACATGACCGAGACCATGGCGCTGTACCGCGAGGTCTTCGCCACCACCAACGAGGCGACGCTGCTGGTGGACGGCACGTCCCGCGCGGGGATCGAGGCGGCGATCGTGTCGCTGGTCCGGCCCGGGCAGCGCGTGCTGGTGCCCGTGTTCGGCCGGTTCGGGCACCTGCTGGCCGAGATCGCGCTGCGGGCCCAGGCCGAGGTGCACACCATCGAGGTGCCGTGGGGGCAGGTGTTCACCGCGTCGGCCGTCGAGGAGGCGATCGTCCGGGTCAAGCCGCACCTGCTCGCGATGGTCCAGGGCGACACGTCCACGACGATGAACCAGCCGCTCGAGGATCTCGGCGCCATCTGCGCGCGCCACGGGGTGCTGCTCTACACGGACGCCACGGCCTCCCTGGGCGGCAACCCGTTCGAGATGGACGCGTGGGGCATCGACGCGGCGACCGCGGGGCTGCAGAAGTGCCTCTCGGGCCCCTCGGGCAGCGCGCCGGTCAGCCTGTCGGACCGGGCCGTCGAGGTGATCCGCGGGCGCCGGCGCATCGAGGCCGGGCTGCGCGAGGAGTCCGACGAGGACGCGGGCGAGCCCGTGCACTCCAACTACTTCGACCTGGGCATGGTGCTCGACTACTGGGGTCCGCGGCGCCTGAACCACCACACCGAGGCGACGAGCATGCTGTACGCCGCCCGCGAGTGCGCCCGGATCGTCCTCGAGGAGGGCCGGCAGGCGGTGATCGACCGGCACGCCCGGGCCGGCGCCGCGATGCTCGCGGGGGTGCGCGGGCTGGGCCTGCAGGTGTTCGGGGACGTCGCGCACAAGATGAACAACGTGGTCGCGGTCGAGATCCCCGACGGCGTGGACGGCGACGCGGCCCGCGGCGCGATGCTGCAGGACTTCGGCATCGAGATCGGCACGTCGTTCGGCCCGCTGCACGGCCGGGTCTGGCGGATCGGCACCATGGGCGCCAACGCGCGCCTGGACACGGTCCTGGTCACGCTCGCCGCGCTGGAGCAGGTGCTGCGCCGCGCGGGTGCCCGCGTGCCCCACGGCGGCGGCGTCGACGCGGCGTACTCGGCCTACTGATGCTCGACGTGCACACCGCCGCCCGGCGGATCATGGCCCGCTGCGACGAGCTCGCGGCGTACACGTCGATGACCGGCGGGATCGAGCGCGTCTACCTGTCCCCCGAGCACGCACGCGTGAACCGGGTGGCGGCGCGGTGGATGCGGGAGGTCGGGCTGGAGACGCGACAGGACGAGGCCGGCAACCTCGTCGGCCACCTGCCCGGCAAGGACCCCGACGCGCCGTCCCTGCTGCTGGGCTCACACCTCGACTCGGTCCGCGACGCCGGCCGCTACGACGGCATCCTCGGCGTGCTCATGGCGATCGAAGTCGTCCGGGCCCTGCGGCCGCGCGCCGCCGAGCTCCGGTTCGGGCTCGACGTCGTCGCGTTCTGGGACGAGGAGGGCGCGCGGTTCGGCACCGCCCTGCTGGGGTCGTCCGCGATGGCGGGGCGCTGGAACGAGGCGTGGTGGGACCTGACCGACGAGCACGGCACCACCCTGCGGACCGCGTTCGGCGAGTTCGGCCTGGACCCCGGGCGCATCGGCGCCGCAGCGCGCTCGCGGGAGTCGCTGGCGGGCTACCTCGAGGCGCACATCGAACAGGGTCCCGAGCTCGACGACGGCGGAGCCCCGCTCGGCGTCGTGACCTCGATCGCGAGCGCGCGGCGGTTCGCCGTGCAGATCGACGGCGAGGCCCGGCACGCGGGCGGCGCGCGGTACGAGAAGCGGCACGACGCCCTGCTCGGCGCCAGCGAGGTCGCGCTCGCCGTCGAGCGGCTCTGCCGCGCGGAGCACCACATCATCGGCACGGTCGGCCGCCTGGAGACGTTCCCGGGGGCGGTCAACGTGGTGCCCGGCGAGGCCCGCCTGACGGTCGACCTGCGCGGCGAGCACGACGACGACCGCGACCGCGTGTGGGGCAGCATCACGCGCGAGCTGGACGAGATCGCCAGCCGACGCGGCCTGACCTGGTCGGCCCGGGAGCTGCACGAGGCCCCCGCGGTCCTGTGCGACTCGCTGCTGCAGGACGTCGTCCGTGCTGGGATCGAGGACACCGGCCGGCGGCACGTCCCCGCGCTGTTCAGCCGCGCGGGCCACGACGCCATGGCGATCGGCGCGGTCACGGGCGTCGGCATGCTCTTCCTGCGCAACCCCGACGGCATCAGCCACCACCCGGACGAGTCCGTGAGCCTGGCCGACGTCGAGACCGGGCTGCAGGCGTTGACGGCCACGGTCGAGCACCTGGCCCGCGAGACCGCCTGATCGTCGATGGCAGGATCGGTCGCGTGGAACCCCTCGTCTTCGACCCCGTCCCCGACATCCGGCTGATCGCGGTCGACATGGACGGGTCCCTGCTCGACGACGAGAAGCGGATCCACGACGACTTCTGGCCGCTGCTCGACGAGCTCGACCGCCGCGGCATCCGCCTCTGCCCCGCGAGCGGCCGGCAGTACGCCACGTTGCGCCGCCAGTTCGGCCGCGACGAGCTCGTGTACATCGCCGAGAACGGCTCCTACGTGGTCCAGCACGACGAGGAGATCAGCTCGGACGGCCTGTCCCTGGCGGCCGCCCGGGCCGCGGTCGAGGTGGTGCGCGCGGCGACCCACCTGGACCTGGGCACGGTCGTGTGCGGCAAGCGCTCCGCGTACGTCGAGCGCTCCGACGCCGCCTTCCTCGACCAGGCCACGCCCTACTACGCCCGGCTCGCGGTGGTCGACGACCTCACCGCGGTCCAGGACGACGTGCTCAAGGTCGCGGTCTACGACTTCGGCTCGGCCGCGACCGGTGCCGGCCCGCTGCTGCAGCCGTTCGACGCCCTGGTCTCGGGCGAGCACTGGGTCGACGTCATGAGCCCGACCGCGGACAAGGGCCACGCCCTGCGGGCGGTCCAGGACGCGCTCGGCATCACGGCCGAGCAGACCATGGCGTTCGGCGACTACTTCAACGACATCGGCATGCTCGACGCCGCCTTCTACTCGTTCGCCATGGACAACGCGCACCCCGACGTCCGCGCGCACGCCCGCTTCGTCGCGCCGGCCAACACGGAGAACGGGGTGGTCCGGACCATCAGCTCGGTGCTGGGGCTCGCGTGACGGTCGCCGGCCTCGTGCTCACCCCCGGCTTCGGTGGGTCGCGGGACAGCCCCTCGCTGGTCGCCGTCGAGACGGCCGTCGCGCCGCTGCCGGTGCTGCGGATCGAGCTGCCGAAGACCGCCGCGCCCGCGATCGCGCACGTGACCGCCGAGGCCGAGGCGTTCGCCGCGTCCCTGGGGGTCGGCACGGACCGGCTCGTGCTCGGCGGCCGGTCGTTCGGGGGGCGCATGTGCTCGATGGCCGTCGCCGCCGGGCTGCCCGCGGCCGGTCTCGTGCTGCTGTCGTACCCGCTGCACCCGCCGGGCCGCCCCGAGACGCTCCGCACCGCGCACCTGCCGGACCTCCACGTCCCCGTGCTGGCCGTCTCGGGCACCACGGACCCGTTCGGCTCGCCGGACGAGCTGACCGAGCACCTGGCCGCGGTCCCCGGCCCGGTCACGACCGTCTTCCTCCCCGGCCCGCACCTGCCGACGAGCCCGACAGCGGTGGCCGAGGCGGTCCGTGACTGGCTCGCGACCCTCGACGGCGGCTGACCGCCGCCATTCCACCCTCGTGTGAAGACCTCGTTGCGCTCAGCGCAACGAAGTCGTCACGCGGGTCCGCTCCCGCGCCCTACGCTCCGTGCGTGAGCACCCGCCGACGCGCCGCCTGGATCGCCCTCGCGGTCGCGTCCGCCCTGGTCATCGGGCCGATCCTGTGGGTGCAGGGGCTCGGCCAGACCAAGGTCCGGTCCGCCGCCGACGTGCCGGCGACGCCGGTCGCCCTGGTGCTCGGCGCGGGCCTCCGGCCCGGCGGGAGCCCGTCGGTGTACCTCACCCGCCGACTCGACGCGGCCCGGGTCCTGTACGAGCGGGGCGCCGTCGAGGTGATCCTGGTCAGCGGGGACAACGCGCACGCCAACCACGACGAGCCCACGGCGATGCGCGACTGGCTGGTCGAGCACGGCGTGCCCGCGTCCGCGGTGGTCCGCGACCACGCCGGCTTCGACACCCACGACTCCTGCGTCCGCGCGCACGACGTGTTCGGCGTGGACGCGGCGGTCGTCGTCACGCAGGACTACCACCTGCGCCGCGCGCTGTTCTCGTGCACCGAGGCGGGGATCGCCGTGACGGGCGTCGGGGTCTCGTCGGCCTCGGTGCGGCCGGTGCAGGCGCTCACGTGGCGGGTCCGGGAGCTGCCGGCGTCGTGGAAGGCGGCGCTCGACGTCGCGACCGGGCGCACGGCCGTGTACGACGGACCGCCCGAGACGGCCGTGCAGGACGCGCTGACGCGCTAGAGGTCGTTCGACCGGTCGTCGGGGCGCACGCTGTTGGCGTTCCGCGCGGCCGCGGGGACCACGCCGCGCTGCTCGAGGACCCGCACGACGAACGACGCGGCGACCATCGACGCCCCGGTGTACGCGGCGAGCCTGAGCACGGTGTCGATCCAGCCCAGCACCCCGTACCCGATCAGGAGCCTCGCGGCGAGGTTCACGAGCAGCGGGCTCACCACGAGCTCCGCGACGAGCGCGACGGCCACGCCGGTCCACAGCAGGCGGCGGGAGGTCCAGAGCGGCGGCATGGGGTGACCTTTCGGGTGCGACGGTGCAGGTCACACGGTAGCGAGGTGAGGTCTCGCGCATGCGGGAACGCCCGGTTCTCGCAACGCGCGACCGCGCGCGGGACGATCGTCGGCATGGACTCCCTCGACGCCCTGCGGGCCGCGTTCACCCCGGTGCCCGGCTACCTCGACGCCGCCACCTGCGGGCTGCCGTCGCGGGCGACCGTCGAGGCGATGCGGGAGGCCCTCGACACCTGGCAGGCCGGCAGGGCGGACCTGGCGGTCTACGACGAGGCCGTCACCCGGTCCCGCGCGGCGTACGCGCGGCTCGTCGGCGCCGACGCCTCGCAGGTCGCCGTCGGGTCGCAGGCGTCCGCGCTCGTCGGGCTCGTCGCCGCGGGCGTCCCCGACGGAGCCGAGGTGCTCGCCGTCGACGGCGACTTCGCCTCCGTGACGTTCCCGTTCACCGCGCACGCGGATCGCGGCGTGACGGTCCGGCACGTGCCGCTCGAGCGGCTCGCCGACGAGGTCCGGCCGACCACCCACACCGTCGCGTTCTCGCTGGTGCAGTCCCGCGACGGCCGGCTCGCCGACGTCGACGCGGTCCTCGCCGCGGCCGAGGCGGCGGGCGCGCGGACCGTCTGCGACGTCACGCAGGCCGCGGGCTGGCTCCCGGTCGACGCCACGCGGTTCGACGCCACCGTGTGCGCGTCGTACAAGTGGCTCGCCGCCCCGCGCGGGACGGCGTTCCTGACGGTCCGGCCCGAGCTCGCGCACGACCTGCGACCCCTGCACGCCGGCTGGTACGCGGGCGAGCAGATCTGGTCGTCGGTCTACGGCCCGGGAATGACGCTGGCGCGGGACGCGCGCCGGTTCGACGTCTCCCCCGCCTGGCTGTGCTGGGTGGGGGCGGTCCCGGCGCTCGAGACGTTCGCCGCCGCCGACCCCGAGCAGGTCCGCCGCCACGCGGTGGGCCTCGCCGACAGCTTCCGGGCCGACCTCGGCCTCGAGCCGGGCGGCAGCGCGATCGTGTCCCTGCCCGACGACGAGGCCGGCTCGCGCCGCGCGCTCCTGGCGGCCGGCGGCACGCGCGCGGCGGGCCGCGGCGGGGGCGTCCGGCTCGCGTTCCACGTCTGGAACGACGCCGCGGACGTCACCCGCGCCGTGGCTGCCCTGAGCAACTCCTGAGGGGAACCTGAGGGTCGATTCGGGGGTCTCCCTGATATCCCTGGGCCGGCCGACGCCGCAATCCTAGGATCGCTCTCACAGCACCGAGACCGGCGCCCCGCCGCGGTATCTCCGCGCAGGCGGTCCGCCCCTTTCCAGTCGTCGTCGACATCCCCTGCGAAGGAACACCCATGTCTCAGGTCGCCGGATGGATCACCCATCGCTACCTCAAGTTTGCTGTCATCGTCTTCTGGCTCGTCGTCGTCGCCCTGCTCGGCCCCCTCGCGGGCAAGCTCACGGGCGCGCAGGACAACGACGCCAAGTCCTGGCTCCCGTCCAACGCCGAGTCGACCGAGGTGCTCGACGTCGCCGGCAGCTTCGTGTCCGCCAACACCATCCCCGCGGTCATCGTCTACACCCGCCCGTCCGGCCTCACGCCCGACGACCTCGCCGCGATCCAGGCGGACGCGCAGGAGTTCGGCACGCTCGACACCCTCGACGGTGACGTGGTCGGCCCGATCCCGTCCCAGGACGGGCAGGCCGCGCAGATCATCGTGCCGCTCGACCTCGGCAAGGACGGCTGGAACCTGGCCGCCGACGCCGTCGCCGACCTGCGGGCCACCGCGCAGGACGGTCCGGACGGGCTCGCCGTCTACGTGACCGGCCCCGCCGGCTCGGCCGCCGACTCGTCGAAGGCGTTCGAGGGCATCGACGGCACGCTGCTGTACGCCGCCGTCGCGGTCGTCATCGTCATCCTGCTCATCACGTACCGCAGCCCCATCCTCTGGCTCCTGCCGGTGATCTCCGCCGGCGTCGCGCTCACGGTGTCGCAGGGAGTCATCTACCTCCTCGCGGACAACTTCGACCTCACCGTCAACGCCCAGAGCGCCGGCATCCTCACGGTCCTGGTGTTCGGCGCCGGGACCGACTACGCGCTGCTGCTCGTCGCGAGATACCGGGAAGAGCTGCGCAAGCACGGCGACCGGCACGAGGCCATGTCCCTGGCGCTGCACCGCGCCAGCCCGGCGATCATCGCGAGCGGCGCCACGGTCGCCGTCAGCATGCTCTGCCTGCTGTTCGCCACCATGAACTCCACCGCGGGCCTGGGCCCGGTCGCGGCCGTCGGCATCGTCGTCGCCATGCTGGTCATGCTCACGCTGCTGCCCGCGCTGCTGGTCACCTGCGGCCGCTGGATCTTCTGGCCGCGCAGCCCGAAGCTCGGGGACGACGAGCCCTCCGTGCACGGGTTCTGGGCCCGGGTGGGTACGCGCATCGAGCGGCACCCGCGCCGCACCTGGATCGGCACGTCCGCGATCCTCGCGGTGGCATGCCTGGGCATCGTCGCGCTCAACGCGACGGGCCTGACCACCGAGGAGTCGTTCCGCGGGGTCCAGCCGTCGATCCAGGGCGAGAAGGTCCTGTCCGCGCACTTCCCGGGCGGCGCCGGCTCCCCCGTCGTCGTCATCGCGAACGCCGACCAGGCCAGCCAGGTGGCGACGGTGCTCGCCGGCGTCGAGGGCATCGACCCGACCAGCGTCAGCGAGCCCGTCGTCAAGGGCGACCTCGCCTACCTCGAGGGCACGCTGACCTCCGCGCCCGACAGCGACGAGGCCTTCGCCACGGTCGACCGGGTGCGGGACGCCGTGCACGCCGTGCCGAGCGCCGACGCGCTGGTGGGCGGCACGACCGCCGTCAACCTGGACGTGCAGCGGGCGTCGTCGGCCGACAACAAGCTGATCATCCCGATCATCCTGCTGGTCGTCTTCCTCATCCTGATGATCCTGCTGAGGGCGGTGGTCGCGCCGCTGGTCCTCATCGGCACGGTCGTGCTCTCGTTCGGCGCGGCCATCGGCATCAGCGCGCTCATCTTCAAGTACGTCTTCGACTACGCCGGGGCGGACACGTCCTTCCCGCTGTTCGTCTTCGTCTTCCTGGTCGCGCTGGGGATCGACTACAACATCTTCCTCATGACCCGGGTGCGCGAGGAGGCGATCCGCATCGGGCACCACCGCGGCTCGCTGGTCGGCCTGGCGGCCACCGGCGGCGTGATCACCTCGGCCGGGCTGGTCCTGGCGGGGACGTTCGCGGTGCTCGGCACCCTGCCGCTGGTGGCGTTCGCGGAGATCGGGTTCGCGGTCGCGTTCGGCGTGCTGCTGGACACGCTCGTGGTCCGGTCCGTGCTGGTCACGGCCCTGAACCTCGACATCGGCAGGACCATGTGGTGGCCCAGCGCGCTGAGCCGGCAGAAGGACCCGGAGCCCGCCGAGCAGCCGGTCGCGGTGCCCGTCTCCTGAGGTACCGACCGCCCGCTGACCGAGATGCCCGGATCATCCGCGATCCGGGCATCTCGCGCTAGCGTGGGCCGCACGAGCCCTGACGCTCGCCGCGGCCCGAGGAGCACCCGTGACAGAGACCCTCAGCAGCAGCACCACCACCGCAGCACCCACCCGCTGGTGGGCGCTCGACCCGGAGGCCGTGGGTGCCGAGCTCGGCACCGACCTCACCACGGGCCTGAGCACCGCCGAGGTGGGGGCCAGGCAGGCCCGGTACGGGTCGAACACCCTGACCGCGCAGGCCCCGCCGTCGGTGTGGGCCGTGGTGTTCCAACAGGTGCGCGACCCCATGAACATCATGCTCATCGCCGTCGCCGCGGTGAGCGTCGCCATCCAGCAGGGCTCGACGGCCCTGATCGTCGGGTTCCTCGTGGTCCTCAACGTCGTCATCGGCGCGCGTCAGGAGATGCTCGCCCGCAAGAGCGTCGACGCCCTCGCCACCATGCAGGAGCCCCAGTCCCGCGTGCGGCGCGACGCCACGCTCGTCCAGGTGCCCGCGCGGGAGCTGGTCCCGGGCGACGTCGTCGAGCTCGAGGCCGGCGACATCGTCCCCGCCGACGGGCGGCTCGTGCGGACCGCCACCATGGAGACGCAGGAGGCGGCACTCACCGGCGAGAGCGCGCCGATCGGCAAGGACGTCACGACGCTCGCCGACGACGACGTCCCGCTGGGCGACCGCGCGAACATGGCGTTCCAGAACACGTCGGTCACGCGCGGCACCGGCACCATGGTGGTCACCGCGACCGGCATGACCACGCAGATCGGCACCATCGCGACGCTGCTGTCGTCGGTGGAGAAGACGAAGTCGCCGCTGCAGCGCGAGCTGGACAAGCTGACCAAGGTGCTCGGCGTCATCGCGTGGAGCGCGGTGGCCGTGATCGTCGCCATCGGCATCGCGCGCGGCCAGTCGCCCAGCGACCTGCTCTTCCTCGCCACCGCCGTCGCGATCTCCGCGATCCCCACCGGCCTGCCCACGTTCGTGCAGGCGATGCTCGCGTACGGCGCCCGGCAGCTGGCCGACGCGAAGGCCGTGGTGGCCAACCTCAACGACGTCGAGACGCTCGGCGCGACCAGCTCGATCAACTCGGACAAGACCGGGACCCTGACGCTCAACGAGATGACCGTGACCGCCCTGTACACGGTCGGCCAGCACTTCACCGTCGAGGGCAGCGGCTACGGCAAGACCGGCCGGATCCTGCAGGCGGCCGGCAAGGAGGCCCCGGACCTCACCCCGCTGGCCTACGGCCTGTGCCTCGCCAGCGACGCGACGGTCTCCGACGACGGCGACGTCATCGGCGACCCGACCGAGGCCGCGCTCGTGGTGCTCGCCGCGAAGCTCGGGATCGACGCGGAGGAGAGCCGACGGACCTACCCGCGCGTCGCCGAGGTGCCGTTCGACTCGGCGTACAAGTTCATGGCGACGGCCCACTGGCTGCCGTGGCGCGGCGACCACACGCTGGTGGAGGTGGTCAAGGGCGGCCCGGACGTGGTCCTCGAGCGCTGCACGACGGCGCTGGCGGGCCCCGGGCAGGTCGTCCCGCTGGCGGACATGCGGGCCGACATCGAGGCCGAGATGAGCCGGCTCGCCGAGCAAGGTCTGCGCACGCTCGCGTTCGCCACCCGGTTCCTCACGCCGGCCGACGAGGCGGGCATCACGGCGGACCCGATGTCCTACGTCCAGGAGCTCGTGTTCGTCGGCCTGGTCGGCATCGTCGACCCCCTGCGACCCACGGCCAAGGTCGCCGTCGAGATCGCGCTCAAGGCGGGCATCGAGGTCCGCATGATCACCGGCGACCACGCGGTCACCGCGAGCGCGATCGGTGCCCAGCTCGGCCTCGGCCCGGGCGCGATCAGCGGGCCCGAGCTCGCCCGCCTGACGGACGACGAGCTCCTCGAGCGGCTGCCGAACCTGCACGTGTTCGGCCGCGTGACCCCCGAGGACAAGCTCCGGCTCGTGCAGCTCATGCAGAAGGAGGGCCTCGTCGTCGCCATGACCGGTGACGCCGTGAACGACGCCGCCGCGATCAAGCAGGCGGACATCGGCGTCGCGATGGGCTCGGGCAGCGAGGTCACCAAGCAGGCCGCGCGCCTCGTGCTCACCGACGACAACTTCAGCACGCTGGTGCACGCGGTCGAGCTGGGCCGCAGCATCTACCAGAAGATCACCGCGTACATCCGGTTCCAGATGAGCCAGCTGATCGGCCTGGTGATCCTGTTCCTGGCGGCCAGCCTCTTCGACATCGCCGACGGCGTCGCGATGACGCCGATGATGGTGCTGTTCCTCAACTTCTTCGTCTGCGTGTTCCCGGTGATCGCGATCATGCTCGACCCGGTGGGCCCCGGGATCATGGACCGCGCGCCGCGCGACCCCACCCAGGGCATCAGCAACGCGCACGCCGTGCGCCGCTGGCTCCTGTACGGCTTCGTGCTGTTCGCCGCCTCCGCGATCCCGCTGGTCGCCGGCCCGGACACGCCGAGCCCCGACCACGCGACGGCATCGATGACCATGGCGTTCGTCATCATGGGCCTCGGCTCGGTGCTGTCGGGACTGGTCCTGCGCCGGGAGCCCGACTCCGGCCTGGCCGCGCCGCTGCTGACGGCCATCAAGGTGCTGTCGATCCCGGTGATCCTGGTCGTCCTGGCCACCGAGCTGAACTTCCTGCAGGGCTGGCTCACCACGCAGTCGCTCTCCGGCCCCCAGTGGCTGGCCTGCCTGGGTCTCGCGCTGCTGCTGCCGATCGTCGCGGAGGTCGACAAGGTGATCATGCGCCGGCGCTCCGCGGCGCCCCCGGTCCTGGATCCCCAGGTGGCAGTGAGTCCCACGCGAGCCCGCGCCTGACGGGCGGGGACCGACGTGACCGACGACGACGCCACGGAGACCTCGGGCAACCCCCGCCTCGCGATCCTGCTCGCGATGGCCATGTTCGTCCTGGTGGTGGACACGTCGCTGATGAACGTCTCCATCTCGGCGGTGGTGGAGGACCTGGGCACGACGGTCAGCGGCGTGCAGTCGGCGATCGCACTGGAGGCGCTCGTCTCGGCGGCGTTCATCCTCATCGGCAGCAAGGTGGGCGACCTCTTCGGGCGCAAGAGGGCGTACATCGTCGGGCTGCTCGCGTACGCGGTCGGCGCCCTGGCGATGACCCTGGCCCAGAGCCTCACGGCGATCATCGTGTTCTGGGCCGTCATCGGCGGTCTCGGCGCGTCCCTGCTGCTGCCCGCCATGCAGTCGCTCATCCACGGCAACTTCACCGGCGCGGCCCAGCGCAAGGCGTACGCGCTGGTCGGCGCGGCGGCGGCCATCGCCGCGGGGGTCGGCCCGCTCATCGGCGGCTTCATCACCACCTACCTGTCGTGGCGCCTGGCGTTCCTGCTCGAGGTCGTCGTCATCGCTGTCGTGCTCTCCGGGATCGGTCTCGTGCACGACGTGCGGTACACCGGCTCGCGCGAGATCGACGGGGTCGGCGCGGTGCTGTCGGTGCTGGGGATGGGCGGCCTCGTGCTCGGCATCCTGGTGTGGCAGGAGGGTGGGGAGTCGGTCGCCGCCATCCTGGCGGTCGGCGTGGTGGCCCTCGGGTCGCTGGTCTACTGGCTCGCCCGGCGCAAGCGCCAGGCCCGGCCGACCCTCATCGACCCGGACCTGTTCTCCTCGCCGGTCTTCCGGTTCGGGATCACCGAGCAGACGCTCCAGCAGATCGCCCTCGGCGGCACCATGATCGCCCTGCCGATCTACCTGCAGGTGGTGCTCGAGTACAGCGCGATGGGCGCCGGGCTGTCGATCGCCCCGCTCTCGCTGAGCATGTTCGCCGTCGCGATCGTCGCGGGGAAGAAGGCCGGGACCCGCAACCCGAGCGGCATCATCCGCTGGGGGTTCTCGCTGCTCGTGGTCGGGATCGCCCTCGTGGTCGCCGTGGTGCCGCGGGCGGACTCCGGCTGGTGGCTGGTGGTCCCGCTGGTCGTCGCGGGGTCCGGCCTGGGCCTGCTGGTCTCGCAGCTGAACAACTACACGCTGGCGCCGATCTCGGAGGAGCGCGTCAGCGAGGCCGCCGGCGTGAACTCGGCGGCCGGCTCGTTCGGGCTCTCGTTCGGGCTGGCGTTCGCGGGGGCGATCCTGCTCGCGGCGCTCTCGACCATCTTCGGGTCGATGGCGTCGCAGAGCACGGTCCTGGATCCGGCCGAGCAGACGCAGGTCGCGGAGGTGCTCGAGCACGACGCGCAGGTGGTCAGCAACACGGCCCTCGACGAGCTGCTCGCCGGCCAGCCGCAGGACACCCAGGACGAGATCATCCGGATCAACACCGAGGCCCGCCCGCTCGCCCTGCAGATCGCCCTGCTGATCCCCCTGGTCGCCGCGCTCAGCGGCCTCGTCGTCTCGTTCCGGATGGCCCGGCTGCCGTACGTCCCCCCGACGGCTCCGGTCGAGGCGGCCGTCTGGGGCTGACGGGCGTCAGCCCAGCTCGGTCCGGAAGGCGTCCAGCGCGGCCGACGAGAAGAGCACGAACCGCACGAGCTCGACCCCGCCTTCGGGGTCCGTGCTGCTCTGCCAGGCGTGCACGGTCCCGACCGCGATCCGCGCCACGTCGTCGAGCGCCCAGCCGTAGACGCCCGCGCTGACCGCGGGGAACGCGACGCTCGACGCCCCCAGCTCGACGGCCAGCTCGAGCGGCCGCGCGAAGCAGGAGGCCAGCAGCACCGGGTCGGTCTGGCCGCGGTGCCGGTTGGGCCCGACCGTGTGCAGCACCCAGCGCGCGGGGAGCCGGAACCCCGGCGTGGCCACCGCGTCACCGACCGGCAGCCCGTCGGGCAGCGTGGTCCGACGCAGCTCGCGGCAGGCGTCCAGCAGCTCCGGCCCGGCCGCGGCGTGGATGGCCCCGTCGACGCCCCCGCCGCCCAGCAGCGAGGAGTTGGCGGCGTTGACGATCGCGTCCACGCCCTGCGTCGTGATGTCTCCCTGGACCGACTCGATGCGCACCACGCCATCATCACCCCGGCCGGCGACGCAGCAAGGCCCCTCGGACGCTTACTCCGAGGGGCCTTCGCTGTGATCGAGGCTACCGAAGGGTGAGGTCCGGACGGGTGAACGACACACGACCCATCCACAAATTTCGTCCACAGCCCTGTGTTAACCGGATGTTTCCGCAGGTCGGCCTGTGGACAAGGGTGTGGGGGAACCGGTGGACAAAGAAAGCTCACAGAAGCCCTTGTGGCACCTTCCCGGGGAGGACTAGAAATCTCACATCGAGATCGACAGATCGAGAACCGCAGGTGAAGGATCCCGCCAGGGACGCACGAAACTGCAGGTCAGGTGGCCTCTTCGGAGATCGCGTGGACCGGGTGGACGGCTGACCAGGAGGGCCGGAACCTCGACGCACGGGGCCCCTCGGGGAATCGTGCCGGCGGCGCAGAACACCCTTCGGGGAGGTGGCGCCGGGGGCGACAGGCTGTGGATGTCGGGCCGACCGGAGAACGGGCGACCACATCGTCGTGGCAACACGACGACCCGCGGATGACGACGCGGGGGTCGTTACGGACCGGGAGGTTGCTCGCAGTCGTCCCGCCCACGGCGGACCGCACGCGCTGGACTCCCTCCGGGGTCGACGGCGCAGGTGGCCCACCGGGTGCCGGGACGTAGTCGCACCGTCAGAGCGGCGTCGGTCGCCGGTTCGCCGGGGACGGAAGACCTGAGAGCACGGTAAGGCCCCTCGGACGCTTACTCCGAGGGGCCTTCTCCGTGCCCGGCCCCACCGACCCCGAGGGGGTGAAGCGAGAGGCCCGTTCGGGTGGACCGCCGCGGATCGCGATCCGCATCGGCGCCGGTTCTGGTTCGGTGTCGACCGCCGGGCCGCGTGCGGGAGCCGTGTGGGCCGGCCGTCCAGTGACGACCACCAGCGCCGCAGCGTCGCGGCGGAGAGGGGATGCCGTGGCGACCACCTCGGCGGGACCGCAGCCCCCGGTCCGGCGCCCGACCACCGGCCGCTGGGCGGTACGCGCGATCGGGGTGCTGGTGCTCTGGGTCGCCTGGACGTTCCTGGTGGGCGGCCTGCTGCTGCTGACCGGGAACCTCGGGACGAGCGCGGGCCGCGTGGTCGCCGTGGCCGCGACGCTGCTCGCGCTCGTCCCGACGTGGTTCCTGGTCCGGGCGGCACGTCGGCGGTGGTGGCTGATGGCCGGCGCCGCCCTGGTGCTGGTGGCGCTCGGGCTGGGGCTCGGCCGGCTCGGCGGGCCGAGCCTGGCCCGCATGACGGGCGTCGGCGCCTCCCTGCCCGTGGCGACGGGCGCGCAGCTGCTGACCACGTCGAGCGTCGAGCACGCCCTCTGCCTCCACGAGTGCTCGCGGGTCACCCACCTGTACGCGGTCGCCGACGCGGGCGAGGCGCAGGCGGAGGTCGGCGACGGGCTCGTCGCGGCCGGGTGGCGAGCCCAGGACGGTGGCGGGTTCTGCCGCGACGGGTTCGGCGTGACGTTCGCCAACGAGCCCGACCCGTCGATCGTCGACCCGCCGGCGGCGCCGCCGGGCATGGAGCTGCTCAGCGTCGAGACGTCCCGCTGCGACTGAGGAGCGTCAGGGCTCCGGCACCGACTCCAGCACGAGCGTGACGGGCCCGTCGTTGACCAGCTCGACGGCCATGTCCGCACCGAACACGCCCGTGGCCACCTCGAGCCCCCGCGCGCGCAGGTCCGCGACGACGGCAGAGACCAGCGGCTCCGCGACCGGACCGGGTGCGGCGGCGTTCCACGTGGGCCGACGCCCCTTGCGGGTGTCGCCGTAGAGCGTGAACTGGCTGACCACGAGCACGGGCGCGCCGGCGTCGACCGCGCACTGCTCGTCGCGCAGGATGCGCAGCTCGGCGATCTTGCGCGCGATGAGCTCGACCTGCGCCGGACCGTCGCCGGGCGTCACCCCGACCAGCGCGAGCAGCCCGGGCCGGTCGATTGCGCCGACGACCACGCCGTCCACCGTGACCGACGCGCGCGTGACCCGCTGGACGACCGCCCTCATGCGCCGAAAGTGGCGACGACCTCGCCCACGGGCGACCCGTGCCCGAGCACCGGGGTCAGCCCGACGGGCTCGACGAGCGCGGGGTCCACGCCGGCCACGGCGAGCGCGGCGGCCAGGACCGCCGGGCGCGGGCGCGACGACCCGTCGACCACCTTCACCGCGACGGCACCGCCGTCGGCCAGACCCGCCGCGTAGACGCCGTCGGCCCCGTCCTTGGCCACCAGCCCGGGGACCGCCTCCATGAACCGGGTGGCGTCGCGCCCCGTGCCGGCGACGTGCCACGGGTGCGCCGCCATCGCGTCGCCGACGCGCCGCTCGAGCCCGTCACCGGCCGCCAGACGCCCGAACGCGCGAGCCAGCCCGCGCAGGCTCGTGGAGAACAGGGGCGCGCCGCAGCCGTCGACCGTGGCCAGCTCGACCGGGACGCCGGTCAGCTCGGCGACGACCGCACGCGTCGCGCGCTGCAGGGGGTGGTCGGCGTCCAGGTAGCCGTCGGTGGGCCAGCCCGCGGCGACGCAGGTGGCCAGCATCCCGGCGTGCTTGCCCGAGCAGTTCTGGGTGAGCGGCTCGGTCCCGTGGCCGTCCGCCCGCCACTGCCAGGCCGCGTCCGCGTCGAGGGGCCAGTCGGGGGTGTTGCGCAGGTCGTCGACACCCAGGCCCGCGCCCGCGAGCAGGCCCCGCACGACCTCGAGGTGCCCCGGCTCGGCGTTGTGGCTGGCGCACACGAGGGCCAGCGCCGCGCCGTCCAC
The DNA here is from genome assembly GCF_041295535.1 of Cellulomonas sp. ICMP 17802. NCBI lineage: Bacteria > Bacillati > Actinomycetota > Actinomycetes > Micrococcales > Cellulomonadaceae > Cellulomonas > Cellulomonas sp. ICMP 17802. The sequence goes on along the minus strand of NZ_JBGFQZ010000002.1, from coordinate 96,256 downwards.
GTCGAGCCCGGCCCGCAGCATGGCGACCGCCTGGAGCGGCTTGAGGGACGACCGGGCCCAGATCGTCGCGTCGGCGTCGCCGAGCACCAGCCGCTCGGACCCGTCGGGCGCGAGCACCACGACGTGGCCGGAGTGCACCGACTCGACCAGCCCCCCGCGCAGCACCCGCGCCAGCGGGACCGCGGCGGTGCCGATGTCGGTCACGGTCACCAGCCTCCGGACGAGGGTCCACGGGGGCCGCGACGGCGCGTGTACGGCGCGACGGCCGGCCGCACGTCGACCAGGTAGACGATCGCGCCGACGGCGGCCAGCAGGGCCAGGAACGACGGCAGGTGCGGCACGCCCGGCACGGGGATCACGCTGAACGAGACGGCCGTGGCGACGCCGACGATGGCGCCCCAGAACCCCTTGGTCCGCTTCCCGGCCTGCGGGAACGCCGACGCCGGCCGCCGGAGCAGGTCGATGAGCGCCCACAGGCTGAGCCCGAAGATGGCGACGTAGAAGACGAGGAAGATGACGAGCTGCAGGCCGGCGATCACGGGGCGAGCCTACGAGACATCACGGCACCACCAGCAGGCCCTCGGCCCGCGCGGCCGCGGCCAGGTGCTCGTCCCACGCGGCGACCACGAGGTCGGGCGACCGCAGCTCGAGCGCGGACGCCAGGTGCAGCGCGTCGGCGGCGCGCAGCGGGTGCCGGCCGACCAGTGCCGCTGCCGCCGTCGTCACCACGTCGCGCAGCTCGAGCACGTGCAGGCCGGGCCACAGCCGGTCCCAGGCCGCGAGCGCCCGAGCGGCCGCCTGGTCGTCCAGCCGCCCGGCGCGCCGCCCCGCGGCGAGCACCGCGCGCACCTCGGCGTCGGCGAGCCGCGACGTCACCACCAGGTCGGCGCCGTCCCAGAGCGCCGCGGCGAGCGCGGACCCGGGCTCGGCCACGCACAGCTTCACCAGCGCGCTGGTGTCGAGGTAGACGACCGCCATCTCAGCGGCGCAGCCGGCGGACCAGGTCGGAGACCCCGCCCTTGGCGGCGGGGCTCGTGCGGTCGCCGCTGCGCGCAGCCGGTCGCGGCGCGGCCGCCGGCGTCAGCAGGCCGTCGCGCTCGAGCCGGGCCAGCAGGTCCGCCGCCTCGATGCCGCTCAGGCGAGCCACGGGGATCCCGCGCTCGGTGATGACGACGTCCTCCCCCGCGCGCGCGGCCTCGATCCACTGCCTGAGCTCCGCGCGCAGCGCGCTGACCGAGACGTCCACGCAGCGACCGTACCGAACCGGCAGGCCCGCGAGGAGCAGGTCCGACGGATCCGCGCTCAGATCTCGGGCAGCGACTCGCGCGCGTCGACCCCCGCGCCCGTGAGTGCACCTATGGATGTGCGAAAGGCGGGCGGAACGCCGCGTCCGATGCATCCATCCGTGCAGCGACGGCGGGCCGGTGTGGGGTGCTCAGATCTCGGGCAGCGACTCGCGCGCGTCGCTCGGGGAGACGCCGGACGCCTCGAGCAGGTCGACAACGAGCGACCGGTGCAGCAGCACGAGGCTCTGCACCTGCCAGTCGCGGGCGGCCAGCTCGAACGGGTCGAGCGCGTGCGACACGGCGAGCAGCTGCGACCGCGCCCGCTCCGGGTCGCGCCCGGAGCCGAGGGCCGCGGCCAGCTCCTCGGTGGCCCGCGCGGTCGCGTCGACCTGGTCGGCGACCGTCGTCATGTCGTGCGTCTGCGCGTCGACCGCGGAGCGGCAGCGGCGGGCCAGCACGCGGGCGTTGCGCATCGCCCGGTCGACCAGCACCGCCGTCCCGCCCAGCCCCGCCAGCTCGTCCCGGTACTTGCGCAGGGCCGGGGACACGCGCGCGAGCTCGCTCGCGTTCGTCGCGGTATCGCTCCACTCGTCGAGGGCCGGCTGCGAGGCGCGGCCGCGGACCAGGGCGTCCTGCACGTCGGCCGTCGAGCCCGACCGCAGCCCCCGGCCGAGCACGCGCAGCATGGCGGCGAGCTCCTCGACGGCGGCGTGCGCGAGCGTGCGCAGGTGGCGCCGCGGGTCGCGCGGGGTCAGCAGCGCGACAGCGAGGGCCACGGCGCCGCCGATCGCGGCGTCGATCCACCGCCCGACCGGGCCGCCGCTGGCCGAGATCGCGGGCAGCCCGACGATCACCAGCGCCTGCACGCCCGCCTGCGTGGTGAGCATCTGCCCGCGGTCGATGAACCGCGCGATGATCGCCGCGAGGAAGAGCACCACGGCCACCTGCCAGGCACCGTTGCCGATGAGGTGCACCAGCAGGTCCCCCAGCGCCACCCCGATCGCCACGCCGACGGCCAGCTCGGCCACCCGCCGCACGGACCGGTCGGTGGTGAACCCGAGCGCGATCCACGCGCAGACGGGCGCGAAGAACGGGAACGGGTGACCCACCGCGTACCGGGCGATCGCGAACGCGATCGCCGCGGCCACGGACGCCTGCAGGATGGGGAACCAGGCGGCCCGGACCCGGGTCCAGCCCTGCCGGACCCGCGCGTCGACGACCACGCGCGCACGCGAGTCGGCGGCGGTCACAGGCTCGGGTGCTGCCCCAGGCCGCGGGTCAGGGGGCCGCGGGCTGCCGGGCGGTCCACGGACACCCCGTCGCCGGGCACGATCGTCTCCTGCCCGGCCGCGACCGCACCGCCCTCGCAGTCGACCACGAGCTCCACGTCCGCGGGCGTCGACCGCTTGACCACGGCGAGCGCGACCGGACCCAGCTCGTGGTGCCGCGCGATCGTGGTGACCTGCCCGACCACGCGGCCCGGCTCCTGCGAGCTGTCGGTCTTCACCACGTCGTGCACCGCGGCGCCGGGCTCGGGCAGCAGGTGCCCCGACCCGTCGAGGTGCAGCAGGACGAGCCGCCGCGGCGGCCGGCCCAGGTTGTGCACGCGCGCGACCGTCTCCTGCCCGCGGTAGCAGCCCTTGTTCATGTGCACGGCGGTGCGCAGCCAGTCGAGCTCGTGCGGGATGGTCCGGTGGTCGACCTCGTGCGACGCCCGCGGGCGCCAGGCCTCGACGCGCGCGGCCTCGCTGGCCCAGGTGCCGACGAGCGGCCAGCCCGAGGCCTCCCGCGCGCGCACCTCCTCGACCAGCCGGTCGCGGGGCACGAGCACCAGCCGCCAGGCGCGGTCGGCGCCGGGGTGCTCGGCGTCGGCCGGTCCGTAGCGCGTGCCGCCGGCCGCCGTGGTGGGCCACGGGTCGCGCCAGGTCACGGGCTCGTCGGCCGCGCCCTCGGCGTCGACCGGCTCACCGATGGCCGCCCAGTCGTCGGTCACGTCGGCGATCTCGACCCGCAGCATGAACTTCATGCGGTTGAGCCAGGCGGCCAGGCCGATCGGCGTCTCGGTGAGCAGCCAGGTGGTCTCGCCGTCGTCGACCACGCCCGCGGCGTGCTCGACGTGCCCCTGGGGGCTGAGCACCAGCAGCTCGGTCGACGTGCGCGGCGCCAGGGTGGTGAGCTCCTGCGACGTGATCGAGTTCAGCCAGCTCAGCCGGTCGGGACCCGCAACGGTGACGACGCCGAGGTACGACTGGTCGACCACGGCACCGCCCCGTGACAGCGCGCGCTGCTCGGCGGTCGGGTCGCCGTAGTGCCAGGCGACCCCGTCGTCGGGACCCGACGCCCGCACCGCGCCGTGCCGGGCGAGCAGGGGGCTGCTGTGCCGCGGCGGCTCGCCGTGGGCGGCCGGGGTCTCGACGGGTGCGTCGGTGGTCATCAGGCCTCGTCGTCGGTGAGGGCCTCGGCCCGCGCGAGGCGGCCCGAGGCGTAGGACTGCATGGGGTGCCCGAACGCGGCGATGTCGTGGGCCCACATGAGCTCGCCGTTCACCAGGCCGTACAGGCGCTTGCCGGCGCTCACGTCGGCGCCGGAGGCCGTGCGCACGATCGCGTCGCTGACCAGGTCGATGCGCCCCTTGCCGACGGCCCCGATGTAGACGGCCACGTGCCCGGACGGGTCCGCGACCAGCAGCTCGACCGGGTGCTGGTCCTCGGTGAGGCCCCAGTCGGTGGGCCGCTCGGGCGGGACGCGCCAGTAGCCGGCCTCGGTCTGCCAGACGGGAGCGGGCGGCTCGTCGACCAGCGCACCCGTGTCCGCCGGCGCCGTGACCAGCCGGATGGTGGACGTGTACGACAGGTACGGGCCGCCGTCGCTGGCGATCACGATCTCCTGGGTGAAGGTCGACTCGTCGATGCCGGGGTAGTCGACCACCCCCTCGCCGCGCCAGGTGCCCACCAGCCAGGCCAGCGGGTACACCTCAGGGGCGAGCCCCTCGGGGTCGGGCAGGACGAACGGCATACGGGGCCTCCCTCAGCTCACGGCACGACGTCAGCGCTGGCCCTTGTAGAGCCGGTAGACGACGAAGCCGGCGAACCAGCCGATCGTCAGCGTCGCCGCGACCAGCAGGCCGATGAAGACTCCCTCGAGCGCAGTCATGCTGCCGATCCTAACGAGCGCGGACCCCTAGCCTGTTCCGATGAGCGCCACGCCACGCCCCCTCGTGATCAAGACCACGTCCGGCACCGACCGTCCGGAGGCCACCAACCAGGCGTTCACCGTGGCCGCCACGGCCGTCGCGGCCGGTGCCGAGGTGAGCCTGTGGCTCACGGGCGAGTCGGCGTGGTTCGCGCTGCCCGGCCGCGCCGACGACCTGGTGCTCGAGCACGCGACCCCGCTGGCCGAGCTGCTGGCAGCCGTGCTCGAGGGCGGGCGCGTGACCGTGTGCACGCAGTGCGCCGCCCGCCGCGGCATCGGCCCCGAGCACGTGCTGCCCGGCGTCCGGATCGCGGGCGCGGCGGTGTTCGTGGAGGAGTCGCTGGCGGAGCGCGCGCAGGCGCTCGTCTACTAGGCGGTCCCGCTCCGCAGCCGCACGCCGAGCAGGTAGAGCTCGCAGCCGAGGCACAGGCCGAACACCGCGTTGAGGAACGCCGCGACCAGCGCGAGCGCGGCCGCGACGGGCACGGCGACGGCCACCCCGGCGAGCCCGATCACGAGCCCGGCACCGGTGATGACCAGGCCGACCAGCTGCGCGAACGTCGGCGGCCGCGGGTCCTCGAGCTCGGTGGGCGGCGCGAGGCGCGGGCGGACGACCTTCTTGAACACCCACCCCTGCCACGTGCGGCCGACGCCGCCGAAGGCGCCGAGCGCGAAGCTCGCGACGACGACCGCGAGCACGACGAACGCGCCGGGGGTGGTGCCGAGCAGCAGCACGGCGACGAGCAGGACGAGGGTGAGCGCGGCGCCGAACCGCGGGCCGCGGGGGTCGATGCCCGCGGGCGCGGACGTGTGCGTGGGCGTGGTCATGGGAGAGCTCCAGGGCGGTGCAGGGGGGTCGCGGTCGGGTACGTCGGCCGAGGTCGCTGCGCGCCCGGCCGGTCACCCCGAGGGGTGCGGCGTCAGGCCGCGGGGACCTCGCCCAGACAGGACGCGAGCGCGCTGAGCGCGTGGCGACGGTCCGTGGCACCGGACATGCGGCCGACCACGACGCCACGGGCGTCGAGCAGGAGCGTGGTCGGGGTGCGCATGATGTCGAAGCGTCGCACGAGATCGAGGTGCTCGACCACGTCCATCTCGACGTGTGAGAGGCCGTCGTGCTCGGTCACCAGCTGCGCGAGCACCGCGTGGGTGCGCCGGCAGGGGGCACAGACCTCGCTGGAGAACTGCACGAACGTCGCCCGTGCCCCCAGCGGGGCACCCAGCTGCGCGGCGGTCAGGCGCGTGTCGTCGGCCCCGTCGTCGGGCGCGGACGCCAGCAGCGCGGGGTCGACCGCGGTGTAGCGGCCGTTGCGGGCGCGCCACCACAGGCCGAGCGCCGTGGCGACGGCCAGGACGGCGACGACCAGCAGGAGGCGGTCCATCAACCCACCAGCACGCGGCCGACGACGTACACGAGGATCCCCGTCACCGTCACGGGCAGCGTCACCGCGGCGAGCGAGGGCCAACGGCGCTCGAGCGACGGCAGCTGGTCGAACAGCGCGTGCAGCGTGGCGACGAGGATGCCGACCGCGAGCCCGAGCAGCGCGCCGGCCAGCGGGTCGATGCCCGGCAGCAGCAGGCCGCCCAGGGCGCCGGCGCCGGCTGCTGCGCCGGCCGTGACCAGCGAGCCGATCCACGGCGTGAGGTGCAGTGCGACCACGGCCGAGCCCACCGCGAGCGCCAGCGCGCCGACGACCACGAGGGGCTCGCCCCCGGGCGTGCGGCCGATCGCGACCCATCCCGCGACGGCGACCGCCACGAGGGTCCCGGCGACCGTCCCCGACACGGACTCGACCAGCCGCGCGCGCCCGTCGCGGCGCAGCAGCTCGTTGACGAACGCGAGCAGGATCGACGCCGCGAACACCACGGGCAGATACCGCAGGAACGGCTGGGTGGTGGTGAGGTGCACGACGGCGACCGCGCCGACCCCCCCGAGGGCGACCACCGCGGCCGAGCCGGCCACGAAGGGCAGCCCGGCGAGCGAGGGCCAGCCGAGCGCGAACACGACCGCGAGCACCGCGGCGACGATGCTCAGCGGCAGGCCGCCGAGGTAGCCGGCGACGGCCACGACGGCGGCGAGCGCGGCCGTGACGACCGCTCTGGTGGCGAGCTGCATGGCGTCCTACCGTCCCGCGACCGGCGTCACGAGGCGTCGCGTCGAGCGCGCGCGGCGGCGGCCGGCCTGCAGGGAGGGGAGGAGCACGCCGCCGATTGTCGCATCCCGCCGCGATTTCCCCCGCGTGACGGGTGACCCGTGTGGGGGACGCCACGCCATCCCTCGACATGCGGGCGCGACCTGGGCGGGACGCGCGGTACCGTGGCCCCCACTCGCACGCGGGGAGGTTCCAGGTGGCAGATCTGCTGCTGCTCACTCCAGCGTCCGGGGGCTCCGCCCAGGTGCTCCCGGCCCTCGGTCTGCTGTCCCACCGCGTTCGTGTGCTCCCCGTCGAACCGTCGGCTCTCGTGGATGCACCGGACGCGGACATCGTCGTGCTCGACGCGCGCCGCGACCTGGTCACCGCGCGCACCACCTGCCGGCTGCTCCGCGCGACCGGTCTGACGGTCCCGCTCATCCTCGTGCTGACCGAGGGCGGCCTCACCGTCGTCACGGCCGAGTGGGGCGCGGACGACATCATCCTGGAGACGGCGAACCCGGCCGAGGTCGAGACGCGGTTCCGGCTCGTCATGGAGCGCGCGGCCACGGCGGGGTACGACGACTCCCCGCAGGAGATCTCGTCCGGCGAGCTCACCATCGACGCCGGCGGCTACACGGCCCGGCTGCGTGGCCGGCCGCTCGACCTCACCTACAAGGAGTTCGAGCTCCTCAAGTACCTGGTCCAGCACCCGGGTCGCGTGTTCACCCGCGCCCAGCTTCTGCAGGAGGTCTGGGGCTACGACTACTACGGGGGCACCCGGACGGTCGACGTGCACGTGCGACGCCTCCGCGCCAAGCTCGGCCCCGAGCACGAGCAGCTCATCGGCACGGTCCGCAACGTCGGCTACCGCTTCGACCCGCCGAAGGACCGCCGCAGCGCGGTCGACGGGCGCAACGAGGTCCCCGAGCCCGCGGAGGCGTAGCCGCTAGCCTGGGCCTCGGTGAGCCGGGAAGCCTGGTCGGCACGTCCCACCCGCCTGCCCGGAGGTGCCCGTGCCCACACCCGCCAGCCGCCTCTTCGCTGCCCTCTCTCCGGGCTCCGAGCGCAACCTGCTCGACACGCTGCGCGAGGAGCGCGTCGGCGGCGCCCTGCTGCTCACCGGCACGGTCGTCGCGCTGCTCTGGGCGAACCTGGTCCCGGCCTCGTACGCCGCGGTGTCGGGCACGGTGGTCGGGCCTGCGGCCCTGCACCTCGACCTGACCCTGGCCGCCTGGGCGACGGACGGGCTGCTCGCCATCTTCTTCTTCGTCGTCGGGCTCGAGCTCAAGCGGGAGATCGTCGCCGGCGAGCTGCGGCAGCCGCGCACGGCGGTCGTCCCGGTGGTCGCGGCGGTCGGCGGCATGCTCGTGCCGGCGCTCCTCTACCTGGCCGTCAACCTGACCGCCGCCGACGGCGTGGCGCGCGGGTGGGCCGTGCCGACGGCCACCGACATCGCGTTCGCGGTCTCGGTGCTGGCCATCGTCGGCCGCAGCCTGCCCAACGCGCTGCGCGCCTTCCTGCTCACGCTCGCGGTGGTGGACGACCTGCTGGCGATCGTCGTCATCGGGGTCGTCTACACCGAGACCGTCTCGGCGCTCTGGCTCGGCGCGGGCGTCGCGGTGGTCGCCGTGTTCGCGCTGGCGATCCGGCGCGGGTGGGTGAGCGGGTGGCTGCTGGTGCCGCTCGGGCTGGTCGCGTGGGCCGCCGTGCACGCGTCGGGGGTGCACGCGACGATCGCCGGCGTGGCGCTGGGCCTCGTCGTGCCCGCCACCCCGGAGGCGACGCGCCGGGCCCTGCGGCTCTCGGCGACGCCGGAGGAGTCGCTGGCCGAGCGGTGGGAGCACGCCTGGCGGCCCGTGTCCGCCGGTGTGGCGGTGCCGGTCTTCGCGCTCTTCGCGGCCGGGGTCACGCTGTCCGCCGGCGCGATCTCGACCGCGTTCCGCGACCCGGTGGCCCAGGGCGTCGCGCTCGGTCTGGTCGTCGGCAAGCCCCTGGGCATCCTGGGCGCCACCTGGCTGGTCGCGCGGTTCACGCGCGCCGCGCTGGCACCCGGGCTCGGCTGGGCGGACGTCGCCGCGGTCGGGCTGCTGGGCGGCATCGGGTTCACCGTCTCGCTGCTGGTGGGCGAGCTGGCCTTCGGGGCCGGCAGCGCGCACGACGAGCACGTGGTCGTCTCCGTGCTGGTCGCCTCGCTGGTCGCGGCCCTCCTGGGCGGCGCGGCGCTATACCAGCGGGACCGTCATCACGCACGCGCGACGGGCGGACCCGTCCCCGACGGTCCCGGGACCGGGTAGGTTCGGCACCGATGAGCACCGTCGACTCCGCCTCGCTCCTCATCGACGGCCCCTGGGAGCACCGGTTCGTGGCCGCGAACGGCGCACGGTTCCACGTAGCCGTCGCCGGTCCCGACGACCGCGACGCCCCGCTCGTCGTGCTGCTGCACGGCATCCCCGAGTTCTGGTGGGCGTGGCGCCACCAGCTCCCGGTGCTGGCCGACGCGGGCTACCGGGTCGCGGCCATGGACGTGCGCGGCACCGGCGGCTCGGACAAGCCGCCGCAGGGGTACGACGTCCCGACGCTGGCCGCCGACGTGGCCGGCGTCATCCAGTCGCTCGGCGCGGCCGACGCGGTGGTGGTGGGCAGCGGCACGGGCGGCGAGATCGCCTGGGCGATGGCCGGCCTGCACCCCGAGCGCGTGCGGGCGGTCGCCCCGCTGGCCGCCCCGCACCCGCTGGACACTCGCGGCCACCCCCGGGCGGCCGTGCGACCGTCCGCCGTCCGGCGGCTCGCCTTCGTCCAGCTGCCGTCGTTCCCCGAGAACGCGCTCATGGCGGGCGACCTGGTGTCGCGGCTGCTGCGCGAGTGGGGCGGCGCGCCCGGCTGGCTCGACGCCGACGCCGAGGCCACGTACCGGTCCGCCGCCCGCGTGCCCTTCGCGGCGCACAGCCAGATGGAGCAGCTGCGGTGGCTGGTCCGCTCGATGCCCCGGCTGGACGGGCGCCGCTACCACGCGGCCCTCGAGGAGACCCGGCCGCTGCCGGTGCTCCAGCTGCACGGCGGCCGCGACGGGCTGCGGCCGCCGTCCCACGCGGCGCTGTCCCGCGACACCGCGGCCCTGGTGGGCCCGCGCTACCAGTTCGAGCTGCTGCCGTCCGCGGGCCACTACCTGGCCGAGGAAGCGCCCGACCGGGTCAACGACCTGCTGCTGACGTGGTTGCGGACGGTCGCTCCGGTCTGACCGCGGGCCCTACGCCTTGACCATCGCGGCGGCCTTGGCGGGGTCGAGCTCCCCGATACCGGCCGACGGGCACATCGCCGCGACCGGGCACGCCCCGCATGCCGGCCGGCGGGCGAAGCAGGTGCGCCGGCCGTGGAAGATCAGCCGGTGGGAGGCCATGGTCCAGTCCTTGCGCGGGATCAGGGCGTCCAGCTCCTTCTCCACCACCAGCGGGTCGTCGCTCGCGGTGTAGCCGAGCCGCTTCGACAGGCGCATGACGTGGGTGTCCGTGGTGATCCCCGGCACGCCGAACGCGTTGCCCAGCACCACGTTCGCGGTCTTGCGCCCGACCCCGGGCAGCGTCACCAGGTCGGCCATGCGCCCCGGCACCTCTCCGCCGAACCGCTCGACCAGCTCCCGCGAGAGCCCCATGACCGACCGGGCCTTGGCGCGGAAGAACCCGGTGGGCCGCAGGATCTCCTCGAGCTCCTCCGGGTTGGCCCCCGCCAGGGCCGCGGCGTCGGGGTACCGGGCGAACAGGATCGGCGTCGTGAGGTTCACGCGCACGTCCGTGGTCTGCGCCGAGAGCACGGTGGCCACCAGCAGCTCGAACGGCGACGTGAAGTCGAGCTCGCAGCGGGCGTCGGGGTAGCGGACCGCCAGCGCGCGGTCGATGCGGCGCGCGCGGCGGGTGCGCGCGAGGTCGGACTCCACGTCGGGGGCTGTCACAGCGGCAGCGTACGGCCCGTCACCCACATGGCTCTGACCTGCGACGTCGTCCCGCCGCGCACCCGTCGCGCCCCGTTGCTCCCTTGGAGTGATTCCCGTGGCAGACACAGGTACCCACCCTCAAGGTCGGACCGTACCGGGCCGAAACCACACACAGTTCCACTCTGAGGTGCCCGTCTGAGGAGGGCCTGGTCCATGACGCCACCCGTCGAACAACGGGTCAGCGATCTTCGTCTCGACCGGCGCGCGCTGCGCGCCGAGCACGCCCGCGTCACCTGGTGGCGCCGGCTGGTGAGGGCCCGCCTCGACCTCGCGGTCGCCCAGGCGGCACGGCCGCAGACGCTCGGCGAGGACGTCGCGTTCCAGCTGCCGCTGGAGGTCGGGGTCGAGGTGCCGCGCCCGGCCGCGCTCGCGGCGGTGCTCGGAGGCACCGACGGCGTGGCCGACGTCGACCGGCTGCACGAGCTGCGGGCGCTCGACGCCCAGCTCTCGACATACGCCGCGGGCGTCGAGGCGGCGCTCGCACGCGCCACCGACCGCCTGATCGCGCGCCTGGCCGCGAACCCTGAGGTGGTCGTCGTGGGCCTGCGCGAGCCGCTGGGCCGCGTATGAGGGCCTCCATGGGGCAGACTGAGGTCGGATCAGGCCGCTGACCAGCGGCCGGCCCACCGGAACACTGTTGTGAACGATGCCGCCACCGGGACGATCCGGGCAGCGCGCGGCCAGGAAGGTGAGGTGTCCCCGTGGAGGACGACATCGTGCTGTCGGCGCCGCTGTTCGCCGGGCTCGACCCGGAGGCGTCCGAGGCGCTCGTCGCGACGATGAAGGCGATCGACGTCGCCCGTGGCGACGCCCTGTTCCACGAGGGCGAGCCGGGCGACCGGCTCTACGTCGTGCGCGAGGGCAAGATCAAGCTCGGTCGGCGCTCCAACGACGGACGCGAGAACCTGCTGGCCGTCCTCGGCCCGGGCGAGATGTTCGGCGAGCTGAGCCTGTTCGACCCCGGCCCCCGCACCGCGACCGCGACGGTCGTCGCCGACGCCGTCGTGCTCGAGCTCGGCCACGGCGACCTCATCCGCTGGCTCCAGGACAAGCCCACGGTCGCGCAGCACCTGCTCCAGGCGCTCGCCCGCCGGCTGCGCCGCACCAACGAGGCGCTCGCGGACCTGGTGTTCTCGGACGTCCCCGGTCGCGTCGCCAAGGCGCTGCTCGACCTGTCGACCCGCTTCGGGGAGAAGGTGGACGAGGGCATCCGCGTCGCGCACGACCTCACGCAGGAGGAGCTCGCACAGCTCGTCGGCGCCTCGCGGGAGACCGTGAACAAGGCGCTCGCCGACTTCGCCGCCCGCGGCTGGGTGCGCCGCGAGGGCCGCGCGGTCGTGCTGCTGGACGTCGAGCGGCTGGAGCGCCGGGCCCGCTGAGGCCCGCGCTCCCGCGCGGCACCCAGCACGGCCCGACGCTTCAGCGCGGCCCGACGCCTCAGCGCAGCTCGACGACGATCTCGACCTCGACCGGCGAGTCCATCGGCAGCACCGCGACGCCCACGGCGGACCGCGCGTGCACGCCCGCGTCGCCGAGCACCTCGTGCAGCAGCAGGCTGGCGCCGTTGAGCACGGCCGGCTGACCCGTGAACGCGGGGTCGCTGGCGACGAAGCCGACAACCTTGGTCACGTGCACGATCCGGTCGAGTGCGTCGGCGCCCGACGGGCCTCCCTCGGCCGCGACCACCGCGGCGACGGCCGCGAGGGCGTTCAGCGCCGAGATCCGGGCGTAGCCGGCGGCGTCCTCGGGGGCGACCAGGCCCACGCCGACGCCGACCTTGCCCGTGGCGGGCAGGGCTCCCGCGACGAAGGGCAGCTGGCCCGACGTGTACACGTACGCCCCGGACCGCACGGCGGGCACGTAGGCCGCGAGGGGCAGGGCGACCTCGGGCAGCTCGAGCCCGAGCTCGGCGAGCCGGGCAGCGGCACCCATCAGGACTCCTTGGGCCGCTTGAGGTAGGCCACCAGGCCGGCGTCGGGTCCCTGGATCACCTGGACCAGCTCCCAGCCGTCAGCACCCCACTGGTCGAGGATCGCCTTGGTGGCGTGAATGATGAGCGGAATCGTCGCGTATTCCCACGTCGTAGCCATGCAGGCCACCCTAGCGGGGGCGCTGCACCGGTCGGAGCGCTCTCACACCCCGTCGACGACGTCCGATCCGACCAGCTCGGCGCGCCACGACCGCACCTCGGGCCGGCGCCGGAGCAGCGCGCGCCGCTCCCGCTCGGTCATCCCGCCCCAGACCCCGAAGTCCATGCGGTTGTCGAGCGCGTCGGCCAGGCAGGCGAGCCGCACGGGGCAGCCGGTGCACACCGCGCGGGCCTCACGCTGGGCGGCGCCCTCGACGAAGAGCGCGTCGGGCGCGAGCTTGCCCGTCCCGCACGCCGCGAGCGCGGTCCAGTGCGCGTCCTGCACGAGTGTGGTCACGCATCCTCCCGAGCACGCCGACGGGGGCGTGCCGTGGCAACCGCACCCGAGTCCTGCCGGGAAACTAGCGGTCGAACAGGCACTCTGGCGAGACTCCGTTCGGGTCATATCGTCAGATGGACGCTTGACCGAGTCAGAACGGGTGCAGGCACGCATGTGCAGGTCCCGTGCAGGTCGCGGCGTCGACCCCCGTTCCGGAGGAGCGCGGACAGACCGGCCGACTACCCTGACGGCATGCCGAACCCTGCGCGCCAGCGCGGCCGACAGGTCAACGTCTTCCAGGCGTTGGCCCTCTTGCTGTCCTTCGCGCTCGTCGCCGGGGTCGGCGGGGTGCTCGCCGCCGGACTCGTCCTGCCCGGAGTCGCCGCCGCCAACGGCGTGACCGACCTGACGGTCACCGCCTTCGACGACCTGCCCACCGAGCTCAACGAGGCGACCCTGCCGGAGAAGTCGGAGATCCGCGCCGCCGACGGGCAGCTGCTCGCGACGTTCTTCGTGCAGAACCGCGTCGTCGTGCCGCTGACGGAGATCTCGCCCCTGCTGCAGCACGCGGTGATCGCGACCGAGGACAAGCGGTTCTACCAGCACGCGGGCGTCGACCCCACGGGCATGCTGCGCGCGTTCGTGCGGAACCAGACGGACGACAGCGGCGGCCAGGAGGGCGCCTCGACGCTCACCCAGCAGTACATCAAGAACGTCCTCATCGACGAGGCGCTCTCCAAGGACACCGAGGCCGAGCGGCTCGCCGCGCTGCAGGCCGCCCGCGGCGCCAGCGGCACCGAGGGCTACGCGCGCAAGCTGCGCGAGGCCAAGCTCGCCATCGCGCTCGAGAAGCGCGACACCAAGGACCAGATCCTCGAGAAGTACCTCAACATCGCGCCGTTCGGGGCGTCGGTCTACGGCGCGGAGTCGGCGGCACAGTACTACTTCGGCAAGCCGGCCAAGGACCTCAACTACCTCGAGGCCGCCACGATCGCGGGCATCACGCAGAGCCCGTCCAAGTGGGACCCGGTGCTGCACCCGGACGCCTCGCAGGAGCGCCGCAACCGCGTGCTGCTGCTGATGAACCAGCAGAAGTTCATCACCAACGCCGAGTACGAGGCCGGCCGGGCGACGCCCCTGGCCTCGACGCTCAACGTGCACCCGCTCAAGCAGGGCTGCGCGGCGGCCGGCGACGTCATCGCGGGCTCGGGCTACTTCTGCGACTACGTCACCAAGGTCATCGCCAACGACCCCGCCTTCGGCGCGACCAAGGCCGAGCGCATCGCCCTCCTCTACCGCGGCGGCCTGACGATCACCACCACGCTGGACCCGCGGCTGCAGACGCTCGCGGACACCGAGGTGAAGAACGGCATCCCGGTGGACGACCCCTCGGGCGTGGCCAGCTCGATCGTCACCGTCGAGCCGGGCACCGGCAAGATCCTCACGATGGCGCAGAACCGCATCTACGCGGCGGCCGCGGCGCCCGGCACGCGCGAGGAGTCGGTCAACTTCAACACCGACGCCGCGTACGGCGGATCCGGGGGCTTCGCGCCGGGGTCGACGTTCAAGCCGTTCACCCTGCTCGAGTGGCTCAAGCAGGGCCACAGCCTGTACGAGCAGGTCAACGGCACCGAGCGCACCCTGAACGAGAACATGTTCACCACGTGCGGCCAGAAGGGCCCGAACAAGCCCTGGCCCGTGGGGAACTCCGAGGGCGGCGCCGGCATGATGACCGTGCTCAACGCCACGATGAACTCGGTCAACCTCGCCTACCTGACCATGGCCAGCCAGCTCGACATGTGCAACATCATGAAGGGCGCCGAGGACCTCGGGATGCACACGGCCAAGGCGAAGAAGGACGGCACGACGACGCCGTCCGTCAACCCGTCGAACGTGATCGGCAGCGACTCGGTCGCCCCCATGTCGATGGCCGCGGCGTTCGCCACGTTCGCGTCGGGCGGCACGTACTGCACCCCGATCGCCATCACCAGCGTCAAGAACGCCGACGGCGCCGAGCTGCCCATCCCGGCGGCCAACTGCCACGCCGCGATCGAGCCCAAGTACGCCAACACGATCAACTTCGCGCTGAGCAACGTGTGGAAGGGCACCGCCGAGTCGGTCGGCGCCCCGCCGTTCCCGTCCGCCGGCAAGACGGGCACCACGAGCCACAACGAGGAGACGTGGTTCGTCGGCTACACCCCGCTGCTGGCGACCGCCGTGTGGGTGGGCTACAAGGAGGGCTTCCAGCCCGTCCAGCGACTCACGATCAACGGCAAGTACGTCAAGTTCACCTTCGGGTCGACGATCGCTGCACCCACCTGGAAGCGGTTCTCGGTCCAGGCGCTGAGCGGCGCGGCCAACCCCGACTTCGCCGCTCCGGACAACAAGCTGGTCTTCGGCGAGAAGATCCCGGTCCCGTCCGTCGTCGGCAAGTCCGAGGGCGACGCCCGCGCCGTGCTCAAGGGCGCCGGGTTCAACGTGGCCATCGACCCGACCCAGGTGCCGTCCGGCTACCCCGCGGGCACCGTCGTGTCGCAGAGCCCGTCGGGCAGCGCCACGCGCGGGACGGCCGTCGTCCTCACGCTGTCCAACGGCCAGCCCGCCGCTCAGGTCGACCCGAACCAGCCCGGACCGGGCCCGGGGCCGGGCAGCCCGGGCAATGGGAACGGCCGCGGCGGCGGCGGTGGCGGCGGCGGCAACCCCTGATGGGTGACGACACCTCGGCCGCGCACTCTCTCGCACGCGCCGCCGGCGCCCTCGCGCTGGCCGGTGCCGGCGCGCTCGCGTACGCCTCGCTGGTCGAGGTGCGCTGGTACACGCTGCGCGAGGTCACCGTCCCGGTGCTGCCGACCGGCCAGGACCCCCTGCGGATCCTGCACCTGTCGGACCTGCACCTGACGCCGGGCCAGCGCAGGAAGGTCGACTGGGTGCGCGACCTGGCGTCGCTGGACCCGCACCTGGTGGTCGACACGGGCGACAACTGGGCGCACCTCGACGCCATGCCCGCCCTGCTCGAGGCCCTGGAGCCGCACCTCGCGGTGCCCGGCGCGTTCGTGCTGGGCTCCAACGACTACGTCGCCCCGATGCCCAAGAACCCCGCGCGGTACCTGCTGCCCGACGCACGCCGGACGCACCCGGTCCAGCCGCCGGAGCTGCCCTGGCGCGAGCTGACGGCACGGTTCCGGTCGGCCGGCTGGATCGACCTCACCAACCGCCGGGACGTGATCAAGGTCGACGGCCGCGTGCTGTCCCTCGTCGGCACCGACGACGCGCACCTCGACCGCGACCGCTTCCCGGAGGCGGGCGGCGACGACGACGCCCGCACGGGCTCGACGCCGGTGGACCTGCACCTGGGCATCACGCACGCGCCCTACCGCCGCGTGCTCGACGCCATGCACGCGGACGACGTCGACCTGGCGATCGCCGGGCACACGCACGGCGGGCAGCTGGCGCTCCCGTTCTGGGGCGCGCTGGTGACCAACTGCGACCTCGACACCCGCCGCGCCAAGGGGCTGCACGGCTGGCCGGGGCCGCGTCCGGACCAGCCCGGCGGCGCCGGCTCGACCTGGATGCACGTGTCCGCGGGGCTCGGCACCTCGCCCTACGCGCCGGTGCGGTTCGCGTGCCGGCCGGAAGCGACGCTCCTCACGCTCGTGGCGGCCTGATCCAGTTTCGTGTCCGCGGTGGTCGTCGGCTATCCTTGCCAGGCTCCACGGGGTGTGGCGCAGCTTGGTAGCGCGCTTCGTTCGGGACGAAGAGGTCGTGGGTTCGAATCCCGCCACCCCGACAGACGGCTCAGGCCCTCGACCAGCAGAGATGCTCGGTCGGGGGCCTTTGTCGTGCCGTCCCGCCCGCGGTGTTGGTAAGTTGTTCGTTACCAACGAGGGAGGCGCCGTGCTGGATCGGACGTTCGCGGCCCTGGCCGACCCGACGCGGCGCGCCATGCTCCAGCGGCTGGCTCACGGGGCCGCGACCACCGGCCAGCTGGCCGACCTGTTCCCGATCAGCCGCCCGGCCGTCTCCCAGCACCTGCGGGTGCTGCGCGAGGCCGGCCTGGTCGAGCCCCTCGGCACCGGGCGCAACGCGCCCAACCAGCTCGCGCCCGCGCAGCTGTTCCTCGTCGAGTCCTGGGCGCACGACCTCGCGGAACGGTGGACGGCAGCGCCGCCGCCCCGCGCCGCCCAGCACCGACCGACCTCTGAGCAGGAGCACCGATGACCATGCCCGTGACCTACGTCGAGATCAGCAGCCCGGACCTCGCCGTCTCCACCGCCTTCTTCGCCGACACGTTCGGCTGGGCCTTGCAGCCGTTCGCCGACCCCGGGTACCTGGTGGCCCCGCACGGCGACGGCCCGGGCGTCGACGCCGCCCTCCTCGCCTCGCGCGACGGCACCCCGCGGACCGTCCCGGTGATCCGGGTCGACTCCCTGGACGAGGTGTGCGGCCGCGTGGAGGCCCACGGCGGTCAGGTCGTCGTGCCGCCGTTCACCATCGCCGGCGTCGGTCGGGGGTGCTACGTGACCGACCCCGCGGGCGTGCTCGTCGGCCTGCACGAGTACGACCCGGCGGCGTAGCGCACGGCACGACCCCCCGACCGGATCCGGTCGGGGGGTCGGTCGTCAGTCGCTCAGCCGCGGGGCCGCAGGTAGGCGGCGTCGCCGTCGCTGGTGCGGATCCGCACGTGCACGGACGCGGTCGGGTCGACGGGGCCCTCGACGATCTGCCGGCCGTCGGAGGCGGACAGGTCGAGCGCGACCGGCTCGCCCGTGCCGTAGACGGTGACGTCGCCGTCGCTGGCGTGCGCGTCGATGTTGCCCTGCACGTCCGCGATCTCGACGCGGCCGTCGCTCGAGCGGACGTCGACCGAGCCGGAGACGCCCGAGACCGTGGCCGCACCGTCCGCCGAGCTCACCGTGACGTCCCCGCGGACGTCGCTGATGTCGGTGTCGCCGTCGGCGGAACGGACGGTGACGTCACCGTCGATGTCCGAGATGGTCGACGGGCCGTCGCTGACGTGCACGTCGAGCGGGCCGCTCAGCGTGGTCGCCGTGACCGTGCCATCGCTGGCGCGTACGACGACGGACGTGCCGTCGGGCACCGTGACGTCCAGGGACGCCGAGCAGAACCCCGGCCGCCACTGGTCGCAGCGGTACGCCACCTGCAGGCGGTCGGCGGCCTGGTCGACGCGGTAGTGCGCCGTGGTGAGCGCGGTGCGGGCCGTGCGCTCGACCTCGACGCGGGCGCCTCCGGTGGTCACCGAGACGTGCCCGTCGGCCACCAGCTCGACCACGGGCGCGGCGGCGTAGGACGCGGTGTCGGAGAAGGTCGACGCGTCGTCGGACCCCAGCACGAGCAGGTCGACGGCGCTGTAGCCGCCCGCGAGCAGGAGCACGCCGCCGACGATCGCGCCGGTCCAGGTCAGGGCGCGGGCGCCCGGGCTGCGCGCCGGCGGCGGCGGGGTGACGGTCGGGCGTTCGAGGGTGGTGGTCATGGCCGGTCTCCTGGTTCGTGCTCCAGCCAGCGCAGCACGGCGAGCACGCGGCGGTGGTCGTCGGCGGCCTGCGGGAGGTCGAGCTTGGTGAGGATGGAGGTCACGTGCTTCTCGACGGCCGGCAGGCCGACGACGAGACGGTCGGCGATGGCCGCGTTGGAGCGGCCCTCCGCCATGAGGCCGAGCACGTCGCGCTCGCGCGGTGTGAGGGTCTCGAGGCCCGAGCGGCGTGCGCGGGCGAGGATCTGGGCGACGACCTCGGGGTCGATGACGGTGCCGCCGCCGGCCACGCGGCCGAGGGCGTCGAGGAACTCGTCCACGTCGGCCACCCGGTCCTTGAGCACGTAGCCGAGGCCGCGGACGTCTCCCGCGAACAGCTCGCGGGCGTATCGCTGCTCCACGTACTGCGAGAGGACCAGGACCGGCAGCCTCGGGTGCAGGCTGCGCAGGTGCACGGCGGCCCGCAGGCCCTCGTCGGTGTGGGACGGGGGCATCCGGACGTCGGTGACCAGCACGTCCGGCAGCTGGTCGTCGGGCCCGAGAGCGGCGACGACCTCGTCGGCGGTGGTGTAGCCGGTGACCTGGTGCCCCTCCGCGACGAGCAGCCTGGTCAGGCCGTCGAGCAGCAGGACGGAGTCCTCGGCGATCACGATGCGCACGGCACCTCCACGGTGAGTCGGGTGCCGGCTCCGGCCGGGCTGTCCAGGTCGAAGGTGCCGTCGAGGGCGGCGACGCGGCTGCGCAGGCCGTCGAGCCCGCTGCCGGGCGTCGCGACGGCTCCCCCGCGGCCGTCGTCGGCGATCACGAGGCGCAGGCGGTCGTCGGCGGTGACCGTGACGACGACCTGGTGCGCGTCCGCGTGCTTGGCGGCGTTGGTGAGGGCCTCGGCGACGACGAAGTACGCCGCGGCCTGTGCCGACGTGCTCGCGCGGTTCAGCGAGGGCGGGTCGGGGACCTCGACGCGCACCGGGACCGGGCTGCGGGCGGCGAGCGCCGACAGCGCGGCGTCGAGGCCGCGGTCGGTGAGGACGGCCGGATGGATGCCGCGGACCAGGTCGCGCAGCTCGGCCAGCGTCTCCTTGACCTCCCGGTGCGCGTGGTCGAGGGCCGCGGCGGCCTCGGGGTCGCTGGAGACCCTGCGCTTGGCGGCTCCGAGCTCGACGCCGAGGGCGACCAGCCGCTGCTGCGCGCCGTCGTGCAGGTCGCGCTCGATGCGGCGGCGCTCCTCGTCGGCGGCGCCGACGGCGGCCGTGCGGGTCTCGGTCAGCTGGACCGCGCGGGTCTCGGCCTGCACGGCGCGCGCCTGGGCCTGCCGCGCGACCTCGACCGCCTCGGCCCGCGGCGAGGCGCCGAGCAGCGACCGCGCGGTCCGGACGATCGCGAGCGACCCGGCCTGGGTGGCCAGAGCGGCGATCCACGCGCAGGCCAGCGCCGCGGGCACCATGAGCACCAGCGGGACCGGCGGGTGGGTCAGGCCGTTGGCCAGGGCGACGACGGGGTACACCAGGCCGCCCACCGCGAACCCGCCGGCGACGGTCACGACGACGCTCTGCACCGTGAGGAGGGCGCCGGCGACCACCACGTAGGCCACGTGCGCCCAGGTGCGGCCGTCGGCGACGACCGCCCACCACGAGGCCCACGTGCCCTCGCGCTGCGGGTAGGTCGGCGCGGAGATGTCGACCGCGAGCTGGGCGTGCAGGCGGGCGCGCTCCAGCCGGGCGAACGGGCGGCACGCCCACAGGGTCGCGACCAGCATCGGGATGCCGACGAACAGCACCAGCAGGCTCAGCGAGAACGAGAGGGCGACCGTCAGCGCGATCGCCGCGGCGAGGATGACGAACGAGCCGACGACGATCTGCGAGATCCCGCGCCAGGTGGCGACGGACACCGGCGCCGCGGCGAGCGCGCGCAGGTCCGTGAACGCGGGGGCGACGACGGACCGGTCGTCGGCCACGCTGGGCGGTGAGGTCGGGGAGGTCATGACAGTGACGCTAGGGGTCCGGGGCTGCTGCCAGACACCCTGACCACCCACGAGGTCGGGGTGGGGTTCTCCCTACCCCGACGCGCGGTGCTGGTCGACGTCCGCCGCGGGCGGTCGTGCTCAGGACGTGCGCGCGGGCACGGACGCGCCGCGCACCAGCCGGTCGAACGCGACCGCCAGCACAGCCGAGACCAGCAGGCTCAGGGCCGCGCCGACGAGCAGCGGCTGCGCGCCCCCGACCCGTCCGAACGGACCCGCCTCCGGGGCGAGCAGCGCGGTGACCAGGAAGATCGGTCCCGCGGTCAGGGGCAGCGCGAGGGTCGCCCACCACCCGCCCATCCGCTGGTAGGCGATGCAGACGAGCAGCCCCGACACGTAGGCGACGAGGAACGTCAGGGTCGTGGAGAGCAGGAAGGTCCCGGCGTCGACGGGCGACGGCACGAGGTCGTCGAGGATCCGCCACCGCCAGCCCAGGGCGCCGAACACCGCGCGCTCGAGCAGGAGCAGGCCGCCGAACACGATGCCGTTGGCCAGCGCGGTGCACACCGCTGCGAGGATCGAGCCGAGCGCGAGGCTGCGGCGGGTGAGACCGGCCGCGACGTGCACGGGCAGGTAGGCGGCGGTGACCGCGATGAAGAGGGCGAACGGGAACCAGAGGGCCCCCTGGCGGGCGAACGCCAGGATGCTGTTCTGCACCGTGCCGACCTGGTCGATCACCACCAGCGCGCCGATCGCGGCGACGACCACGATCACCCAGAACCACGCCGCCAGGTACAGGTACATCCCGAGGAGCCAGCGCGCCGTCGCTCCCACGGAGGAGCGGCCGGGGACCCGGGTGCGGACCGTGTCGATGCTCATCGGGTCTCCTCGCTCGGGGCCGCGCTCGGGCGGTCGGTCAGGTGGACGAACAGGTCCTGCAGGGCGACCGGCCCGGGCTCGAGGCCGGCCCGGAGGGCGCGCTCGGCGTCGTCGGCCCGCGCGTCCATGACCGTGGCCTGCGCCGTGCGGCCCAGCTGCTGCCGGGCGACCACGTGCCGGTCGGCGACGAACGCGGCCACCGTCTCGGCCGCGCCCGTGACCGTCAGCCCGCCGGAGCGCAGGGTGTCCGCGTCGGACGAGGTGAGCACCGTGCCGCGGTCCAGCACCACGACGTCCTCGAGCAGCCGCTCGACCTCCCCGATGAGGTGGCTGGACAGGACGATCGTGCGGGGGTGCTCCAGCCAGTCGGCCAGCAGAGCGTCGTAGAACGCGTACCGGGCCGGCGCGTCCATACCCAGGTGCACCTCGTCGAGCAGGGTCAGCGGGGTCCGGCAGGCCAGGCCGACGACCACCCCGAACGCCGACCGCTTGCCGCGCGAGAGCCGGTCGGGGCGCATGGCGGGGTCCAGCTCGAACCGGTCGAGCAGGCTGTCCGCCAGGTCCCGGGAGAACAGCGGCCGGCGGTCCGCGAGGAACCCCAGCGTGTCCGCCAAGGACCGGTCCGGCGCGACGTCGCCGCTCTCCCGGACCAGGCAGGTCCCGCTCATCACGCGCGCGTTCTCCCACGGGTCCTCGCCGTCCACCAGCACCGTGCCGGAGGTCCGCCGGCGGAACGCCGCGAGCACCGACAGCGCGGTGGTCTTGCCCGAGCCGTTGCGGCCGAGCAGCCCCGTGATGACGCCGGGGCGGAGGCTGAACGACACCGCGTCGAGCGCGGTGGTCGAGCCGTAGCGGACCGTGAGGTCGTGGACCTCGACGCCGAAGCCGCTCATCGCGGTCCCTCCTGGAGACGGTGGACGATCTCGTCGACGCCGATGCCGAGCACCCGGGCCTGCTGCAGCACGGGGTCCACGACGTCGGCGAAGAAGGTGCGCCGGCGCTCGGCCAGCAGCTTCTCCCGCGCACCCTCGGCGACGAACATCCCGATGCCGCGCCGCTTGTAGAGGACGCCCTCGTCGACCAGCTCGGTGAACGCCTTGGCCGCGGTCGCCGGGTTGATCCGGAACGTCGTCGCGTATTGCGTGGTGGACATGACCTGCTCCTCGGCGCTCAGCGCACCCGACAGGACGTCGGCACGGATCTGGTCGGCGATCTGCACGTACAGGGGGTCACGCCCGTCGAACATCGCGCGCCTCCTTCCCTGGTTCATTACTCCACCAACCAACCATAGAACTGCGCGGACGACAACCCCCTCCGCGCCCCGTCCTCCCGCACCGTCCGCGGATCGGGTCGTCGGGGCGCGCGAATGTGCGGACGCTGCGACTCCCGGAGACGCAGCAACGTCCGCACTCGAGCGGGCCCAGGGCCCCTCGAGTGCGGACGTTGCGGGTGGGATCAGACGGCGGTGAGGCGCTGCGCGGCGACCAGCTCGGCGATCTGGACCGCGTTGAGCGCGGCGCCCTTGCGGAGGTTGTCGTTGCTGATGAACAGCGCGAGCCCGCGGCCGCCCTCGACGCCCTCGTCCTGGCGCAGGCGGCCGACGAACGACGGGTCCTGCCCCGCGGCCTGCAGCGGCGTCGGGACGTCGGTCAGCTGGACGCCGGGGGCGTCGGCGAGCAGCTCGGCTGCGCGCTCGGGGGTGATCGCCCGGTCGAACTCGGCGTTGATCGACAGCGAGTGGCCCGTGAACACCGGCACGCGGACGCAGGTGCCCGAGACCAGCAGGCCGGGCAGGTCGAGGATCTTGCGCGACTCGTGGCGGAGCTTCTGCTCCTCGTCGGTCTCGAACGACCCGTCGTCGACCAGGTTCCCGGCCAGCGGGATGACGTCGAACGCGATCGGCGCGACGTACTTCACCGGCGCGGGCAGCGTGACGGCGGACCCGTCGTGCACCAGCGCGAGCGTGTCTTGCTCGACGGCGGCGCGGATCTGGCCGTCGAGCTCGGCAGCACCCGCGAGGCCCGAGCCGGACACGGCCTGGTACGTGGAGACGACGAGGCGCTTGAGGCCGGCCTCGTCGTGCAGCACCTTGAGCACCGGCATCGCGGCCATGGTCGTGCAGTTCGGGTTCGCGATGATGCCCTTGACCGCGCCCGCGAGCGCGCCCGGGTTCACCTCGGAGACGATGAGCGGGACCTCGGGGTCGCGACGCCAGGCCGACGAGTTGTCGATGACCAGCGCGCCGGCCGCGGCGAACCGCGGGGCGTGCATCTTCGACGCCGCGCCACCCGCGGAGAACAGGGCGACGTCGATGCCGGAGAGGTCCTCGGTCTCGACGTCCTCGACCACGACGTCGGCGCCCTTCCACGGCAGCGTCGTACCGGCCGAGCGGGCGGAGGCGAAGTAGCGGATCGAGGCGACCGGGAAGTCGCGCTCCTCGAGCAGGCGGCGCATGACGCCACCGACCTGGCCGGTCGCGCCGACCACCGCGATGTTCAGTCCCATGGCCCTACCGTCCCGTCCCGCCGTACACGACGGCCTCGTCTTCCGTGGTGTCCAGGTCGAACGCCGTGTGCACGGCGCGGACCGCGTCGTCGAGCGAGTCGGCCCGCGTGACCACGGAGATCCGGATCTCCGACGTCGAGATCATCTCGATGTTGATGCCGGCGTCCGACAGCGCGGCGAAGAACCGCGCGGAGACGCCGGGGTGCGACTTCATGCCCGCGCCGATGAGCGAGAGCTTGCCGATGGTGTCGTCGTACTGCAGCGACGCGAAGCCGATGTCGGGCTGGTGCTCGGTGAGCGCCGCGGTGCCGGCCGCGCCGTCCGTGGCGGGGAGCGTGAACGAGATGTCCGTCAGGCCCGTGGCGGCCACCGACACGTTCTGCACGATCATGTCGATGTTGACGCCGGCTGCGGCGACGACCTCGAAGATGCGTGCGGCCTTGCCCGGCACGTCGGGGACGCCGACGACCGTGATCTTGGCCTCGCTGCGGTCGTGCGCGACGCCGGCGATGATCGGCTGCTCCACGGTCTCTCCCTCGTCTGCAGGCTGGTCGGTCACCAGCGTGCCCTTGTGTGTGCTGAACGACGAACGCACGTGGATCGGTACCCCGTAGCGGCGGGCGTACTCGACGCAGCGCAGCACGAGCACCTTGGCGCCGCTGGCCGCGAGCTCGAGCATCTCGTCGTAGCTGACCCGGTCGAGCTTGCGGGCGTTCGGCACGATGCGCGGGTCGGCGGTGAACACGCCGTCGACGTCGGTGTAGATCTCGCACACGTCGGCCTTGAGCGACGCCGCGAGCGCGACCGCCGTGGTGTCCGAGCCGCCGCGGCCGAGCGTCGTCACGTCGTTGGTGGTCGGGTTGACGCCCTGGAAGCCGGCGACGATCGCCACCGAGCCCCGCGCGACGGTGTCCCGGATGCGGCTCGGCGTGACGTCGATGATCCGTGCCTTGCCGTACGACTCGTCCGTGATCACCCCGGCCTGCTGCCCGGTGAACGACTTCGCCTCGACGCCCAGGTTGTGGATCGCCATGGCCAGCAGGGACATCGAGATGCGCTCGCCGGCGGTCAGCAGGATGTCCATCTCGCGCTGCGGCGGCAACGGGGTCACCTGGCGCGCGAGGTCGATGAGCTCGTCGGTGGTGTCCCCCATCGCGCTGACCACCACGACGACGTCGTGGCCGGCGCGCTTGGCCTCGGCCACCCGCTTCGCGACGCGCTTGATGCTGGCGGCGTCGGCGACGGAGGAACCGCCGTACTTCTGCACGATCAGGGCCACGGGAGAGCTCTTTCGCGGGCTCGGACAGGACCGGGCGAGTGTACGGCCGTGCCCACCAGGTGGGCAGCGAGTTTCAGATGCCGGATCGTCGGCTCTCAGGCGGCGTCGCGCGAGCCCCGCAGATCACCCGCACCGAACAGCCCTTCGCCCGAGGGGGTCAGGGCTGCAGGGCGTCGTACTCGGCCTCCGCGGCGACGTCGTCCTCCACGTCCAGCCGCAGGTGCGCCAACATCGTCTGCAGGGTGCGCAGCACGCTCGACGCGCGCTCGCCCCAGTCGGACAGGTACGAGAACTGCCACCACCACAGGGCCTCGAGCACGCCGCCGGTCTCGTAGTGCCGCAGGCCCTGGGCCAGCGCCCCGGCGATCGCGACCAGGTCGCCCGACACGCTCGCGGGCTGCACCTCGGCCCCCAGCAGCGGGTCGATCACCTCGGCGTACTCGTCGATGCCCTCGAACACGTTGGCCAGGTTGGCGCGCAGCGGCTCGACGTCGGGGTCGGGGCCGAGGTCCGGCTCGAACCGCTCCGCCGGCACCACGTCCGTGGTCGCACCCAACCGGGCGCCGGCCGCCAGCACGTCGCTGACCGCGAGCAGCAGCAGGGGCAGCGAGGCCTCCGGGTTCGAGCCCGCGGCCACCTCGGTGATCGTGGTCAGGTAGCTGCGGGTCTCCGCGGCAACCGCCTGGGCGATCTCGCGAAGGTCGGCGTCGGCCGCTGTGCTCATCTGCATCCCCTACGCGCTGATCCGTCGTCGGCCCTCGAACGCGCGGCCGAGCGTCACCTCGTCCGCGTACTCCAGGTCCCCGCCCACCGGCAGGCCCGACGCCAGCCGGCTGACCGTCAGGCCCATCGGCACCAGCAGGCGGGCCAGGTAGGTGGCCGTCGCCTCGCCCTCGACGTTCGGGTCGGTGGCCAGGATGACCTCGGTGACCGTGCCGTCCGCCAGCCGCGTCATCAGGGCCGCGATGCGCAGGTCGTCGGGTCCCACGCCCGCGATCGGGTTGATGGCGCCGCCGAGCACGTGGTACTTGCCGCGGAACTCCCGCGTGCGCTCGATGGCGACGACGTCCTTGGGCTCCTCCACCACGCAGATGGTCAGCGGCGAGCGGCGCGGGTCGCGGCAGATGCGGCACTGCGGCTCCTGCGCGACGTTGCCGCAGATCTCGCAGAACCGGACGCGCAGCTTGACCTCGGTGAGCGCGTCGGCCAGCCGCCGCACGTCCGCCGGATCAGCCGACAGCAGGTGGAACGCGATGCGCTGGGCGCTCTTGGGACCGACCCCGGGCAGCCGCCCGAGCTCGTCGATCAGGTCCTGGACCGCGCCCTCGTACACGACAGCCAGCCTACGGGGTCACGGCCGTCCCGCCGCCGGACGCCACCCGTCGCGCGGTGCCGGACCCGTCACGGCGTGCCGTCGTCCAGCTGCTCGTCGATGACGGTGCCGCCG
This sequence comes from Cellulomonas sp. ICMP 17802, assembly GCF_041295535.1. NCBI lineage: Bacteria > Bacillati > Actinomycetota > Actinomycetes > Micrococcales > Cellulomonadaceae > Cellulomonas > Cellulomonas sp. ICMP 17802. Next base: position 69,686 of record NZ_JBGFQZ010000002.1, on the reverse strand, counting down.
AGCATCTGGGCGACCAGGGGTGCGCCGATGAGCGTCGACGTGGCGATGTCGGGGTCGTCCGGGGACGGCTCGTCCGGCACGCCGGGGATCACCCGCGACGCCGACTCGCGCGCCGCCGCCATGCCGCGTTCGCGGGCCGTGCCCGGGGACGGTGCCGGCGGGGCCAGATCGGCCGGCGGGGCGTCCGGCGTGGCCGGCTCGCCGGGCTCGTCGTCCGGCGGTTCGACGGCGGGGGGCTCGTCGTCCCACGACGCCGCGGCCTCGGCGGGGGTCACCGCGCGCGGGTTGGCTCGGTCGTCCGCGGGGGTCCGCGGACCAGGCGCCGACGGCGCCGGCGCGGCGACCGCCCCGGGTGCCTGCTCGGCCAGGATGCCCTCGACCCTGACGTCGAAGCCCAGCGTCTCGCGCACGGCCCGCGCGACGACGTCGGCGTGCCCGCCGTTGCGGAACGTGGTCGCCAGCGCCGGGTTGTCGAAGGCCACCTTCAGCGTCGTCGCGTCGAGCTCGGCCACCTGCGCGTTGCGGGGGTCGATGAGCGCCCACGTGACGCGGCGCAGCCCCTTGACCGTCTCCAGCACCTCCGGCCAGCGGCGGCGGAGCACCTCGGTGTCGGGGCCGGCGGCGGAGCGGGCCGGCGCGGGGGCGGGGGCGGCCGCAGCGGGAACGGCCGGAGCCGGAACTGTCGCGTCGGGCACGCTGGCGGCGGGCGCGGTCGAGGCGGCTACGGCCGGTGCGGGCTCCGTCGGCGTCGGCGCGTCCGCGACAGCTGCAGGCTCGGCGGCCGGCTCCTCCTCCGGCTCGGGGAGCGCGGCCGGGATCGGGGCAGACGCCGCGGCGGCCTCGGCCACCGGCGCCGGGGTCGGGCTCGGGCTCGGCGCAGCGGCAGGGACGCGGGCAGGGGCCGGGGTGGGCTCTGCCACCGGCACGGGGGCAGGTGCAGCGGCACGGGCCGGGGTGGGCTCTGCCACCGGCACGGGGGCAGGTGCAGCGGCACGGGCCGGGGCCGGAGCGGCCGACTGCACCGGCGCCGGCGCGGCGTCGCGCGTGGGCACGCGCACACTCGCCCCGCCCTCGGGCGGCAGGCCGCGCTCGAGCCGGTCGAGCCGCGCGCCGATGCCGGTGCGGCTGTCCTCGACAGCGGGCAGCAGCAACCGGGCCATGAGCAGCTCGAGGTGCAGGCGCGGGGACGTGGCGCCGGTCATCTCGGTCAGCGCGGCGTTGCAGAGGTCGGCCGACCGCGACAGCTCCGACGGCCCGAGGTGGCGGGCCTGCAGACGCATCCGGTCGAGCTGGTCGGTGGGCACGTCGCGCAGCGCGGCGTCGGCGGCGTCACCGGACGCGGCGATGACGATGAGGTCGCGCAGGCGCTCGAGCAGGTCCTCGACGAACCGGCGAGGCTCGTGCCCCGTGGAGATCACGCGCTCGACCACGCGGAAGGCCGAGGCGCCGTCGCGGGCGGCCACGGCCTCGACCAGGTCGTCGAGCAGCGAGGCCTGGGTGTACCCGAGCAGCGCGGCGGCGCCCTCGTACCCGAGCTCGCCCCCGCCGGACCCGGCGATCAGCTGGTCGAGCACCGAGAGCGTGTCCCGGACCGATCCCCCGCCGGCGCGGACTACGAGCGGCAGCACGCCGGACGCCACGGGCACGCCCTCGGCGTCGCAGAGCTGCTGCAGGTACGGCACGAGCACGTCGGGCGGCACCAGCCGGAACGGGTAGTGGTGCGTGCGCGAGCGGATGGTGCCGATGACCTTGTCCGGCTCGGTCGTCGCGAAGATGAACTTGATGTGCGGCGGGGGCTCCTCGACGATCTTGAGCAGCGCGTTGAAGCCCTGGTTCGAGACCATGTGCGCCTCGTCGAGGATGAACACCTTGTACCGGTCGCGCGCGGGGGCGAACGTCGCGCGCTCGCGCAGCTCACGGGCGTCGTCGACCCCGCCGTGGCTGGCCGCGTCGATCTCGACCACGTCGAGGCTGCCCGGTCCCCCGCGCGCCAGCTCGACGCACGACTCGCACACGCCGCACGGGGTGTCGGTGGGGTTCTCCTCGGTGTTCTGCGCGCAGTTGAGGATGCGGGCCAGGATGCGGGCCGACGTCGTCTTGCCGCAGCCGCGCGGGCCCGAGAACAGGTAGGCGTGGTTGACCTGGCCGCTGCGCAGCGCCTGCCGCAGGGGGGCGGTGACGTGGTCCTGACCGATCACCTCGGCGAAGTTCTCCGGCCGGTAGCGCCGGTACAGGGCTGTCGTCACGCCACGAACCCTAGACGCCCCGACCCACACACGGCGCCCCCGGGGTCAGTCCGCGCGCACCACCGTGTCCGCCAGCACGGAACGGAGCAACGGGCGCGACGTCTCGGTCGCGCCGTACACCAGCGCGCACCCGCCGGTCAGGAACCCGGCGAGCAGCAGGAGGCCCTGCGGCGACGTCACCGCGGCCGTGCCGAACAGCGGGAAAAACATGACGAGCGCGGTCGCGGCGGAGCCGACGGCGACGAACAGGAGCGGCACGAGCACCGAGCGGCGCCGCACGGAGTCGAGCAGCTCGACCGGGGTCCCGGCCAGGTTCTGCAGCGCGATCTCCCGGCGCCGGTCGAGGACGGAGGCGGCCTGCGCGATGCCCGCGGACACGGCGGCGAGCAGGAACGCGACCACCAGCGTGACCATCGCGCCGGTGACCAGGTCGTCCACGAGCATCGCGCCCTGCGGGTCCTGGGACGTGTCCACCGCGACGATCGCCGGCAGCACGGCCAGCACCCCTGCGACGAACCCGGCGAGCCCGAGCCCGCCGACCACCCGCCAGGCCGCCTTGGGGTCGTCGAGCAACCGGCGCGCCGCCAGGAGCCGGGCGGGGGTCGTCGCGCGGCGCAGCTGCACCTTGCCGACGAGCCCGAGCACCCACGGCCCGATCGCGTTGAGGGTGGCGAACCCGAGCGCGAGCGCCCCGACCAGCGCACCGACCGCGGCCGCCCCGAGCGCCCCCGCCGCGGCGCTGAGCACCATGAACAGCCCGATGCCGACCACGGCGACCACCACGCGGAGCCAGGTCATCTTCTTCGGCGTCTCCCGTCGGGCCACGCCCAGCGGCGAGACGGTCACCCGCCGCAGCGAGATCGCCCCGGACAACGCGGCGAGGACCGGGACGGCCACCAGGGCGATCGCCAGCCCCTGCCACCCCACCCACAGCTCGCCGACGGAGAACGTCGTGCCCTGGAACGGGAGCAGCGACACCACCGGGAGCAGCAGGCCGTAGAGGCCGATGCCCAGCACCGCCCCGATGAACCCCTGCCACGCCGTCTCGGCGACCGTCAGCGCCACCACCTCGCGGGGCGTCGCGCCCAGCAGCCGCAGGGTCGCCAGGCGGGCGTCGCGACGCGCGACCCCGAGCCGGGCGGCGGCCCCGCCGAGCGAGACCAGAGGGACCACCAGGAGCACCACGGCGAACCACGCGAGGGTCAGGTACAGCCCGCGGATGTCCGTCGTGTCGTCGCCGACCGGCAGCGTGGTCCGGCCCGCGAAGCCGAGCAGGCCGCCGACGACGCTGAGCGTGAGCCCGGTCGTCACCGTGAACGCGGTGATCGCGAGGACCGTGGTGACCCGCGAGTCCCGGCCGCCCGCGCGCTGGAACCGCGGAGCGAGCGCGACCACGGCGTTCATCGGGCCACCGCCGCGGGGGCCGACGCGCCGACGACGAGCCCGTCGCGGACCTCGATGCGGCGGTCGCACCATGCGGCCACCTGGGCGTCGTGGGTCACGACGACGAGCGACGCGCCGGCCGCCTTCGTCGTGTGCGTGAGCACGTGCATGACGTCGTGCCCGGTGGCCTGGTCCAGGGCGCCCGTGGGCTCGTCGGCGAACACGACGGCCGGACCGGTGATGAGCGCGCGCGCGACGGCGACCCGCTGCGCCTGCCCGCCGGACAGCTCGCCGGGCCGACGGCCCTCCATGCCGGCGAGCCCGAGGGAGCCGAGCCACTGCCCGGCCAGCGCCGTCGCCTCCTTCCGGGACGTGCCCAGCAGCATCGCGGGCAGCGCGACGTTCTCGATCGCCGGGAGCTCGGACAGCAGCTGCCCGAACTGGAACACGAAGCCGTAGTGCCGGCGCCGCAGCAGCGAGCGCTCGCGGTCCGACAGCCGGCCGACCTCCCGCCCGTCGAGCGCGACCGTGCCTGCGTCGGGCAGCAGGATGCCGGCCAGGCAGTGCAGCAGGGTCGACTTGCCCGACCCGGACGGCCCCATCACGGCGAGCGACTCGCCCGCGGCGAGGTCGACGTCGACGCCGGCGAGGGCGGTGGTGGACCCGAAGCTCCTGACGAGGCCGCGGGCGGAGAGTCGGGGCGTGGCGGAGGTCATGCTGCCCAGGCTGGCTGCGCCACCGTGCCCCGCGCGTCGGCCCGCAGGCTGCTTCCGCCCGGACCGCTCTGCACCCGCAGACGGACGCGGGTCCGTCCGTCGTGGGACGCCCCTCGGTCAGACCACGAGCGCCACGCCCGCGAGCACGACGACGCCGGCACCCACCATCGACACCCACCGGCGCGCCTGCGGCGGGACCCGCAGGCCGAGCGCGCCGCTGCTGACCGCGAGCACCAGCTGCCACGCGAGCGAGGCCAGCCCGACCCCGACGACGAACGCCGACACCGACCCGGCTCCCCCGACCTGAGCGGCGAGCCCGACGGCGATCGTCGTGAACGTGATGGCCGTGAGCGGGTTGACCGCGGTCAGCCCGACGAACCGCAGGTAGGCGCGCGGCGCCGACGGCGCGACGGTCCCGGTCGGCGCGGGGTCCCGGGAGGCCCGCGCGGCGCTGACGACCCCGACCACACCGACCGCGACCAGCACGCCGGCGCTGACCCAGCGGACCACGGACGCGTGCGCGCCCAGCACGCGGCTGACCGGCGCGCCCACGGCGACGGCGAGCACCGCGTAGGCGAGGTCGACGGTCGCGATGCCGCACGCCGCGCCGACGGCCACCCGCGCGCCGTCGACCAGCCCCGTGCGCAGGAGCAGCACGCCGACCGGCCCGACCGGCATCGCGACGGACAGGCCCGCGAGCACGCCGAGGACGAAGGCGCTGGTCACGCGGGACAGGTTCCTCGAAGCGGCATCGGAGGCGAAAGCCGATTCTGCGGAATTCGTCGTGAGACTGAGAGAATCGATGCATGGACGCCATCGACGACGCAATCCTCCGCGAGCTGACCGTGGATGCGCGGTTGCCCTACAGCGAGCTCGGCGCGCGCGTCGGCCTCAGCCCGAACGCCGCCGCGAACCGGGTGGGGCGCCTGGTCGCCGACGGCACGATCCGCGCGTTCACCATCGTCCGGGGCGGCGCCGGGGCCGCGCCGGGGCCGGGGCTCGAGGTGTTCGTCGAGGTCCGGCTGGCCGAGGGGACCACCAACGAGGACTTCACGGACGCGCTGGCTCGGCGGGGATTCCCGCATGTGCTCGACGCGGTGCACGTGACCGGCTCGTACGACTACCTGCTGCACGCGGTCGTCACCGACCCCGCGGCCCTGGACCTCTTCGTCCGTCGGTTGAAGCGGGAGGCAGGCGTGGCCCAGACGTTCACGCGGCTCGCGATGCGGGCATGAAAAGGACCCCCCGCACACCCGCCAGAGCTCACCTGCCCTTGCTGCCTTCCGGCCCTGGGGGAGTTCAGCGAGATGACGCCGCACGAGGGGTCTGCCGGAAATCCTAACCCGAACCGTCGGTGACGATGACCGCATCCGTCAGGCGTGCGACGGTCGCGGGGTCGAACCGGGCGGCGCCCGGGAGGAGGGCGTTCGCGGCGCCGGCGGCCGTCGCGCGCCGCAGGGCGTCGTCCAGGTCGAGACCCTCGTCGAGCGCCTGGACCAGCGCGCCGAGCAGCGAGTCGCCGCTGCCGACGGGGAACTGGCCGACCACGCCGGGCAGCGATGCGTGCCGGGTGCGGACCCCGTCCGTGGCCACCAGGCCGGCCAGGCCGTCGGTCACGACGACCGGCGCGCCCGTGCGCTCGTGCAGGCGTACGACGAGCTCGGCCAGCGGCGTGGTCGCCGCGGCGTCGAGGGCCTCGCACGCCTCGGCGCGGTTCACCTTGAGGAGGGCCGGGGAGGCGTCGCGCAGCAGCGCCCGAAGCGCGGGTCCGTGGCTGTCGACCGCCAGCCGCGTGCCGGGCGGCAGGCTCGCGTGCAGGTCGCGCAGCGCGTCCGGGCCGAGCGAGGCCGGCGACCCGCCGCTCACCAGGCACCAGCCGGGCCGGTCGACCAGCAGCGCGGCGAGGGCGTCGAGAAACGCATCGAAGACCGGGGCGGACACCGGCGTCGCGTGCTCGTAGATCTCCGTCAGCCGGTCGTCGGACCGCGCGTGCACGCTCACGCAGGTCCGCGTGAGCTCGCCGCCGTCGACCACCCGCAGGTCCAGGCCGTCGGCGCGCGCGAGGTCGGCGACCACCGCTCCCGTGCCGCCGCCGAGCACGGCGACCGCGGCGACCGACGAGCCCAGGAGCGCCGCGGCGCGCGCGGCGTTGAGCGCCTTGCCGCCCGCCACCCGGTGCACCTCGAGCGGCCGCTGGATGCCCGTCAGCTCCTCGACGACGTACGTGACGTCCAGGGACGGGCTGAGGGCGGCGGCCGTGATCACGCGACGCCGAGGTCGGCCAGCGACGCCTGCCGCCCGGTCCCGCCGCTGCCCAAGGTGGACAGGGAGCCGGCGCCGGCGGCCCAGCGGAGGCGCTCGGCCTCGTCGGCGATGCCGTGGGCGAGCGCCGCGAGGTAGCCCGCGTCGAAGCTGTCCCCCGCGCCCGTGGTGTCGACCACGTCGACGGGCAGCCCAGGCGCCTCGAAGAACGCGCCGGCGGGGTCGACCGACCAGCCGCCGTCGGCCCCGGCCTTCACCACGACGCGCGGGCCGAGCGACGCCAGCCGGCGGGCGCGGTCGACGTCGGTGCGGGGCCCGGCCGCGAGCGCCCGGAGCTCCGCCAGGTTCGGCAGGACGACGTCGACGTGGGCGAGCAGGTCGAGCACGCCGTCCCAGCGCTCCGCCGGGTCCCAGTTGGTGTCCAGGCTGACGGTGACGCCCGCGGCGCGGACCTCGGCCAGGAGCCCGGGCAGCTCGGCCGCGAGCGACGGCTGCAGGAAGTACGACGCGACGTGCAGGTGGGCCGCGCCGGTCGCGGCGAGCGCGGCCCGGACCGCGGCGGCCCGCAGCGTCGGGATGGTCCCGGGCACGGTGAGGATCGCGCGGTCGTCGGGCGCCGACAGGATCACCGAGAGGCCGGTGGGCAGGTCCCGATCGACCTCCACGTGCTCCGTCGAGACGCCGGCCGCCTCGAGCCCGTCGCGCTGGAACCGGCCGAACGGGTCGTCGCCCACCCGCGCGACGAGCGCCGTCGGCACCCCCAGCCGGGCCAGACCGCAGGCCACGATCGACGCGCTCCCGCCGAGCACCAGCTCGCCGGAGTCCAGCAGCTGCTCGGCCTGCCCGAACCGGGGGACGACGTCGCCACGGAGCACGAGGTCGACGTTGGCGTCGCCGGCGACGAGGACGGTCCTCATCCCTTGAGCCCCGAGAAGGTCATGGTCGCGATGAACTGCTTCTGCGCGAGCACGAAGAAGGCAATGAGCGGCAGGGTCGCCACGACGTTGCCGGCCATGAGCAGCGACCAGTCGGTGCGGCGGTCGCCCTGGAAGTTGGTGATGCCGAGCTGGAGGGTGAACGTGCTCGGGTCGTTGATGGCGATGAGGGGCCAGACCAGGTCGTTCCACGAGCCCAGCAGCGTGAAGATCGCCAGCGTGGCCATGGCCGGCTTGGCCAGCGGGAGCACGATCCGCCAGAACACCGCGAGCCGCGAGCAGCCGTCGAGCACCGCGGCCTCCTCGAGCTCGGCGGGCAGCGACAGGAAGAACTGCCGCATGAGGAAGATGCCGAACGCGGAGGCCAGCCACGGCACGATCGCCGCGCCGAGGGTGTCGATGAGCCCGACCTTGGCGAACATCACGTAGGTGGGGACCATGAGCAGCTGGGTCGGGATCATGATCGTCGCGACGATGGCCAGGAACCCGAACGTGCGGCCCGGGAACTTCAGGCGCGCGAACCCGTAGCCGGCCAGCGAGCACAGGACCAGGTGCGACAGCACCCCGATGGTCGACACGATCACGGTGTTGAGCAGCCAGCGCAGGATGTCGGACTCGGCGAACAGCTTGGCGAAGCCGTCGAGCGTGAGGGTCGACGGGATCAGCCGCGGGGGGAACTTGTTGATCTCCGACGCCGGCGTCAGGGCCGTGAGGAACATCTGCAGGAACGGCAGGGCGAACAGCAGGGCGACCGGCGCGAGCAGGACGTGCCACCACCAGTGCCGGCGGCCGCCGCGGCGGCGGGAGAGCCGGATGTCGTCCGGGGTGTCGGGCACCGGCGTGCGGGACAGGATCTGGACGGCCATCAGAACGCCTCCACCTTCGCGCGCCGGGAGTACAGGACGACGCCGCCGGTGATGATCAGCGTCACCGCGAACAGGCCGTAGGCCACCGCCGAGGCGTAGCCGAACTCGAGGTTCTTGAACGCCGTCTGCCACAGGTAGTAGACGATCGTCTGCGTCGCGTCGAGGGGTCCGCCGCGCGTCGTGGTGTAGACGAGGTCGAACAGCTGGATCGCGCCGATGACCTGCCACACGGTGACGAACACGGTGACCGGGGCCAGCTGCGGGAACGTCACGTGCCAGAACGACTGCCACCGGTTGGCGCCGTCGATGCGGGCGGCCTCGAGCAGCTCGCCGGGGATGTCCTGCAGGGCCGCCAGGTAGATGACGGTGGTGAACGCGGCCTGGCCCCACAGCGACATCAGCGTGATGACGACCATCGCCTGCGACGGGTCCTCGAGCCAGCCCTGCTGCGGCAGGTGCAGGGCGCGCAGGACGGTGTTGGCCAGGCCGAACTGCGGGTTGAACAGGTACGTGGTGAGGATGCCGGTCGCCGCGGCCGAGGCCACGAACGGCAGGAAGATCGCCGTCCGGTAGAAGCCGATGAGGAACAGCGAGCGGTTGAGCAGCAGGGCGAGCGCGAGACCGAGCAGCACCGAGGCCGGCACGAAGAGCGCGGTGTAGAGGATCGTGTGGCCGACCGCGTCGCGCAGGGCTGCGTCGGTGACCATCGCCTGGTAGTTCCCGATGCCGACCCAGGTGGGCGTCGAGAACCCGTCCCAGCTCTGCAGCGAGAGCCAGAACGCCCAGGCCGCCGGGAAGATCGACAGGCCGAGCACGATGAGCATCGCGGGGGCGACGAACCCCCAGCCCTGCAGCCCCGCCCGTCGACGCTCCCGCCGCTGGCCGGGCCGGGTCACCACCGCTCGCGGTGCGTGGGCCTGCGGGAGGAGCGCCCCGCGTCGGCCGGCGGGGGCCGTCGTGCTCGCCATCGTCACCCTCCGAGAGCCTGCGTCGCCGTGGCCGCGGCCTGGGTCAGCGCGTCGGCCGGGTCACCCTGACCCTGCATCACCTCGGAGATGGCCGACCCGATCGCCTCGGAGAGCTTGACGTACCCCTTGACCGTCGGCCGGGAGTGCTTGGAGTTGACCATGTTGGCCGCCATGACGTCGAGACCCGGGAGCGCCTCGACCTGTGCCAGGAACTCGGGCGACTGCGCCTCCGACGGCCGCAGCGGCAGGTTGCCGTACGCGACGTTCCACTTGATGTCCTGCTCGGCCGACGTCAGCCACTTGGTCAGCTCGTACGCCCAGTGCTCACGGTTGGCGTCCTTGTGGTCGAAGAGCACCCACAGGTCCGGGCCGGAGACGCTCTCGTGGTTGCCGTCGGTGCCGGGCAGCGGCACGACGCCGTAGCTCGTCTTGGCGGTCTGCAGGTCGTACAGGGTCCAGGGGCCCGACGTGATCATGCCGATGCGGTCGCTGGCGAACAGCTGGGCGGCCTTGGTGTCGGTCTGGTCCAGGTAGATCGACTTGTCGTCGACGGCCATGTCGCGCAGCAGCGTCAGGGACGTCACACCCGCGTCGGAGTCGAACGTCGCCGTCTTCTGGTCGTCGGACAGGATCTCGCCGCCGTTCTGCCACAGGTGCGGCCAGAACTGCCAGGTGGTCTCCTCCGAGCCGGACACCGAGTAGCCGTAGCCGTACGTGTTGGTGCTCGGGTCGGTCAGCTTCTTGGCCGCCGCGCGGAAGTCGTCCCACGTCCAGTCGGCGGTCGGGTAGTCCACGCCCGCGGCGTCGAACACCGTCTTGTTGTAGATGAGCGTGAGGTTGTCGACGACGGCGGGGAAGCCGATGGTCGTGCCGCCGCCGGGCTGGGCCGTCTGGCGCGCCGCGGCCGGGAACTCGTCCCACTTCACGTCGGGGTCCTTGACCTGGTCCGTGATGTCGAGCGTGCGCTTCGAGCCCTGCAGCTCGCTCGCCCACGAGCCGTACGCGTAGGAGATGTCGGGGTAGGTGTTGCCCGCGAAGCCCGCCGACAGCTTCTGCAGCAGCTCGTCGGTCGAGGGCGCGCCCGACGAGATGTCGACGGTGACGTTCGGGTGCAGCTTCTCGAAGTCCTTGGCCAGCCCCTCGAGGATCGTCTCCGCCTGGTCCGCCTGGCCGGTCCACCACGTGATGGTGGTCTTGGCCTCGGGGTCGAAGGTGGTGGCGCCGGCGCTCCCGCCCGAGCAGGCGGTCACGGACAGGGAGACGACGACGGCGATGGCCGCGGTGAGGGCGGCGAGGCGGTTCCGGTGCGAGCGCTGGGGGGACAACGTCGTTCTCCTCGAGTCGGTGGTGCGCGCGGTCAGGACAGGACGACGGAGCGGGTGAGGTGGCGGGGCGTGTCGGGGTTCAGGCCGCGGCTCTCCGCCAGCTCGACGGCGAACCGCTGGGCCTGCACGAGCTGGACAAGCGGGTCCTCGTCGGTGGCCAGCACGCGGGCGCCGGTGGCCTCGATGTCGGCGACGATCGTCGGGTCCGCGGTGCCGAACAGCGTGACCAGGGTGCCCGGGTGGGCCACCGCGATGGGGCCGTGGCGGTAGTCGAGCACGGGGTAGGACTCCGACCACGCCTGCGCGGCCTCGCGGACCTTGAGGGCGGCCTCCTGGGCGAGCCCGTGGGTCCAGCCGGTGCCGAGGTAGACCACGTGGTCGATGCCGTCGACCGGCACCGGCAGGGGCGCGTCGAGGACCCGCTCCGCGGCGGCCGGCAGGTGGTCAGTGGCGTCGCCGAACGCGGCGCGGGCGATCGCGAGGACCGTCGTCGGGAAGCGCGTCTGGACCACCGAGTCCTCGTCGGCGTAGTCGAGCAGCAGCACGTGGTCGGCGCGGCGGGCGATCGGGCTGTCGTCGACGCCGACGACGGCGGCCACGGGCGTGCCGGGCTCGACCAGCTCGAGCGCGGCGAGCACCTCGCTCGTGGTGCCCGACCGGCTGATCACCACCACGCGGTCGTAGGCGCGGCCCGGGCGCCACTCGGAGGCGTAGGCGGCGTCCGTGAGGCCCAGGCCGGCCTGCTCGCGCAGCACCGCGACGGACTCGGCGACGAAGGCGCTGGTGCCGCAGCCGAGCACCAGGACCCGGTCGCCCGGGCCGCCGAAGATCGCACCGGTGGTGGCCGCGTCCTGCAGGGCGCGGGCCCACACGGTCGGCTGGCTGGCGATCTCTCGCGCGGTGATGCTCGTGCTCACGGGTGCTGCCTCTCTGCTCCGGCCGCCGGGTTGATCTCGGCGCCGTGTGCGCAATACTGCGTACCGGAGTGATCGATCCGCAATGAAACTGCGGCAAACGCTCACTATTGGTGAGCGCCTGCGAGAGGACCGTACTTGTGGCTACCCCCGACTGGACCGCCGCCGCCCACCTTCGCCTGGCGGACTGGCAGCCGCGCAGCCGGCTCGCCGCGGCCACCACGCGCGTCGAGCGCAGCGCTGTGGCCTGCATCGACGTGCACAACCACCTGGGCCGCTGGCTGACGCCGCCGGGCTGGACGGCCCCGTCGGTGGACGAGCTGCTCGCGCTGATGGACCGCCGCAACGTGGCGGCGATCGTCAACCTCGACGGGATGCACGGCGACGAGCTCGAGGCCAACCTCGACCGGTACGACCGCGCGCACCCGGACCGCTTCGTCACGTTCTGCCAGCTGGACTGGGGACTGCTCGCCCAGCCGTCCGGCGCGGAGCTGCTGGCGGCGCAGCTGCGCGACTGCGCCGCGCGGGGAGCCCGCGGCGTGAAGGTGTGGAAGAACCTCGGGCTGTCGGTCCGCGACGAGTCCGGGGCGCTCGTGCTGCCCGACGACCCTCGCGTGGTGTCGACGCTCGCGCTGGCCGGCTCGCTGGGTCTGCCCGTGCTCATCCACACCGCGGACCCGATGGCGTTCTTCGACCCCGTGGACGCGTCCAACGAGCGGATCGACGAGCTGCAGGCGCACCCGGACTGGTGGTTCGGAGACCGCGACGTGCACCCGACGTTCGACCGGTTGATGACGGCGCTCGAGACCCTCGTGCTGGCGACGCCGGGGACCACCTACGTCGGCGCCCACGTGGGCTGCTGCGCCGAGGACCTCGACCGCGTGGAGCAGCTGCTCGCCGCGGCGCCGAACTGGCACGTCGACATCGGCGGCCGGATGGCGGAGCTCGGGCGGCAGCCGCGGCGGACCCGACGACTCATCGAGCGGTTCGGCGACCGCGTCCTGTTCGGCACCGACGCGTTCCCGCTCGACGACGAGGCGCTGACCACGCACTTCCGGTTCCTCGAGACCGAGGACGAGGCGTTCGACTACGCGCCCGGCGAGGCCGTGCCGCCGCAGGGGCGGTGGACCGTGTCGGGGCTGGGGCTGGGCGCGGACGCGCTCGAGGCGCTGTACGCGGGGAACGCGCGGCGGGTGCTCGGCCTGTAGGTGCGGGCCCGCGCCGGGCGGGGTGCTCGGTCTCTCGGGGCGCGGGCTCGCGCCGGGCGGGGGTTCTCGGCCTCTCGGCGCGCGGGCTCGCGCCGTGCGGTGGCCGCCCGTCCGGGCGCGCGTCGGTCAGGCGGCGTGGATCGTCGCGCAGGTGGCGGCGACTGTCGCGGCGACCGCGTCGCGGGCCGGTGCGAGGTAGCGCCGCGGGTCGGTGAGGCGGTCGTCGGCGGCCAGCGCCCGGCGCACCTGCGCCGTGAGGGCGACGTTGAGGGCGGTGCCGACGTTGATCTTGCGGATGCCGGCGCGGACCGCGTCCTGCAGCGTCGCCGGCGGGACGCCCGAGGAGCCGTGGAGCACGAGCGGGACGGCCACGCGCTGCGCGAGGCGCGCGACGAGGTCGAGGTCGAGGTGCGCCGTCGCGGTCGTCATGGCGTGCACCGAGCCGACGGCCACCGCGAGCCCGTCGACGCCCGTGGCCGCGACGAACGCCGCCGCCTCGTCCGGGTCGGTGCGCACGCCGGGCGCGTGGGCGCCGTCCTTGCCGCCGACCTCTCCCAGCTCGGCCTCGACCCACAGCTCCGCGGCATGGGCGTCGGCCGCCAGCGCCGCGGTCGTCGCGACGTTGTCGTCGTACGGGAGGTGCGCGGCGTCGACCATCACCGACGAGACGCCGTAGACCCGGGCCTGCGCGACCCCGTCGCGCAGCAGGTCCAGGTCCTGCAGGTGGTCCAGGTGCAGCGCGACGGGCACGGTCGCCTGCTCCGCGAGCTCGCGGCAGGCCGCCAGGAGCGGGCCGGGACGGCCCTGGCGGTAGCGGACGGCGTTCTCGCTGACCTGCAGCAGGCCCGGCGATCCCGCGCGCTCCAGCCCCGCGACGATGCCCTCGGCGTGCTCCAGCGTGATGACGTTGAACGCGAGGACGGCCGTGCCCTTGGCGACGGCGTCGTCGACCAGGTCCCGCGTGCGCGCGAGCGTCACAGGAGCGCTCGCAGGGGCTCGGGCAGCAGGTCGCCGTGGGCCGCGACGAGCTCGTTGCACAGGTCCCAGATCTGGGCCGGGGTCAGGGTCGAGCTCGCGTTGCCGTCGACCAGCACCGCCTGCCGCACGAGCCGTGGGTCGCCCGTGCGTGCCGCCTCGACGGCGAGCTCGGCGACGGAGAGGTAGGTGCGGTTCAGCGCCGCGCACTGGACGGGGAGCGGACCCATGGCGATGGGCACCACGCCGTTGCCGTCGACGTGCGCGGGCACCTCGACCGCGGCGCCCGCCGGCAGGTTGTCGATGAGCCCGCGGTTGGGCACGTTCACGTGGATCTCGCGCGTCGTGCCGGTCAGGATCGAGTGGATGATCTGTGGCGCGTACTCCGAGGCGCCGCCCTCGAGCGGCAGGTCTCGTCCGTCGCGCAGGAGCGTCTTGGCCTGCTCGTACTCCGCGACGTTCTCGCGGCTGATCCCGATGTACTGCAGCGGCTCGATGCGGAACCGGTCCACCTGCGCGTCGGACCGCAGGAACCAGGAGAGGTACTCCGACGAGTGCTCGCTGGTCTCGGTCGGGTAGTAGCCGATGCGGCGGAACATCTCCACGCGCACGCGCCGCTCGAGCTCGGGGTCCTCGGCAATCCGTGCCCTCAGGCGGGGGTAGAGGTCCTCGCCGTCGAGCGTCGTCCAGTCGCGCAGCCAGGACTGGTGGTTGACGCCGAAGGCCCGGAAACGGGTCTGCTCGACGTCGAGGCCGAGCAGGCCGGCGAGGTCGTGAGCCGTCCAGTAGACCGAGTGGCAGAGGCCGAACGTGCGGATCTCCGGCGCGACGACCGACGCCCACCAGACGTTCATCGCCATCGGGTTGGTGTAGTTGAGCAGCAGCGCGTCGGGGCACACCGCACGCATGTCGTCGAGGATCCCGGTCAGCACCGGGAAGGTGCGCAGAGCGCGGAACACCCCGCCGACGCCGGTCGTGTCCCCGATGGTCTGGCGCAGCCCGTGGCGCGCGGGGATCTCGAGGTCCGTGATCGTCGCGTCGATGCCGCCGACCTGGATCATGTTGATGACGAAGTCGGCGCCGTCCAGAGCCGTCTTGCGGTCCAGGGTCGCGCTGATCCGCGCCGGGTGTCCCAGCTGCTCGACCAGGCGGTGCGCGGTGCCCTCGGCGACGTCCAGCCGCTCGCGGTCGATGTCGTGCAGCGCGAGCTCGAGGTCGAGGTCGCCGAAGCGCAGCAGGTCCGCGACGAGCTGGCGGGTGAACACGACGCTGCCGGCGCCGACGAACGCGATCTTGGCCATGCTGGGATGATCGCTGGGCTGATCGATTCGTGCAAGAATTCCTCGTTCGATCAGTCGAAGTGATCATTCTGAGTGAGCGGGGTGGAGATGACAGTCACCGAGGACGTCCCCCGGGCGACGTCGCGCAAGCGCTCGGACCGGATGCTCGCGGTGCTGGCGCTGCTCGAGCCGGGCGCGACGGTCACGCTGACGGAGCTCACGCGCACCCTGGGCGTGTCGTCGGCAACCGTGCGCCGCGACCTCGCCGACCTCGAGGAGCAGGGCCTCCTGGTGCGCACCCACGGCGGGGCCCGGGCCTCCGCGGCGGTGCGGACCGAGGTGCCCGTGCGGCTGCGCGACTCCCAGTTCCGGCTGGCCAAGCAGCGGATCGCCCGGCGCGCCGCGGAGCTGATCCCGACCGGCCCGTACAGCGTGGCGATCAGCGGTGGCACCACCACCGCCGAGGTGGCCAAGGTGCTGGCCAACCGGCCCGACCTCGCCATCGTCACCAACGCGCTGACCACCGCCATGGAGATCGCGTCGAGGCCCAACCTCAAGGTGATCATGACCGGCGGGGTGGTGCGGTCGACCTCGTTCGAGGCCGTCGGCGTGCTCGCCGAGAACACGTTCAACGCCATCAACGTGGGCACCGCGATCCTCGGCACCGACGGCATCAGCGCCGCCGGCGGCGCGACCACCCACGACGAGACCGAGGCCCGCACCAACAACGCGATGGTCTGCCACGCGCAGCGGGTCGTCGTCGTCGCCGACGGGTCCAAGGTCGGGCGCGTCACCCTGGCGAAGATGGCCGACCTCTCGCAGGTGCACGTGCTGGTCACCGACACGACCGCCGACCCCGACGAGCTCGCCCGGATCGTCGCCGCGGGCGTGGACGTGATCGTGGTGGAGGTCTAGCCCGGTCGACCTGGCCGCGACGGTGACCGTCGCGGCCGGCACACCGGGCGTCGGCTCAGACGGAGTTGATGACCCTGAGGAGATCCGCTCCAGTGCGAACGGTGGCAACGTCCTCGTTCAGCCCGTCCGGCAAGTGCTGGCGCTGCACCTCATCCGTGATGCAGGTGGGACAGCCCACCGGAAGAACCCAGCGTTCCGTGGCGACAGCACGGAGAGTGAGCGCAGGCTCGCGGCTCCGCGGCGAGCGCGCTCGAGCATCGGCCTCAGCGGGGGCGATCGCCTTCGACCCATTCATAGACCCCGCATTCCTGTCCGCAATTGCACCGTGGTGACATTCTTCCTGTGGATAGAGGTCCCGATTTCCGGGACTGTGGGCGGCTCGATGTGCACAGCCGCGGAGCGCTGACCTGCAGGTACGGTGACATCGATTCTCGTCTCATCATGCGATGCAAATAGCGCGGTCAATGTCAGTGGTGGCTGGGAGACTTCTTTCTGACGGGATATCGGGCTCGATTGGCGGGCCATCCCCAGAGTCGCGGGAAGGAGGTGGGCTGTGGTGTCGATCGAGGAGATCTCCGGGGGCGCTGTACCCGCCCCTCTCGCCGCCGGTGGCGGCTCCGCCGGGGGGTGCGCCTGCCGACCTGCGACCGACGTGGGCGCGACCGCCTCAGCGAGGGCGTCGGCCACGATGGCGACGCTCACCGCGGCCGTGGATCTGCTCGCGGTCGTCTCCGACCCGACAAACCCCGCAGACCGCCTGGAGGGCGAGGCAGCGGTCCACGTCGTGCGCGAGGCGTTGGCGCTGGCGGGGCGCCTGTCCGCCATCGCCGCGCGGACGATCCCGACGGTGGAGGCCGACGGGTGGTGGTCGCTGGACGGTGCGCGGTCGATCACGACGTGGGTGGCTGCCAAGGGTCGGCTGCCCCATGGCGAGGCAGCCCGGCTGGTGACGCTCGGGCGGGCGTTGCGTGATCACCTCCCCGCGACGGCGACCGAGGTCGTCGATGGCACCGTGCCACTGGGCGCGGCACACGCGATCGCGGCTGTCGCCAACACCGAGGACCGCCGCGCGGCCTTGGCCGCTCCCGCCGACGAGTGCGGGGAGGAGTTCCTGCTCGAGCTCGGGCGGGTGCTGCCGGCCTCGCAGTTTCGAGTGCTGACCCGCCGCTGGGCTGCCCACGCCGACCCCGCCTCCGACGATCGGGGGTACGTGGAGGCGTCGGACCGGGAGTTCGTGACGCTGTCGCAGACGATGGACGGCTGCCACCTGCGCGGCTTCCTCACCACCGAGCACGGCCACGCGCTGCAGGCCGCCTTGCGGGCGATGACCAGCACGTCGGCGGACAGTGCCGGCGAACCCGCGCCGCGGCGCCGGGCGGGCGCGCTGGTGAACCTGACCCGCCTGGTCCTCGACCGGGATCTGACCGGTGCGACCGGCACCCACCGCCCGCACATCACCGCCGTGGTGGACCTCGAGACCCTGAACCGCGCCCTCGACCGCGCGCCGGGTGCCCGCCCGCGCACCGCCAATAACGCGGAGGCGTCGCCGCGTCCGCCAGGACCCGTGCGTGAGGTCGAGCGGTTCGCGGTCGCGGAGCTGGTCGGCACCGGACCCATCCCCGACACCGTGCTGGCGCGGCTCGCGTGCGACTCGGCGATCACCCGCGTCGTGTTCGGCGCGGAGTCGCAGGTCCTGAACGTGGGACGCACGGAACGCACCTACACGGGAGCCAGACGCAGGGCGATCATCGCCCGCGACGCCCACTGCCAGTACCCGGGCTGCGATGCACCACCCGCGATGTCCGAGGTCCACCACACCGAGCACTGGCACCGCGACAACGGCTCCACCGACGTCAACACCGGCTGTCTTCTGTGCTGGCACCACCACGAGGTGGTCCACGACCGCGGCATCGAGATCACGCGCGACCGGTCGGGCCGATGGCGGTTCACCGACCGGCACGGACAACCGCTGCGCACGACCACCTGAGAGCTGCTCCTGCGGCCGGCTCACATGGCGACCGGTTTGTGGGCAGACTTCCGGTATGGCGACTGACGGCGTTCCCGGCGAGGCCGCGGTGGTGCAGGACGCGGCGGAGGCTCGCTTCGACTACGACCTCGTGGTGATCGGGACGGGTCCGGGCGGGCAGAAGGCGGCGATCGCCGCCGCCAAGCTCGGGCACAAGGTCGCCATCATCGAACGCCGGCACATGATGGGCGGGGTCTCGACGAACACGGGCACCATCCCGAGCAAGACCCTGCGCGAGGCCGTCATGTACCTCACGGGCATGGCGCAGCGGGAGGTCTACGGCGCGAGCTACCGCGTGAAGTCCGACATCACGATGGAGGACCTGTTCGCCCGCACGCAGCACGTGATCGGTCGCGAGCACGAGGTCATCCGCGCCCAGCTGCTGCGCAACCACATCGACATCCTCAACGGCACCGGGTCGTTCCTCGACGAGCACACGGTGGGGCTCCTCGACGACGACGGCGTGCGCCGCACCCAGTTCACGGCCCGTTTTGTCGTGATCGCCACCGGGTCCAAGCCGCACCGGCCGAACACCGTCCAGTTCGACGGGCGCACGGTGCTCGACTCCGACGGCGTCCTCGCGCTGGAGAACGTGCCCAACTCGATGGTCGTGGTCGGCGCCGGGATCATCGGCATCGAATACGCCTCGATGTTCGCCGCCCTGGGTACCCGCGTCACGGTCATCGACAAGCGCCCCGCGATGCTCGAGATGTGCGACCCCGAGGTGGCCGAGTCGCTGAAGTTCCACCTGCGGGACCTGTCGGTGTCGTTCCGGTTCGGCGAGGAGGTCGCGGGCGTCGACAGCAACACGCACGGCACCGTGACGCGCCTGGTCTCGGGCAAGCGGATCGCCGCCGACGCCGTCATGTACTCCGCGGGCCGGCAAGGGGCGACGGATGCGCTGAACCTGGCGGCGGCGGGCCTGTCGGCGGACTCGCGCGGGCGCATCTCCGTCGACGCGCAGTACCGGACCGCGGTGCCGCACATCTTCGCGGTCGGCGACGTCATCGGCTTCCCTGCCCTGGCGGCCACGAGCATGGACCAGGGCCGCCTCGCGGCGTACCACGCGTTCGACGAGCCGGCCCGCGAGCTGCAGTCCATGCAGCCCATCGGCATCTACACGATCCCCGAGATCTCCTACTGCGGCCGCACCGAGGAGGAGCTCACCGCGGAGGCAGTCCCGTACGAGGTCGGCGTGGCCCGCTACCGGGAGCTCGCGCGCGGGCAGATCGTCGGCGACTCCTATGGGATGCTCAAGCTGCTGGTCCACACCGAGACGCGGGAGCTGCTCGGCGTCCACATCTTCGGGACGTCGGCCACCGACCTGGTGCACATCGGCCAGGCGATCATGGCCTGCGGCGGGACGGTCGACTACCTGGTCGACACCGTCCTGAACTACCCGACGCTCTCGGAGGCGTACAAGGTGGCCGCCCTGGACGCGACGAACAAGATCCGCCAGGTGGCCCGCTTCAGCCTGTGACCGCCAGCCCGCGGGCCACCGCCGCGACCATCGCCTCGGCGATCTGGGGCGTCGCCGCGGCCAGGATCGAGTCGGACGCGAGCGACCACGGCTCCCCGCGCGCATCGAGCACCACGCCACCCGCCTCCCGGACGAGCACCACCCCGGCGACGACGTCCCAGGCCGCGTTGCCGAACGCGATCGACGCGGACGTCCGGCCCGTGGCGACCCACGCGAGCTCGGTGGCCGAGGTGCCGACCACGCGCACCTTGCCCACCGTCGCGGCGACCTCGCGCAGCACGGCCGCCCGGGCATCGAGCGGCCACGGTCCGACGGACGTCCACGACAGGTCGCCGACCGTCACCGTGAGCGAGTCCAGCGGGCCGCCGTGGGTGGACACCCGGACGTCTCCCCCGTCCGTCCGGCGCCAGGTCCCCGCCCCGCGCGACGCCCAGACGACCTCGCCCGTGGTCACGTCCGCGGTGACGCCGACCACGGGCTCGCCGTCCACCACCCGCGCCAGCGTGCACGCGACCAGCGGCAGGCCGGCGACGAAGTTCGCGGTCCCGTCGATCGGGTCGACCACCCAGCGGTCCGCCGCGGCCTCCCCCGGCGACCCCTCCTCGCCCTGCACGGGCAGCGCCGATCCCGCGCGCAGAGTCCGGACGACCGCGTCCTCCGTCGCCAGGTCGACCGCCGTGACCAGGTCGTTCGGGCCCTTGAGCCGCAGCACGGCCCGGTCGTCCGCCCCCCGGACCACCGCCAGACCGGCATCGACGGCGCGGAGGGCGAGATCGACATCGGGCTGGAGGTCCTGGGCGATGAGCGTCGTCATGGGCGCATCATCACCCCTGCGAGTGACGCCGAGGTGAACGGGCCGGACGTCAGTCGGTGGCCGTCGTGCCCTCGTAGAGGCCCAGCTGGTTGCCCTCCGAGTCCTCGAAGGCCGCCCACCAGCTGGTCGGGGAGATCTCCGTCTTCGCCAGGATCGTGCGCCCGCCGAGCTCCTGTGCCCGCGCGAGCGTGGCGTCGATCGAGTCGACCTCGACATAGCTGCGCGGCACCTGCAGGTCGCCCGCCCGGGCGGCGATCCCGCCGCCGCTGATGCCGTTCGGTGCGGCCCACATCGGGTACCCCTCGTAGCCGGGCGACTCCTTGATGTCCCAGCCGAACAGCTCCGAGTAGAACCTCGTCGCCCGCTGGAGGTCGTCTGCCGGGATGTCGATGTGCGTGATGTCGCCGTGCGCCATGGCCTCGCTCCTCGCACTCCTCTGCGGGCCCTCGGGTGGCGGGCCCGGAACCCGACCAGCCTAGGTCGGGGCACGGACAGCCGTCAGCAGGCGGATTCGGCGCACCCGCCGACCTCGGCTATCCTCAGTCGGCCGGGAGGATTCGCCTAGTGGCCTATGGCGCACGCTTGGAAAGCGTGTTGGGTGAAAGCCCTCGGGGGTTCGAATCCCCCATCCTCCGCGCACCGAAGGGCCCGCGAGCAGCTGCTCGCGGGCCCTTCGTCGTCGGCGGGCGTCGTCGCGACGCCCCCGCCCGACGCCAGCTGAGGCCAGCACCTCGACAGCGATCAGCCCGACTGGTCCACGACTGACGACGGTCGCCGAGCGCTCGGCCATCGGTCGAACGAGAAGCCCCTGGCGGACACCGCAGCAACGCACGATGCTGAGCCCATCCCCACCGTCAGGAGGACCGCGTGAACAAGACCGTCGGCATCGTGCTCGGCGCCGTGCTCGTCGTCATGGGGCTGGTGTTCACGTTCCAGGGCCTCGGCTACCTCGGTGGCAGCGCCATGACGGGCGTGACCCTCTGGGCGATCCTCGGCCCGATCATCGCCATCCTCGGGCTGGTCCTCGTCGTCAGGTCCGCGCGCAGGCGGTGACGTCGCACGGCGCGCAACGCGGCGTGGTCGGCCCACCGGTCAAGGGCTGGCGAGGTCCGCCCGTCACACGATCGGTCGGATCGCCGTCGCTTCCGCCGTCGCCGGCGTGAGGAACGCCTTCGCGTACAGCTCCGTCGCCGCAGCCTGTGCGCCTTCGATGTCGCCCGCCAGCGCGGCCGACTGGATCTCCCCGTGCTCGCGGCTCCAGTCCCCGGAGGGTCCGGTGGTCGGGCGCACGACGACGTCGAACTCGAACTCGGAGCTCGTGGACAGGTACGTGCTCACCGCCGACGGGCACCAGACGTCGAGGACACCGGTCCCGTCGGAGACGGAGACCCGGCTGCCGGCGGCCGACCCGACGATGCCCTGGAGTGCGACGCGCAGTGTCCCCTCGGCGACGGCGCCCGTCGTCGCCACGTGCTCGAGCAGCTCGGCGACGGTCGTGGTGGCCCCGCGAAGGGTGCGGGTCTCGGGGGCCACCCCGCTCGAGACCAGCCAGTGCTGCGGCCAGTGGAGCAGGCGCTCGTCGAGCTCTCGCGCGTGGCCGTAGTGGTGGAGCGGCTGGGCGGCCGAGAGGCGCACGGCCACAGCGTCGTTCCAGCGGCCCTCGGGGTCGAACTCCACGTACTGGTGCGTGCCCTGCTGGTGGCGAGTGAACTCCTCGAGCTCGATCATCGTCGCGAGCAGGTCGACGTAGGCCGACAGCGTCGGAAACCGCACGTAGTACGGCGACCCCGCGTAAGCCCACTCCAGGACGACGTCGCCGCTGCCTCGCCCGTCCTCCAGCTCGACGAACAGGAAGCCGTGGCTCTCGTACGCGACCGGGAACAGCAGCCGGGGGCACTGGGCGAACCCGTCGCGGTCCGTCGTCCAGCAGCGCAGCGCGAACGCTGGACTGGTCGGCCGCGGGTAGGGCGCGACGGTGATCGAGTCGGGGTCGACCCGTCGCCAGAACCGCTCCAGCTCGGCCGGGAGCCGCAGGGGCGAGATCTCCTTGCGGATCTCCGCGAGGACGGCGTCGACGTCGCCCGCAGGACGGATCGGCGGGAGGTTCGCCGTCTCGTACGCCTTCACCAGACGGTCCAGCGCTCGATCGATCGGTCCGGTCGCATCCGTCACACGCAACACATCGACGAACCGCCGGTCTGAGTTGAGACCGACGCCGCACCTCGTGCGACCCCGCGAGGGCCACGCCGCCACTCAGCCGGGCGATCCCACGAGCCGCTGCAGCGCGGCCAGGCCCTCGGGCGTCCCCGGCCAGTGCCGCGTCACCGCCTCGGCCCCGGCGTGGCGGACGACGGAGCGGAGCACCAGCGCCACGACGACGGCGTCGTCGGCATAGCCGAGCACGGGGATGAAGTCCGGGACGAGGTCGATCGGCAGCGCGAGGTAGCCCAGCAGCAGCCAGAGCCGGACGCGCACGCCGCGGGGCAGGCCGGCGTCCGCGGCGAGCCGGCGCACCAACCGCACGACGTCGGGCAGCAGCCGCAGCAGGTCCCGGAGGCGGAGCTCGTCGGGTCGGGTGACCCAGAGGACCGCAACCAGCGCCAGCCACAGCAGGACGAGCCCGCCGACGAGGCCGACCAGCGACCAGGCCCAGCCCGGCATCCCGGCTCCGTTCGTCGTCGATCGTGGCCGTCACCGTACCCGCGCAGGGGAGATCCGGCCCGGTTCGACGTACGCTCCCAGGTCGTGGCCACCTTCTCCTCCGTCTCGAGTCAGCACGTGCTCCAGGCGCTCGCCGAGTACGACGAGCGCGGGGGCGCGCAGTTCCTGGACGTCTACGGCTTCGAGCCGGCGCCGGCCTGGACGCTGCGCCACGACGGCCGTTCCTACGACGCGAGGGCGGTGCTCGGCGTCGCCCACCGGTTCGCCACCGGGCGGCTGGCGACGTCCGACGACTTCAGCGGCGGGATGCAGGATGCCGTCGCGATCCTGCGCAGGCGGGGATTCGAGGTGTCGGAGCCGGCGTCACCGGTGCGGGCCCCGCGACCGCGCCCCACGCGCACCCCGGTCCCGCGGGCGACCCCTGCCCGGGAGGCGGTCGCCGCCATCTGCCCGACCTGCTCGATGACCCTCCCGGCGACGGGCATCTGCGACGACTGCGGCTGAGGCCCGGAGCGCCCGGCTCAGTGAGCGAGCCAGGCGAGAGCCCCCCGGGCTGCGACCACCCCGGTGCTGAACGAGGCCTGCAGCAGGTAGCCGCCGGTGGGTGCGTCCCAGTCGAGCATCTCGCCCGCGACGAACGTGCCGGGCATCGCGCGCAGCATGAGCGACTCGTCGACCTCCGACCACGCGATGCCCCCCGCTGTCGAGATGGCGCGCGCGAGAGGCATCGTGGCGGCGACCACCACCGGGACCGCCTTGACCAGCCGCGCCATCGCGGCGGGATCGGTGGTCATCGGGCCGCCGCCCGCCTCGCGCACCAGCGCGATCGCGACCGGGTCGAGGCCGATCGAGCGCCGTAGCCAGTTCGAGCCGGAGTCCTTGGGTCGACGCCGCTGCAGCCGGTCGGCCAGCTGGTCGATCGTGAGGTCTGGGCGCAGGTCGACCTCGACGACGCACCGCCCGTCGGCGTCGAGGGCGTCGCGGATCGCGGCGCCGACCGCGTAGACGGGTCCACCCTCGAGCCCGGTGCGCGTGACCATGGCGTCCCCGCGCGCCGCCGGCCCCGCCGAGCCGCCGACGCGCAGACCCACCTGCTTGAGGGGCGTGCCCTCGAACCTCTCCGCGAACGTCTCCGACCACCCGACGCGGACGCCGACGTTCGCGGCCCGCAGCGGAGTCACGGCGACACCCCGCTCGGTGAACAGTCCCACCCAGCCCTCGTCCGCACCGAGCCGGGGCCACGACGCCCCGCCGAGCGCGAACACGGTCGCGTCGCCGACGACCTCGCTCTGCGCTCCGTCGTCGCCCGTGAACCGGAGCCCGCCGGGCGCGTCGGTCCACCCCGTCCACCGGTGCCGCCGCTCGATCCGGACGCCGAGGTCCGCGAGCCGCGCCAGCCACGCCCGCACCAGCGGGGTCGAGCGGAACGACCGGGGGAACACGCGGCCGCTCGACCCGACGAACGTCGGCTCCCCCAGGCCCGCGCACCAGTCGCGCAGATCCTCCGGTCCGAACACGTCGAGCATCGGCGCGAGGCGGTCCGCCGAGCTGCCGTACCGCGCCAGGAACCGGTCCCGCTCCTCGGTGTGCGTGATGTTGAGCCCGCCGTGGCCGGCGAGCAGGAACTTGCGGCCGACCGACGGCATCCGGTCGTACACCGTCACCGCCACCCCGGCGCGCGCGAGGACCTCAGCGGCGGCCAACCCCGCGGGTCCACCGCCGATCACGGTCGCCGTGCTCATGCGGGGAGCCCGGCGGGCTCGAGCGCGGGCGTCGGCATCCACCGAACGTAACGGACCGCGGGCAGCCTCCGTGACCGGTCTGCCGCGATGTCGGACGCCGGTCCTAGCGTGGTCGGCATGAGCTCCGACGACGGCGCCGATCTCCGAGGGACCCGGTTCGAGCACGCGGACCTGCGCGGGGCACGGTTCGCGTCGGTGAACCTCACGGGCGCGACGTTCCGGTCGGTCGAGCTGGCCCAGGTCGTGATGCGCGGCGTCGAGCTGGTGGACGCCAGCTTCGACGGCTGGATCCAGAACCTCGTCATCAACGGGGTGGACGTCGTGCCGCTGGTCGAGGCCGCGCTGGACGAGCGCTACCCGGACCGGCCGAAGTTCCGCCCGACCACCGCCGACGGGTTCCGCGAGGCCTGGGACCTCAACGAGCGGCTCTGGTCGGCCACCGTCGAGCGGGCCCGCCGGCTGCCGCCGGGACGGCTGCACGAGTCGGTCGACGAGGAGTGGTCGTTCATCGAGACCCTGCGCCACCTCGCGTTCGCCAGCGAGTCGTGGGTCGGCCGCTGCCTGCTGCACGACTGGAGCCCGTGGCACCCGCTGTCCCTGCCCTGGGACGAGATGCGCGACCGACCCGGAGTGCCGCGGGACCGGGCCGCGCGGCCCTCGCTGGACGAGGCCCTCGCCCTGCGGCACGCGGCGATGGCGATGGTGCGGGGGGTGGTCGACGGCCTCACCGACGAGCAGCTCGACCGCCGCACCGAGCCGTTGGTGGGCCCGGGGTGGCCCGACGAGGGCGCGACGTTCCCGGTCCGCGAGTGCCTGCTCGTGGTGCTCAACGAGGAGTGGTCGCACCGGATGTACGCCGAGCGCGACCTGGCCGTGCTGGAGGAGCGCGCCTGAGCCCTCAGCCTCGCGCGTGGTCCGCCCGCCAGACGCTGGGCGCCGCCCCGACGCTGCGCTTGAACGCCCGGCTGAACGCCTCCTCGGACTCGTACCCGACGTGGTGGGCCACCGCGACGACGCCGACGTCGGTGGTCGCCAGCAGGTCCTGCGCCACGTGCATCCGCCACTCCGTGAGGTAGCGGATCGGCGACCGCCCGAGCACCTCGCGGAACCGGGTGTCCAGCAGCGACCGGGACACCAGCGACTCGCGCGCGAGCAGCTCGACGGTCCATTTCTGCTCGGGCCGCCGGTGCATCGCGGCCAGCGCGGGCGCCAGCACGGGATCGCGGAGCGCCGCCGTCCAGCCCT
The DNA here is from genome assembly GCF_041295535.1 of Cellulomonas sp. ICMP 17802. Classification (NCBI taxonomy): domain Bacteria; kingdom Bacillati; phylum Actinomycetota; class Actinomycetes; order Micrococcales; family Cellulomonadaceae; genus Cellulomonas; species Cellulomonas sp. ICMP 17802. Next base: position 43,725 of record NZ_JBGFQZ010000002.1, on the reverse strand, counting down.
GGTCGATGGCCGGCGCCGACGCGAGGTGGAGCCGGAGCACCTCGACCAGCAGCAGCTCGGGCAGGCGGGTGGGGATCCCGAGGGTGCCCGCGGACGTCTGCTGCAGCGCGTACTCGATGTTCGCCCGCACCCACTGCGCGGCCGGCCCGGTGGGGTGCACCACGAACACCGGCGGCAGGGCGCGCAGCGCCGGGTCGAACAGGGGATCCCGGCTGTGCAGGTAGCCGCAGACGACGTCGGTCTCGGAGCCGTCCCGGCCGTAGCGCAGCACCGGCATCTGCGCCCACGGCGTCGGCGGCATGAACGTCGAGATGGGCACCACGTCGGCGTCCTCGAGGCCGCCCATCCGGTGCTGGTCGCCGTACGGCAGCACGATGACGTCGCCGGTGCCGGCCCAGTGCTTGGCGCCCCCGTCGACGGCGATCCAGCAGGTGCCCGACGCGACCACGTGGAAGAGCACCACGCGACTGGTGCCGGGCCGCAGCAGCGCGGCGGTGGCCGGGCCGCTCAGAGACTCGTAGGTCCACGGCTCGCGGTATTCGGCGCGCAGGAAGACCGCGCCCTCCAGCCGCAGCCGGTCCAGCGAGACCTGCAGCAGGTCGGGGGGCGTGGGGTCCCGATCAGGAGCACCGGGCAACCGGTCATGGTCCGCAGCCGTACTCGCCACGACGCTGATCGTGTCACACCGACCATCGGAGCAAGGAGAACGGACATGCCGCTGTTCATGGACATCCACCGGGTCGACGGACCCGTCGGGATGAAGGACGTCGCGCAGGCGCACCAGGCGGACCTCGCCACGCAGGGGGCCTACGACGTCAACTACCTGAAGTACTGGGTCGACGAGTCGCAGGGCAAGATCTTCTGCCTCGTCGACGCCCCCGACGCGGAGACCGCCGCCACCGTGCATCGCGAGGCGCACGGCCTGGTGGCCGACGAGATCTACCGGGTCGACGAGGGCGCCTGAGCCCCCACGGTCGGCGTCGCAGGCCCTGCGGCGCCGACCCGCTCGCGCACCAGGCGCAGCGAGCCGCCCGGGAACAGCTGGACCGGCAGGATCGAGCGGACGCGCGACTCCCGGGCCTGCAGGAACACGAACTCCCCCCGCACGGAGACCGACCGGAACGCGCTCCACCGCGTCTCGCCGGCGACGGCCGGCCCCTCGATCCACAGGGACTCGGCGCCCACCGCAGCCCGGAACACCGACCCCGCGGGCACCTGCCGCGTGAGCTGCCGCACGATCCGGACCTGCTGGCGCCACACGACCCACACCATCACCCCGACCATGAACGCGGCGAAGATCGCGCCCGCGACCCATCCGGAGGACGGGTCGCCGGTCAGGGCGACCATCACGGCGGACCCGACGAGGATCGTGGCGAGAAGCGCCGCGACGCGCACGGGCGCGAACGTCACCTCCCGGAGGTACGCACCCGCGAGGCGACGCACGTACCCCGCGTCGGTGGTGAAGCTGACCACCTCGCCCGGGCGGGCAGCACCCGGCGACGCATCAGCCGGGGCGTCCGCACCGACCGGCAGTGCCACCCGGACCCGCTCCTGCAGGACCGCGAGCACCGTGTCCGGGAACAGCTCCCTCGGGTAGGGCACCAGCTGCTTGCTCGTGCGGTTCTCCAGCAGCACGAGACGGCGCCGCACGAGCACCCGTCCGTACACCCCGTACCGGACCGCCGCGGAGCCCAGCGGCCCCTGCGTGTGGAGCCGGTCGTCACCGACCGCGACCCGGATCGTCGAACCCGCCGGGAGCACTCGAGCGGTGCGGACGCGCCCGGTCACGTAGCCGGTCAGCCCGAGCACCACCACCACGCCGACGACGCCGATCGTCGGCCCGGACCGGGTGACGACCCCGAGCAGCAGCAGGGCGCCGAACAGCACCTCGAGCACCACCAGCTGCGGGCGACGGAGCTGGTGCCGCCACTGCGCGCCGACGGCCCGCCGGACGAACGACGCGTCCGTGGTCCACGCCGTCCAGACGAGCGGCTCGGGCTGCGCGGCGGTCTCCACGAGGGACGAGCGTAGGGCCGGGCGGGGCGTCGCGGTCCGGTCGTCCCCAGGTTCAGCCGAGCGGCCGTGTCACCGTCACGACGTGGCGCCTCTCGAGCACCACGGGATCACCGGCGTGCAGGCCGCGCACCTCGACCGGCTCGCTCTCCAGCCGCCCCTCGAGCTCGAGCTCACCCACCCGGACGACGGTCAGCCACACGCGCTCCTCGAGGCCCTGCCGAGGCACGACGATGACCTTGACCCGGTCGCCCACCCGCAGGGCCGCCAGCACCTCGTCGCCGGGCACCCGGAACCTGTCCGGCGCCGCCGCGTGGCGCTCGGTCGCGTCCGCCAGGTCCCACCCGGTCCGCCGACGGAACACGTCAGGCCGCGGCCGTCGTCGGAACCCGCACCACGGAAGCCCGGTCCTGCGGCCGCCCCGCCGCCGGGCCGGTCACGGCGCCGCCGGCTCTCGCATCCACGCGGCGATCGTAGGCACGGACCCCGCAGGCCCGCCGGGTCAGCCGGCCAGCGCCCGCACCGTGTCGATCGTGTCCGCCTCGGCCGCCGGCTTGTCGTCGCGGTACCGCACCACGCGCGCGAACCGCAGCGCGAGCCCGCCCGGGTACCGCGACGAGCGCTGCAGCCCGTCGAACGCGATCTCCACCACCTGCTCGGGCCGCAGGTGCACCACGTACCCGTCCGTCGGGCCGTCGGCCAGCGCGGTGAACCGCTCCGTCTGCCACCGCAGCATCTCGTCGGTCATGCCCTTGAACGTCTTGCCGAGCATGACGAACCCGTCGCCGTCTCGGGCGCCGAGGTGGATGTTCGACAGCAGCCCCTGCCTGCGCCCCGACCCCCACTCGACCGCCAGCACCACGAGGTCGAGGGTGTTGCGCGGTTTGACCTTGATCCACGCGGCGCCGCGGCGCCCGGCCTCGTACGGGGCGCCGGCGGCCTTGACGACGACGCCCTCCTGCCCGGCCCGGACCGCACCCGCGAAGTAGTCGCGCGCCGCCGGCGCGTCGCTGGTCACCAGCCGGTCCACCACCGAGGGTCCCGCCACGGCGTCGAGCGCCTCGAGCCGGCGCAGCAGCGGCTCGTCGAGCAGGTCGGTCCCGTCGACGTGCAGGCAGTCGAAGAAGAACGGCGTGAGCGTGACCGCCGCGGCGACGTCGGCGTCGCGGGTGGCCGAGCGCGAGGCCGTCTCCTGGAACGGTCGCGGACGCCCGTCCGGCCCCAGGGCGAGCGCCTCGCCGTCGAGCACCAGGTCGGTGGCCGGCATGTCGAGCACCCGGGCGACGATCTCCGGCACGCGACCGGTGATCTCGTCGAGGCTCCGCGTGAACACGCGGACCTCGGGCCCCTGCCGGTGCACCTGGATGCGGATGCCGTCGAGCTTGGAGTCCACGACGACCGGCCCGGGCGCCAGGCTCGCCCACGCGCCGTCGACGTCCGGCGCCGACTGCGCGAGCATCGGCCGCACGGGCCTCCCGACGACGAGCGAGAAGCCCGCGAGCGCGGCGGCGGGATCCGGAGTCGTCAGCGCAGCCACCGCGACGGGTTCGGTGTCGCCGGCCAGCATCGCGGCCCGGCGCACGATCTCCGGAGGAACCCCGGCGGCCTCCGCGACCGCGTCCAGCAGGAGCGCGTCGAGCGACCCCTGCCGCAGCTCCCCCGTGACCAGCCCTCGGAGCAGTCGCTGCTCGTCGGGTGTCGCGGCACCGAACAGGGCCGCGGCCTGCGTGCTGCGCGCGGCGCCCGAGCCCGGGCCGGACAGCAGCGACATCGCCTCGAACGCGGCATCGACCTCCGCGACGGTCAGGCTGGGCTCTGCGGCGGGCAGCGGCAGCGAGCTCAGCGAACGCCACCCCAGGCCGGTCCGGCGCTGCCGCAGCTGTCCACCGAGGTAGCGCGAGACGACTCCCACGTCCTGCGGCGGGGTCCGGCGCAACAGGTCCACCAGCAGCGCGCGCTTGGCGAGCCGCGACCGGCTCGTCGCCAGCGCGGACGAGGTCGTGGCGAGGTCGGCGAACAGCATGTCCGCATCCTCCCGCCGCACGCCCACATCCGCCGCCGCTCAGACCAGGCGGAGGGCCCGTCCCGCCAGCGCCAGGGTGATCGTCTGCCCCCAGGTGGCCGTGAGCCGGTCGGCCTCGAGCCCGTCGCCGAAGACCACGAGCGCGTCCGACTCCACCACCACCGTGAGGACCTCTCCGTCCACCAGCCGCCCGGCGGTGAGCGACGTCGCAGTCGACGGCGACGGCCACGCCTCGCGCACGAACCAGGCGAGCGCCCGGTCGGCCGTCCCCGGCAGCTCGGCTCCGCCCCGACGCTCGCGGTGGATCGACGCCGCCCACCCGGTGGCGCCGGTCCCGGTGGCGACGATCAGGCCCGACGACGACTGCGGCTCGACGGCCCCCGCGACCCCGATGCGGTACCGCGCCGACTGGTGGCTCGGATGGCCGACGAACACCTCGTTCAGCGCATCGAGCGACTCCCCGTCGTCGAGAGTCGCGCTCACCATGGCCCGCGACTGCACCGAGGCACCGCCTCGGACGACGGCCTGCAGGAGGTCGCGCGCCTCCCGCGGCCGGTGCGTCACCAGCACGCCGGCGTTGCGCCCGGGCTCGGGGTCGATGCCGACGACGACCTGCGTGCCGACGTACTTGGCGACGTTGGCCACGAGCCCGTCCTGGCCCACGACCACGACGACGTCCCCGGGCTCGAACCCGAACCGGTACAGGTCCTCCCGCTCGACGTCGCCCCGTCGCCACTCGCCCGGCACGGCCGCGCGAACCTCGCCGAGCGCCGCCTCCTGGGCGTCGTGCCGGCCCTGCACGTCGGCGAGGGTGCGGCCGCGCGTCCGCAGGAAGAACTCCGCCTGCCCCCGGGTGCCGTGCCGCTCCAGCAACCCGTCGAGCTCGGTGCGCCGGTGGACGACCACCACCCGCGGGGCGAGCACCACGTCACGCCCCCTTGGTGCCGACCAGGCCGGCCAGCGCCCCGGTCACCAGGTCGGGGGTGACGGTGAGGTTGCCGATGCTCGGCAGGTTGCCGGCCAGCTCCCGCATCGCGAGCGCGGCCAGCACCTCGCGGTCCACACCCGCGTACGCGGCGAGCCGAGCAGCCTCGGCGGCACCCTCGGCCTCGCCGACGATCCGGGTGCTGTGCGCGTTCGCCTCGGCCAGCAGGCCCTGGCGCTCCGCGGCCGCGTTCGCCTCGATCAGCGCGGCGGCCGCCGCCTCGCCGGCCCGGGTCCGGGCGTTCGCGCCGTCCTGGGTCACCAGCTGCTGCTCGCGCAGCGCGAGCTCGATCCGGTTGGCCAGCTCGTTCTCGGCGATGGCCCGCTCGCGCTCGACGGCGAGCGCCCGGCGCTGGAAGGTCGACTTGTCGGCCTCGCCCTGGGCCTGCTCACGCGCGGGCGTCTGCAGGAACCGCTCCATGTCCGCCTCGGCCCGCACCGAGCCGATCCGCGCGCCGAGCACCTGGATCCCGGTCGATGCCAGGCGCTCGTCGGCGAGCAGGCCCTCGGTCACCAGCCGCCGCAGCGCCCCGCCGCCCGAGGTCACCGCCTCCAGGACGGTCATCCCGGCGAGCGCGTCCATGACCTGCCCGGTCGCCAGCTCGCTGAGCAGGTGCGCGACCTGCTCCAGGGGGTTGCCCGTCCACCGACCGGTGTCGGGGTCGATGGCGAAGTCCAGCCGGCCGGCCACCAGCGCCGGGTCCTCGAAGCGGAAGCTCACCGTCACCTGCACCGCGACGTCCTGGAAGTCGGCCGTCCGGGCGTGGGCGACGAGCGGGAGCTCGCGGTCGTCGACGGGGATCTCGCTGATCACGGCCGAGAGGGGCCGGAACCAGAAGGCCAGGCCCGCGCCGTCGTGGCGGAGGCGCCCGGCGTGCAGGTGCAGCACGTGCGACGTGGGGGCGGTGCGCAGGTGGCGGGCGAACGGGTAGCGCTTGATGGTGGCCATCTCGGATCCTCTCCAGGATTTATCGTCATATCGACCTTAACCACCGGTGCTTGTTATCGTCAACCTGACGATATAAAGTCGCCCGCATGCCGCCGTTCCCGCCGTTCGCCGTCACCGTGGACCTGGTGGCGCTCACGGTGCGGCACGACGCGCTGCACGTCCTGCTGGTCACGCGCGGGGAGGACCCGTTCGTCGGCCGTCCCGCGCTCCCGGGCGGGTTCGTGCGACCCGACGAGGACCTCGCCGACGCCGCGAGCCGCGAGCTGGCCGAGGAGACCGGACTGCACCGGGGCGGCGCTCACCTCGAGCAGCTGGGCTCCTACGGCAGCCCGCACCGCGATCCGCGCATGCGCGTCGTCTCGGTCGCCTACCTCGCCCTCGCCCCCGGCCTGCCCGACGCGGAGCCGGGGGGCGACGCCGCCGCGGCCGGCTGGGTCCCGGTGGCCGACGCGCTCGCGGACGATCTCGCGTTCGACCACCACGCGATCCTCACCGACGGGGTCGAACGGGCGCGGGCCAAGCTCGAGTACACGTCGCTGGCCACCGCGTTCTGCGGCCCGGAGTTCACCGTCTCGGAGCTGCGCCGCGTGTACGAGGCCGTGTGGGGAACCGCACTCGACCCCCGCAACTTCCACCGCAAGGTGACCAGCACCCCGGGTTTCCTCACCGAGACCGGTCGCACGGTCGTCGACGGCCCCGGCCGACCGGCTGCCCTGTACCGGGGCGGCCCGACGACCGCACTGCACCCCCCGCTCACGCGCGACCCCGGCTAGGCGCCGATGCCGCCGTCGACGTAGAGCCAGCGACCGTCCTCGCGCACGAACCGGCTGGTCTCGTGCAGGCGCCCGCGCTTGCCGATCGCGGTCCCGTCGTCGAACCGGTAGTGCGCCACGAACTCGACCGTGCCGGTGTCGTCCCACGGGCCGCCCGCGTCGGTGGCCAGCACGTCGAGCCGGTGCCAGACCATGGCCGGGTCCAGCTCGAGCTCGTCCGGGCGCGTGCTGGGGTGCCAGGTGACGAGGAGGTAGTGCGTGGCGCCGGTGGCGAACCCCGTGTAGCGCGAGCGCATCAGCGCCTCGGCGGTGGGAGCCGTGCGGCCGTCCGCGAGGTAGCGGCCGCAGCACTCGCCGTACGTCTCGCCCGACCCGCACGGACAGCGGTCGTCGGTCTCGGTCATCGGTCTCCCCGCCTCTCGTCCCGGCGAACCTAGCAACAGGTCGCGGGGGCTCGCAGGGGCGGCCCGGACCCTCCGCACCGGGGGTTCCGAGCAGACCAGTTCGCTTCCCACGTTCCGGTCGAGCCCATTGTGCCGTACGGTTGTGTCTGTAGTCGCAGTGCATCGCTTGTCATGACGGCCACGGGGAGACCCTGGCAGGACGTTCTCGAGGACCACCTCGGAGACGGACGACGAACACCGTGAATACCGGTCCCGGTCATCCGGGAGTTGTCCATACCGCACGTGAGAGAAGAGAACATCATGCCTGTTGGCACCGTGAAGTGGTTCAACGCCGAGAAGGGCTTCGGCTTCATCGCCCCCGAGGACGGCGGCCCCGACGTGTTCGCGCACTACAGCGCCATCACGACGAGCGGCTACCGCACGCTCGAGGAGAACCAGAAGGTCCAGTTCGAGGTCACGCAGGGCCCCAAGGGCCCGCAGGCGTCGAACATCACGCCTCTCTGAGCTTGAGCTGAGCTCATAGCTCCATCGCACGGGACCCCGGCCTCTTGTGGCCGGGGTCTCGTCGCATCACCACCGAGGCGCCCTTTCTTTCGCTCAGCACCGACCGCACTCGCGCCGCGCACTGCACGACCGACAGGACGGATGCCATGAGCTCCTCGACGCTTACCCCCACACCTCCCCGCCCGCGTGACCGCGCGGTCAGCGACTTCACCGAGCTGACCCGGACCGTGCAGGCCGCCGGCCTGATGAAGCGCCGGCCCGCCCACTACGCCGTGCGGCTCTCCGCCGCCGTCGTCGCCGTGGCCGGCCTGGTCGCCGCGATCATCCTGGTCGGCGACTCCTGGTGGCAGATCGCCGTCGCGTTCGCCGCCGCCGTGATCCTCACGCAGGTCGCCTTCCTCGGGCACGACGCCGCGCACCGGCAGATCTTCTCCGACGGCCGCGCCAACAACTGGACGTCGCTCGTGCTCGCCGACCTCTTCGTCGGCCTCAGCTACGGCTGGTGGCAGCGCAAGCACACGCGCCACCACGCCAACCCGAACAAGATCGACTACGACCCCGACATCGAGCTCGAGGCCCTCGCCTTCACGCCCGAGCAGGCGGCGCGCAAGACGTCGAAGCTGGGCGTCTGGTACCTGAACCACCAGGGCTGGTTCTTCTTCCCGCTCCTGCTGCTCGAAGGCCTCGCGCTGCACCTCGCCGCGATCCAGCGCCTCTCGTCGCGGGACAAGCTCGAGCACCGCGCCGCCGAGATCGTCATGATGACCATCCGCCTCGGCGGTGGCCTCGCCCTCGTCCTGCTCACCATGTCCTGGCCGATCGCGCTGGTCTTCCTGGCCGTGCAGATGGGCGTCTTCGGGTTCTACATGGGCGCCTCGTTCGCCCCGAACCACAAGGGCATGCCGCTGATCCCCAAGGACTCGCGCCTCGACTTCCTCCGCCGCCAGGTGCTCACCAGCCGCAACATCGGCGGCGGCAAGTGGGTCGACGTGCTCATGGGCGGGCTCAACCACCAGGTCGAGCACCACCTGTTCCCGTCGATGCCCCGCGCGTCCCTGCGCCGCGCGAAGCCGATCGTCGAGGCCTACTGCCGCGAGCACAACATCCCCTACGTGCAGGTGTCGCTGCCCCGCTCGTACGCGATCATCGTGAAGTACCTGAACACGGTCGGGAAGCCGGACCGCGACCCGTTCAACTGCCCGATGACGGCCATGTACCGCGTCTGACCCTCGGCAGAGCGAAGCCCCCGTCGTCCTCACGGACGGCGGGGGCTTCGTCGTCTCACCCCGGAGCCGACCCGGGATTCAGAGGTTCCGCGCACGAGAACCGTGGTGAGAAGGGCGGGGACGCGTAGTCACCCGCGACCCCGCCCCACCTCGACGCTCTCAAGAGAGCATCGAGATCACCTGCTGGGCCTGGTACCCCAGCGTCGCGCGCGCGGCGGGCGTGACCGTGGACAGCTTCGTCCGCGGTGTCAGCAGCTCGACGTACGCCCCGAGCGACCTCGCCGCGAGCCTCTCGTTGCCGGCGTCGGCAGCCCTGTCGGCCACCTCGACCGCCGCGAGCAGCCCCACGACCGCCACGCCCGTGATCGCCCCCGTCGCGATCTGGGCCTTCGTGGCGTCCCGCAGCGCGTCGATGCTGCCCGGCGCGTAGTAGGCCGGCACGGGCACCTGCGTGAAGTCCGTGTCCGAGGCCAGGTAGAAGCCCACGTCCGACGGCTGGTTGTAGGTCGTCTGCTGGCGGGCGACCTCGACCCGGTACTGCGGGTCCTGCATGAGCGTGTACATCTTCCGGTGGCTCAGGGCCGTGCTGGTGAACACGCGGATCGCCGACGAGTCCGCGGTGCGGACCAGCAGCTCCTCGCGCGAGTCGCCCAGGATGTCCGCCACCAGCGACGGGTTGCCCTTGGTGCCGTTGTTGGCGCGCGTGCCGGTGGCCGTGAGCTGGCGGCCGCGGGTCCAGTCGTCGATCGTGACGTCCTGGTCGCCCGAGCCGTTGACGATCTGCGTGGTGCCGTCCGGCAGCCACTTGATGCTCATGTTCGTGCCCGGGATGGCGCCGGGCGTGAACTGGCCCGTCGCCGTGTACAGCCCGAGCGACCCGGACCCGCCGGGCAGGCTCGCCCAGACCTCCAGGCCCCGGACGTCCGGCAGCACGTCACCGATCATCGAGCGCCCTGTGTCGGCACCCGAGTACTTGCCGAACAGCACCTCGCCGGTCTTGGCGTCGCGCAGGGCCATGCCGTACGGCGCGCCCGTCGCACCCTCGTGGCACGTGTAGATCTCCAGGCCCGGGCGGTCCGGGTCGATGTCGGTCACGTGGATCGCGTCGCCGTGACCCAGGCGGGCCTCGGTGCCGGGTGCCGACGAGCCCGCCGGGAGCGTGTCGAACGACGAGTACAGGACGGAGCCGTCGTCGTCGATCGTCGCGCCGCCGTAGACGATCTCCTGCCGGCCGTCCCCGTCGACGTCGGCCGCCGACAGCGAGTGGAAGCCCTGCGTGGTGAGCTTCCCGTAGACCGGGTCGGTGCCGTCGCGTCCGTGCGGGCTGTCGTTGAACGGGTTGCTCATCGGCACGTGGCCCGAGTCGACGTACCAGCGCTCCTTGAGCGCACGCCCGTCCCAGTCGTACGCGACGACCGTCGTGCGCGTGTAGTAGCCGCGGGCGAAGATCGCCGACGGCGTCGCCCCGTCGAGGTACGCGACGCCGGCCAGGAAGCGGTCGACGCGGTTGGCCGGCTCGATGCGGGCCATCGCGTAGTCGCCCCACATCAGGCCGTCGTCGCCGCGGCCCGGCTTGTAGTCGATGGTCTGCAGCTCCTTGCCGGTGGCCCCCTGGAAGACCGTGAGGTACTCCGGCCCGTCGACGATGAAGCCCTCGAAGCTCCGCAGCTGGTTGCGGGTGCTGCGGCTGGGCGCGTAGACGTCGACGAAGTAGCTCGCCAGCGCCGTCGCGTCCTCGTGGCTCAGCGGGTAGGCGTACTGCTTCGGGATGCCGAGAGCCTCCTCGACCGTCGACGGCCAGTGCCCCGCGACGACCTCCGGGTGGCTGCTCCAGCCCTCGAGCATGCTGACCAGATGCTCGAAGTAGCCGGACGCGCTGAGCCGGTAGTCGGAGGCGTCGGTGACGCCGGCGTCGCGATCGCGCTGCGGCAGGGTCACGTACGCCTCGGAGGCCACCGACCCGTCCGCGGCGTACCGCGTGATCTTCGTGCCGGGGGCCGTCTTCATCATGAGCTCGGCCTTGCCGTCGCCGTCGTAGTCGTAGACGGGGAACTGCGTGTAGTGCGCGCCGGCCCGGATGTTCACGCCCAGGTCGATGCGCCAGAGCTGCGAGCCGTCCTGCTCGTACGCGTCGAGGTAGACGTTGCCCGTGTAGCCGACCTGGCTGACGTCCTTCGAGTTCGACGGGTCCCACTTGACGATGTACTCATACTGGCCGTCCCCGTCCACGTCCGCGACCGACATGTCGTTCGCCGAGTACGTGTACGCGCCGCCCACGGGCGTGACCCCGTCGGCGGGCTTGTGCAGCGGGATGTCGAGGCTCGGCTGGGCCCACGGGCTCGCCTCGGTGCCGTCGACCTCGACGCCGTCGACCACCGCCGCCACGCGGTAGCGGGAGGTCGCCGTGCCGGCCGGGTCGACGAAGTTCGTCGAGTCGGTCACCGTGCCCAGCTTCGTGCCGTCCCGGTACACCGCGAAGTCCGGGCCGAGGAGCCCCGACGCCGTGGCGCCGGTGACCTCGCTGGCCAGCAGCCGCCAGCTGAGGAACACGCCCTGCCCGGTCACCGCCGCGACCAGGCCGCGATCGACGCGCTCGAGCGTGAGCCCGTCCGGCCCGGGCGCGGAGCCGTGCGAACCGGTCCGCACGGTCGCCCCGGTCGCTGCAGCCGCCGGACTACCGGCGACCGAGGTGCCGGTCGCCGCGCGGACGGCGTCCGCCACGCCCGCCGGCGCCGCGGTCGCGGGGACCGCGGTCAGGCTGCCGACGAGCACCGCGGAGCCGGCGATCGCCACGAGCGTGCGGCCCGGCCGGGGTGCTGCTCGGCCGCGCCAGGGGGCCGTCGATCCTCGTCCTTGCGTCAGACTCATCCTTGAATCCTTTCAATCGCCTACGAGTTTCCCGTGCGCGAGCAAGGTGCCCACCATGAGGAAGGCCGGGGGCGCCTTTGACCCCGACCGCCCACGACCGTATCGCCTGGTTCACCCGAGTCAACCCGTCCTGAGACATTCGCCGGATTCCGTCGAGGGGAGCGCTCCCGACGACGGAAACCGCTATCCAGCGACAGGGATCGCGCCGCCGCACGGGCCTCGCGGGCGCCCGCCGCGGACGGCCCGCGGTCCGTCGGGACCGCGGGTGGGCCCACCGTGGGGCGCTGGCGGGGGGCACGGCGAGCCGCACAGCAGGCGCGAGGTCACCGCGAGCGCGCAGTAGGCGCGAGGTCGTCAGTTTGCGACGAGGTCGTGAGTTGCAACTGACGACCTCGTCGCGAACTCACGACCTGGCGCCGGCGGGTGGGCTCGGACGTGAGAGGGAGTGCCGGCGGCGCGCCTCAGGGCTCGGCGGCGCACAGGAGGGCGCGCCGGCGTCAGACCTCGAACGTGTAGCCCAGGCCCGGTTGGGTCAGGATGTGGCGCGGGTGGGCCGGGTCGGCCTCGAGCTTGCGGCGGAGCTGGGCGGAGTAGACGCGCAGGTAGTGGGTCTCGTCGGAGTACCCCGGCCCCCAGACCTCCTGAAGGAGCTGTCGGCGGCCCACCAGCCGGCCCCGGTTGCGCACGAGGACCTCGAGCATCGACCACTCGGTCGGGGTCAGGCGCACCTCGACGCCGTCGCGCAGCACGCGGGCCCGGGCGAGGTCGACGGTCAGCGAGCCGGCGACGACGACCGCCTCGGACGCGTCGTCCGGGACGGACGACCGGCGCACCGCCGCGCGCAGCCGGGCGAGGAGCTCGTTCATGGCGAACGGCTTGGTCACGTAGTCGTCGGCCCCGGCGTCGAGGGCATCCACCTTGTCCTCGCCGTGCTGGCGGGCGGACAGGACGACGATCGGGACGCGGCTCCAGCCCCGGATCGCGGTGATCACGTCGAGGCCGCTCATGTCCGGCAGACCCAGGTCGAGCAGGACCACGTCCGGCGCGCGGGAGGCCGCCGAGGTGATCGCCGAGGCGCCGTCGGCCGCCGTCGCGACGTCCCAGCCCGAGGCGCGCAGGGTGATCGCGAGCGCGTGGGCCAGGCCGGGCTCGTCGTCGACCACCAGGACGCGGTTGCCGGTCACGACGAGACCTCGACCGGGTCGTCCCCGGGAGCCGCGCCGCCGGACGTCGCCGGGGCGCTCTCGAGCGGGACCGTCACCAGCATGGTGAGCCCGCCGCCGGGGGTGTCCTCGGCGGTGACCTCGGCCCCGACCGCCGTCGCGAGGCCCTCGGCCACCGCAAGCCCGAGCCCCAGCCCGGTCCCGGCGCCGTCGTCCAGGCGCTGGAACGGCGCGAACAGCCGGGCCTTGAGCTCGTCCGGCACGCCCGGGCCGGTGTCCACCACGCGCAGCACCATCCCACGCCCGACCACCGCGGCACTCACCCGGACCGGCCCGGCACCGCCCGCGTACCGGACGGCGTTGGACACCAGGTTGGCCACGACGCGCTCGAGCAGTCCCGGGTCGGTGAGCACGAACGGCAGCTCCTCCGGCACGTCGAGGACGACGGCGCCGGGCGGGAAGCCCTCGACCGCGAGCGGCACGATCTCGTCCAGGCTGGTCGCGCGGAGCACGGGCCGGACGCTGCCGGTCTGCAGCCGGGACAGGTCGAGCAGGTTGTCGATCAGGCGCTCGAGCTGCGCGGTCGACTCGGCCAGCGTGAGCACGAGCGCCGCGCGGTCGGACGGGTCGAGCTGGAGCGACAGGCCGTCGACGGAGGCCCGGATCGTGGCCAGCGGGGTGCGCAGGTCGTGCGAGACCGCCGCCAGGAGGGCGGTCCGGGTGGAGTCGGCCTGCTCGAGCACGCGCGCCTGCTCGGCCTGCGCGCGCAGTCGGTCGTGCTCGAGCACGATGCCCACCTGCGACGCGAACGCCTCGAGCACGCGGCGGTCGCCGGCGGGCAGCACCCGGCCGGTGAGGGTGAGCACACGGCGGTCGTCGACCGTGAGCACGGCGTCCGCGTCCTCGGGCCGCAGGGCGGGGTCGGCGCCGTCGCTCGCGAGCACGTCCCAGCCCGACCCCCGGGCGGACAGCAGCGCGACGGCCGAGAGCGTGAACGTCTCGCGCAGCCGCGCGACGAGGGCGGCCGCCGTGTCCTCCCCGGTCAGCACCGACCGGGACACCGCCGCGAGCGCGGAGGCCTCCGCGCGCGCCCGGAACGCCTCGGCGGTGCGGCGCGCGGCGAGGTCGACCACGGAGGCGACCCCCGCGGCGACCAGCACGAACACGCCGAGGGCCAGTGCGTTCTCCGGCTGGTCGACCGTGAGGTGCCCGGTCGGCACCGTGAAGAACCAGTTGAGCAGCAGGAACCCGACCACCGCGCTGACGATCGCGGGCCACAGCCCGCCGATCAGGGCGACGAGGACCGTGAGCGCGAGGAAGAGCATGAGCTCGGTGGGCAGGCTCACCACGTCGCGCAGCGCGCTGAGCAGCGCCGTCAGGAGCACCGGCCCGAGCACGGCGGTCGCCCAGCCGGCGACCCGGCGCGACGGGGACAGGGCCGAGCGTCGCGGTCGTCGTCGGCCCCCGCGCGCCTTCTCGTGCGTGACCAGGTGGACGTCGATGACCCCGGCCAGCCGGGCGATCTCGGTGCCGTTGCCCTCGGACAGCGCCTCGCGCCAGCGGCTGCGGCGGGACACCCCGACGACGATCATCGTGGCGTTCACCCCGCGGGCGAAGTCGACCACGGCCGTGGCGACGTCCTCGCCGACCACCGTGTGGAAGGTGCCGCCCAGCGACTCGACCAGCCGGCGCTGCGAGGCGATGGCCCCGGGCGCCGCGGACGGCAGCCCGTCGGTGGCCAGCACGTGCACCGCGAGCAGCTCGGAGCCCGCGGCGCGCTGCGCGATCCGCGCTCCCCGCCGCAGCAGCGTGTCCGCCTCGGGCCCGCCCGTGACCGCGACGACCACCCGCTCCCGCGCCGGCCAGGGTGTCTCGATGCGGTGGTCGCGCCGGTAGGTGGCCAGCGCGTCGTCCACCCGGTCCGCCAGCCACAGCAGCGCGAGCTCGCGCAGGGCCGTGAGGTTGCCGACACGGAAGTACTGGGAGAGCGACGCGTCGATCTGCTCGGCCCGGTAGACGTTGCCGTGCGCCAACCGCCTGCGCAGGGCCTCGGGGGCCAGGTCGACCAGCTGGATCTGGTCGGCGTCGCGCACCACGTGGTCCGGGACCGTCTCCCTCTGCTTCACGCCGGTGATGGCCTCGACGTCGTCGTTGAGCGACTCGAGGTGCTGCACGTTGACCGTGGTGACCACGTCGATGCCCGCGGCCAGCACGTCGTGCACGTCCTGCCAGCGCTTGGCGTGGGCGCTGCCCGGCACGTTGGTGTGCGCGAGCTCGTCGATCATCACCACCTGCGGCGCCCGAGCGAGGACGGCGTCGACGTCGAGCTCCGTGAACGAGACGCCGCGGTGGACCAGCACCCGCCGCGGCAGGACCTCGAGCCCGTCCAGCTGGGCCGCCGTGGCGGCGCGCCCGTGGTCCTCGACCAGGCCGACGACGACGTCCGTGCCGCGGGCGAGCCGGCGGTGGGCCTCGTCGAGCATGGCGTACGTCTTGCCGACGCCCGGCGCCGCGCCGAGGTAGACGGTGAGCCGGCCGGGTCGGCCGGGAGCCGAGGGCTCAGCGCTGGTCACGAGCCCATTGTCTGCAGCGCGAGGTTGAGGCGCAGCACGTTCACCCGCGGCTCACCGAGGAACCCGAGGTCGCGACCGACGGTGAGCCGGTCGACGAGCGCCTCCACCGACCCGACGGGCACGCCGTGCTCGCGCGCGACCCGGGCGGCCTGCAGGTGCGCGTAGGCCGGCGAGATGTCGGGGTCGAGCCCCGAGCCGGACGCCGTGAGCGCGTCGGCCGGGACGTCCGCGGGGTCGACGCCCTCGAGCGCCGCGACCGTCGCGCGCCGCTCCTCGATCGCCGCGACCAGGTCGGCGTTGAGCGGCCCGAGGTTGGAGCCCGCCGACGCCAGCGTGTCGTACCCGTCCCCGGCGGCCGACGGCCTCGGGTGGAACCACTGCGGCCCGCCGAACGACTGCCCGACGAGCACCGAGCCGACCGCGTCCCCGCGCGACGTCACGCGCTCGCCGGACGAGGAGACCAGCGACCCGTTCGCCTGCCACGGCATCGCGAGCTGCGCGACCCCCGTGACGGCCAGCGGGTAGGCGACCCCGAGCAGCACCGTGAGCACGAGCAGGACGCGGAGGCCCGCCCACGACTGGCGGACGAACGACACGACATCGGTTCCGGTGGCCATCAGGACATCCCCAGGGCAGTGACGAGCAGGTCGATGAGCTTGATCCCGACGAACGGGGCGATCACGCCGCCGAGCCCGTACACCAGGAGGTTGCGGCGCAGCAGGGCCGACGCCGACGACGGCCGGTAGCGCACCCCGCGCAGCGCGAGCGGCAGCAGCGCCACGATGACGAGGGCGTTGAAGATGACGGCCGACAGGATGGCCGACTGCGGCGACGACAGGTGCATGACGTTGAGCACCCCGAGCTGCGGGAACGCCACGACGAACATGGCCGGCAGGATGGCGAAGTACTTGGCGACGTCGTTGGCCACCGAGAACGTGGTGAGCGCCCCGCGCGTGATGAGCAGCTGCTTGCCGATCTCGACGATCTCCAGCAGCTTGGTCGGGTTCGAGTCGAGGTCGACCATGTTGCCGGCCTCCTTCGCCGCGGTCGTGCCCGTGTTCATCGCGACCCCGACGTCCGCCTGGGCCAGCGCGGGGGCGTCGTTGGTGCCGTCGCCGCACATCGCGACCAGCCGCCCGCCCTCCTGCTCGCGCCGGATGAGCGCGAGCTTGTCCTCGGGCGTCGCCTCGGCCAGCACGTCGTCCACCCCGGCCTCGGCGCCGATCGCCCTCGCGGTCAGCGGGTTGTCGCCCGTGACCATGACCGTCCGGATGCCCATCGCCCGCAGCGCGTCGAACCGCTCGCGCAGGCCGTCCTTGACCACGTCCTTGAGGTGGATGACGCCGAGCACGCGCGCCGGGGCGGATCCGCGCTGCTCCGCGACGACCAGCGGCGTGCCGCCCGACGCGGAGATGGCGTCGACCGTCGCCGCGACGTCCGGCCCCGCGTGCCCGCCCGTGGAGTGGACCCAGTGGGTGACCGCCGCGGCGGCGCCCTTGCGGACCGATCGACCGGGCAGGTCGACGCCGCTCATCCGGGTCCGCGCCGCGAACGGCACGAGCTCCGCGCCGGCCAGGTCGTGCCGCTCGCGCAGCCCGAACCGCTCCTTGACCAGCACGAGCACCGAGCGGCCCTCGGGGGTCTCGTCGGCCATGGACGAGAGCTGCGCGGCGTCGGCCAGGTCCTCCGCCGTGGCGCCCGCCGCGGGCAGCAGGTCCGCCGCCTGACGGTTGCCCAGCGTGATGGTGCCGGTCTTGTCCAGCAGCAGCACGTCGACGTCGCCGGCGGCCTCGACCGCGCGGCCCGACATCGCGAGCACGTTGCGCCGGACCAGCCGGTCCATGCCAGCGATGCCGATGGCCGAGAGCAGGGCACCGATCGTCGTCGGGATCAGGCACACCAGCAGCGCCACGAGGACGACGAGCTGCTGGGTCGCCCCCGAGTAGATCGCGAACGGCTGCAGCGTGACCACGGCCAGCAGGAACACGATGGTCAGCGTGGTGAGCAGGACGTTGAGGGCGACCTCGTTCGGCGTCTTCTGCCGCTGCGAGCCCTCCACCAGCGCGATCATCCGGTCGACGAAGGTGTGGCCGGCGGGTGCGGTGATGCGCACGACGATCCGGTCCGAGAGGACCACCGTGCCGCCGGTGACGGCCGAGCGGTCGCCGCCCGACTCGCGGATCACCGGCGCGGACTCCCCGGTGATCGCCGACTCGTCCACGCTCGCGACGCCCTCGATGACGTCACCGTCGCCGGGGATCGTCTCCCCCGCGTCGACCACGACGACGTCGCCGACCTTCAGCGACGAGGACGCGACCTGCGCGGTCGGCAGGTCTGCGAGCCCCGACGAGGACTCCAGCGTGTCCTGCGGCGCGAGCACGCGGCGGGCCGTCGTGTCCCGCTGCGTGGCCCGCAGGCTGGCCGCCTGCGCCTTGCCGCGCCCCTCGGCGACCGACTCCGCGAGGGTCGCGAAGAGCACGGTCAGCCAGAGCCAGACGGCGATCGACCACGCGAAGACGGTCGGCTGCGCGACGGCGAGCACGGTGGTGAACGCAGCGCCCACCTCGACGACGAACAGCACCGGCGCGTCCCACAGCCGGCGCGGGTCGAGCCCGCGCAGGGCACCGGGCAGGGCCTTCGCCAGCTGGTGGCCGGAGAGCGCGCCGGACGACGGCGTGACCACCGGCGGCGTCGGCGCGGACAGGACGGACGTGCTCATGACAGCGACTCCACGACAGGACCGAGGGACAGGACGGGGACGAACGTGAGGCCGACGACGACGAGCGTCACCGTGACCAGGAGGCCGACGAACAGCGGGGTGTGGGTGGGCAGCGTGCCGGCCGTCTCGGGCGTGCGCCGGGTCCGTGCGAACCTCCCGGCCAGCGCCAGGACCAGCGCGATCGGCACGAACCGGCCGATGAGCATCGCCAGGCCCAGCAGCGTGTTGTAGAACGGCGTGCCGGTGGTCAGGCCGCCGAACGCCGAGCCGTTGTTGTTCCCCGCGGACGCGAACGCATAGACGATCTCGGACAGGCCGTGAGCGCCGGGGTTGAGCAGCCCGCTCAGCCCGGCGGGCGTCGAGATGGCGATCGCCGAGCCCAGCAGCACCACGGCGGGCATGGTGAGCACCGCGAGCGCGACGAGCGTGATCTCCTCGCGGCCGATCTTCTTGCCCAGGTACTCCGGCGTGCGCCCGACCATGAGCCCGGCCAGGAACACCGCGACGATCGCCAGGATCACCATCCCGTACAGGCCGCTGCCGACGCCGCCGGGGGCCACCTCGCCGAGCAGCATGCCGACCAGCGCGACCCCGCCGCCCTGCGCCGTGAGCGAGTCGTGCATCGAGTTCACCGCGCCGGTGGAGGTCATCGTCGTCGACGCCGCGAACAGCGCCGACGCCGCCTCGCCGAAGCGAACCTCCTTGCCCTCGAGCGCCCCGCCGGCCGCCAGCGGCGCGGCGCCCGCGCCGGCCAGCTCGGCCCAGGTGAGGAACCCGACGGCCGCGACCCACAGGGTCGACATGGCCGCGAGGATGGCCCAGCCCTGCCGGCGGTCGCCGACCATGCGGCCGAACATCCGCGGCATGGCGAACGGGACGAGCAGGAGCAGCACGACCTCGAGCGCGTTGGTCCACGGCGCCGGGTTCTCGTACGGGTGCGCCGAGTTGGCGTTGAAGAACCCGCCGCCGTTGGTGCCCAGCTCCTTGATGGCCTCCTGCGACGCGACCGGCCCGCCCAGCACCGCCTGCGTGCCGCCGGCGAGCGTGGTGACGTCCGTGTGCGCGTGCAGGTTCTGGATCACGCCGCCCGCCACCAGCGCGAGCGCCGCGACGAACGCGAGCGGCAGCAGCACGCGGACGCAGGCGCGCACCAGGTCGGCCCAGAAGTTGCCGACGCGCCCGTCGGTACCCGACCGCGCGAAGCCCCGCGCCAGGGCGGCGACGACCGCGATGCCCACCGCCGCCGAGACGAAGTTCTGCACCGCGAAGCCCGCCATCTGCAGCAGGTGGCCCGCGGCGACCTCGCCGGAGAACCACTGCCAGTTGGTGTTGGTGACGAACGAGACGGCGGCGTTCCACGCCCCCGCAGGGTCCATGGCCGGGGCCCCGATGTCGAGCGGCAGCCGGTCCTGCAGCCGCGCGAGCCCGAAGAGCACGAGCACCGACGCCAGCGAGAAGCCCAGCAGCGACAGGAGGTAGGTGCTCCAGCGCTGCTCGGCGTCGGGGTCCACCCGCATGAGCCGGTAGCCGACGCGCTCGACGGCCAGGTGCCTGGTCGACGACATGACCCGGTACAGGTAGTCGCCGAGGGGGCGGTGGGTGGCGGCGAGGACGAGGATCACGAGGGCGATCTGAGCCACGGCGGTCACCTCGGTCACCTCACCTTGTCCGAGCGCAGCAGCTGCACCACGAGGTACACCAGCAGCGCACCCGCGACCGCGAGCCCGGCGAGGTCGAACCCGGTCATGACCGGTCCGCCCGGCGGGCGAGGAGCGCGACGGCGGCGAAGAAGACCACCGTCAGCGCGAGGAAGGCCAGATCGGCCATGAGAGTGACTTTCCGACGAGGGGGACGAGCAGGACACCTGCTGGTCTACGCCCGCCCGCGCCCCTCGTCGGCCGTCTTGACGGAACCCTGATGCCGAGGGACCAGGTCCTGACGCGATGACTCCACCCTCGGGATGAGCACGGGCGTGTCGGGTGTCACCTAGACTCCGACCGTGATCTTCAAGGCGGTGGGCGAGGGCAGGCCCTACCCGGACCACGGGCTCGAGACAGCCAAGCAGTGGGCCGAGGTTCCGCCGCGCCAGGTGCGTCTGGACGAGCTGGTGACGACGAAGCGCACCCTCGACCTCGACGCGCTGCTGGCGGAGGACTCGACGTTCTACGGCGACCTGTTCGCGCACGTCGTCCAGTACCGCGGGGTCATGTACCTCGAGGACGGCCTGCACCGGGCCGTCCGGGCCGCGCTGCACCAGCGCGCGCTGCTGCACGCCCGGGTGCTGGTGATCAAGTGACCGAGCAGGACCGGGGTCGTCAGCTGCGCCGACGCCACATGCACGAGCGCCAGGCCGTGATCTTCGGCGTGCTGCTCGCGGCCCTCGCGCTCGCGGGGCTCGGCGCCGCGGCGGTGTTCACGGGGAGCCTCAACCTGCCGGTCTTCGCGCGCGAGTTCGCCGCCGAGCCCAGCCCGACCGCGACGCAGGACCCGTACCCGTGCCCGCCCGCCGGTGCCCTCCCGGTGCCGTACGGGCAGATCACCGTCAAGGTCTACAACGCGACCAACCGCGTCGGCCTCGCCGGGGCCACCGCCGCGAGCCTGGCCGAGCGCGGGTTCGTCATCGGCGCCAAGGAGACCGCGGCCGTCCGCTACGACGGCACCGCCCGCATCATCTTCGGCACCACCGGCGTCGCGGCGGCGTACACGCTGGCCGCCCAGCTCGACGGCGCGGTGCTGATCCTCGACCCCCGCACGGACCCGAGCGTGGACCTCGCGCTCGGCGCGGAGTTCGCAGAGCTCAAGCCGGTCGAGCAGGTGACCCTGGACCCGGCGGCTCCGCTCGTCGCCCCGGCGGGCTGCACCCCGTTCGACCAGGTGGTCGCGCCCGTCGCGACCGAGCCCCCCGCGGCCGGCTGACCGGTCGCACAGGCAGTCGGGCTAGCCTGAGGTCTCGCTGTCTCGCCGGCCTCGTCGGGCCACGCTCTCCGGAGGTCGCCCTGCTCCGCCGACTCCTGCACTCCACCGCCGCCGTCTGGGTCGCCTTCGTCCTGGCGCACGGCTGGCTCGCGCTCGTCGGGCTCGTCCTGATCCCGCAGCAGGCGTTCTGGGACCTGGACCTCTACCGCTACTGGATGTGGCTCGGGCTGCACGACGGCCAGTGGCCCGTGCTGTCCGGCTCGTGGGTGTACCCGGCGGGGGCCATCGTGCCGATGCTCGTCGCCGCGGTCGGCGGGACGGGCGGCGTCTCCGGGTACGCGCCCGCGTGGTCGGTCATGATCACGGTGCTCGACGGCATCGCGCTGGCGGTGCTGCTGCGGGTCCGGCGACCCGACCGCCCCGACGACCCGCCGACGACGTACGGCGCCTGGTGGTGGCTCGCGTTCCTGGTGCTGCTCGGCCCGGTCGCGATGGGCCGGCTCGACGCGGTCGTCGCGCCCGTGGTCGTGGTCGCCCTGGCGATCGCGCTGCGGCACCCCCGCATCACCTCGGCCCTGCTGACGGCCGCGGCGTGGATCAAGGTCGCGCCGGGCGCGCTCCTCATCGCGCTGTTCTTCGCCGTCAAGCGGCCGTGGCGCAGCGTCGTGGTGCCCGCCGCGATCGTCTGCGTGGTCGTGGTCGGGACCGTCGCCGCGCTCGGCGGGTTCGCCCACGTCGCGTCGTTCCTCACCGAGCAGGACGAGCGCGGCCTCCAGATCGAGGCCCCGGGCGCCACGCCGTGGCTGATCGCCGGGCTCTGGGTGCCCTCGATCACGCGCGTGCTCAACCAGGCGATCGTCAGCTGGGAGATCCACGGGCCCGGGACGCAGGGCGTCGCCGACGTGCTCGGGGCGTTGTTCTTCGTGGCCATCGGCGCGTCGGCGCTGCTGCTCTGGTGGCGCCGCGAGCGGCTGGGCGCGCAGATGTGGTCCGGCGGCATCGCGCGCACCGAGCTGCTGGTCCGCGGCGCGATGCTGCTGACGCTCGCGATGCTCGTGTTCAACAAGGTGGGCTCGCCGCAGTACATGGGCTGGCTGGCCCCGCCCGTCGCCGTCGCGCTCGCCCTGCGGCTGCCGGGCTGGCGCACCACGGCGTGGCTGGTCGCGGGCATCGCCGGGGCCACCCAGGTGGTGTTCCCGTGGCTCTACAACGAGGTGATCTTCGGCGGCCCCGGGGTCACGTTCACCCTGGCCGCGCGCAACGTGGCCCTCGTCGTCCTGCTCGTGCACACCGTGGTCGCCCTGGTCAGGCCGGTGCCCGTGGACGACCAGCCCGGTGCGGTGCGCCGCCCGGAGCGGATCACCAGCGCGCGACCCGCGGCGTAGCGCAGGTCACCCGAGCTGCGACGCCACCTCGGACGCCACGAGCTCCAGGTGGTCCAGGTCGTGCAGGTCGAGCACCTGCAGGTACACGCGCGTCACGCCGAGCTCGCGGTAGGAGCCGATCCGGTCGACCACCGCGCTCGGGGTGCCGGCGAACCCGACGGCCCGCACCTCGGTGACGTCGCGCCGGATCGCCGCCGCCCGGCGGGCCACCTCGGCGTCGTCGCGACCCGCGCACAGCACCTGGGCCACCGAGTACGTGAGGCTCGACGGGTCCCGGCCCGCCTCCTCGCACGCGGCCCGCACCGTGGCCACGCGGGCCTCGACGTCGGCCGGCGCGGGGAAGGACATGTTGAACTCGCTGGCGTACCGCGCGGCGAGCGCCGGGGTCCGCCTGGGGCCGTTGCCGCCCACGATCACCGGGACGCCCGCGCGCTCGGGGTCGAGCGGCGAGCGCTGGACCGGCTTGGGCAGCGCCGGCGAGTTGGTCAGCGTGTAGTGCGAGCCCTCGAACCCGTAGTGGGACCCGACCGGCGTCCCCCACAGGCCCGTGATCAGCTCCAGCTGCTCGGTCAGCAGGTCGAACCGCTTCTCGGGGAACGGGATCCCGTAGGCCGCGTGCTCCTGCGCGAACCAGCCCGCGCCCAGGCCCAGCTCGACCCGCCCGCCGGACATCTGGTCCACCTGCGCCACCTGGATCGCGAGGACCCCGGGGTGCCGGAACGTGGCCGACGACACGAGGGTGCCCAGCCGGATGCGGCTGGTCTCGCGCGCCAGCCCCGCCAGCGTGGTCCAGGAGTCCGTCGGGCCGGGCAGGCCGTCGCCGGTGCCGGAGCCGAGGTAGTGGTCGGACCGGAAGAAGCCCTCGAACCCGAGGTCCTCGGTCGCCCTGGCCACCGCGAGCTGGTCGTCGTAGGACGCCCCCTGCTGCGGCTCGGTGAAGATGCGCAGATCCATGCCGTCCACCCTCACACACGTCGGGGCGGCTCGCGGCGGGACGGTCGGGCGTGCGACGGTGGGCGGGTGAGCGTAGGAATCCCCGCCATCGTGTTCGGCCGCCACCCCGCCGACGAGCCGTTCTCCGTCGCGGACTGGCGTCGCCGCGTCGCGCAGATCTACGCCGACGTCCGGCGGCTCGCGCAGACCGACCCCGCCACGGCGCACGCCGTCTGGGTGCAGCGCCGCGACGAGCTGCTGGCCGAGCACCCGTCGTCGCCCCTGGACGCCGCCGCCAAGGCGTCGTTCGAGGGGCTCGCGGTGCCGCACTACGACCCCGCGTACCGGTTCGAGTGCGAGGTCCTCCCGGCACCGCCGCAGCGGCTGGACGTGAGCACGGGCAACGACGGCGTGGTGCCGTTCGAGCGCATCGGCACCGTCGAGCCGGGCGACCTGGGCAGCCTCGCGGTGTGGGTGCTCCGCGGGTACGCCGGCGGGCTGTTCGTGCCGGTGAAGGACGCGTCGCCCGACACCTACGGCGGTGGTCGGTACCTGCTGGACACCATCAAGGGCGCCGACCTGGGCATGGCGGGCGACCGCCTGGTGCTCGACCTGAACTTCGCGTACAACCCCTCGTGCGCCTACGACCCCGCGTGGGTGTGCCCGCTGGCCACCCGCGCCAACACCCTGACCGTGGAGATCCCCGTGGGCGAACGCGTGTTCCGATGAGTGCCGTCACGTCGATGTGGGCGTGGGACAACCCCGTCCCGGCCTCCGTCGACGCCCGCGGTCGCGGCTACGCGCCGGCCGAGCCCGCGGCACTGGTGGCCTTCTGCCAGGAGCGCGCCCTGCAGCGGGTGTTCCTCTCGGCCCCGTGGGCCGCCGACGAGGGGCCGGTGGGCGACTGGTTCGGCGCGGCGACCACCGCCCTCCAGGCCGCGGGCGTGGCCGTCGGTCCCCTGGGCGGCGACCCCGGCTGGCTCGGGCAGCCGTCGCTCGCGGTGACCTGGGCCCTCACGGCGCTGCGGGCCGGCCCGAGCGACAGCCTGCAGCTGGACGTCGAGCCGTGGGCCACCGCCGCCTGGGCCACCGACCGCGCCCGGGTCTGCGGGCAGTGGCTGGACCTGCTCGACGGCGTGCTCGCGGCGCTGCCGGCCGGCGTCACCCTGGGCGTCGACGCCCCGTGGTGGCTCGCCCACGAGCCGTGGGGCGACGGGACGCTGCTCGACGCGGTCCTGGCGCGTGCTGGCCGGGTGGGCGTGGTCGCGTTCAGCGACCACGCGCGCGGACCGGACGGGATCATCGCGCTGGCGGCACCCGCGGTCGTCGCGGCGTCGGCGGCCGGGCGCCCCTTCACGGTCGGGGTGGAGACGGACACCGCCCAGGTGGCCGGCGGCGCGCAGTTCACGTTCGTCGACGAGGGGCCGGCGGTCCTCGAGGCCGAGACCGAGCGGGTGCGGGACGCGTTCGCTCAGCTGGCCGGCTACGAGGGCGTCACGGTCGAGCACCACCGCGCCTGGCGCGCGCTGCTGGGCCTCGACTGACGTCCGACCTCAGACCTGGCAGCCCGGGCACCAGTAGAGCTTGCGCCCGGCCATCTCCTCGACCCCCACCGGGTCGCCGCTGACCAGGCAGGGCTCGCCGGTGCGGTGGTAGACCCAGTGGCGCAGGGCGGGGTCGGTCAGGGCGCTCTCGCGCTGGGCCGCGGACAGGTCCTCGCGGGTGATCATCACGCCCGTGCGGATGCCGTCGGCCAGCAGCACCGCCCAGTCGTCCCACAGCGCCCGGGCCACCTCCCGGGGGACCCGGCGGCCCGGCGTGTGCGGGTCCAGCCGCGCCCGGAACAGCAGCTCGGCCCGGTAGATGTTGCCGATGCCGGCGACCACCGACTGGTCCATCAGCAGCTGCCCGACCGCGACGTTCCGCGACGTGAGCCGGTCCACCATGACGCCGCCGGCGCGGTCGAGGTCGTCCGTCGAGGCCGGGTCGGGCCCCAGCCGCTCGATCGCCGCGGCCGCACCCCCGGGGTCGAGCACCTCGCACGCGGACGGGCCCCGCAGGTCGGCCACCGTCTCGGTCGACGCGAGCCGCACGCGCACCTGCCCCACCGGGTGCGGCGGGAACGACACGAGGCCGCCCTCGGCCGCAGGATCCTCGCGCTCGTCCTCCCCCATGCGCACCGCGCGCCGGAGCCGCGGCGCACCCATGCTGCCGACCGCGAACGAGCCCTCGGTCAGGGGCGTCAGCGACCCGTAGAAGTCCCACGCGCCGTACAGGCCCAGGTGCACGCGCAGCACGTCGCCGGACTCGAACGTGCAGAACAGCTGCTTGCCCACGGCGTCCGCGGACACCAGCACCTGCCCGTCGAGGCGCCCGGCACCGGCAGCGAACCGGCCCTGCGGCGAGCTCACGGCCAGCCGCCGGCCCACCAGGTCCGTGGACAGCTGGCGGGCGATGCGGTGGACGGTATGACCCTCGGGCACGCCCCGAAGGCTAGGCCACGCGCAGCCGCTCCGCCGCCGCGACCGCCGCCTGCGCCGCGGCGCCCGCAGCCACGGCCGCGCTCTTCTCGTGCTCCTCGTGCTCGAGCATCTGCTGCTGCGCGAGCGCGGCCGCCTCCAGCACGTCGGTGATCTCCGAGCCGAGCAGCTCGTGCCGCTCCAGCAGTGCGTCCCGCAGCGCCTCGACCAGGTGGCGGTGCCGGGACAGCAGCCGGCGCACGGTGCTGCGGGCCTCGTCCAGCACGGCCTCGAGCTGCGCGCGCGCCTGGGTGTCGCTGAGCACCGCGGACACCAGGTCGTGCGGCGTGGCGGCGAACGAGATGAGCGAGCCGGTCATGCCCGCGGCACCCACCATCTGCGCCGCGGTGCGGGTGGCGGACGCCAGGTCCCCGGCGGGACCGGTGCTGGTCTGGCCGAAGAAGAGCTCCTCGGCCACCCAGCCGCCCATCGCGATCTGCACCAGCGCCCGCAGGTCGTAGTGCGAGTGCGTCCAGACCTCCTCGCAGTCCGTGTGCGCGAGCAGCCCGAGGGCATCACCGCGCCGGATGATCGTCAGCACCTCGAGCGTGCGGTTGGGCGCCGCCAGCCACGCGGTGACCGCGTGCCCGGCCTCGTGCGTCGCGATCAGGACCTGCTCGGCGTGCGTGTACCGGACGGGCTGGCCGATGCCGACCATCTCGGTGATGCGCGCGTGCTCGACGTCCGCGTAGGACATGGTGAGCGAGCCGCGCCGCAGCGCGTTGACCAGCGCCTCGTCGAGCAGGTGCTCGATCATCACCGGCGTCCAGCCGTTGGTCGCGGCGGCGATGCGGTCCCGCACGACGACGTCGTCCAGCTCGACGTCGGTCGAGCGGCGGGCCAGGAAGTGGTCCACCAGCGCGCGCCGGCCGCCCGCGTCGGGGGTCGAGAACGTGAGCCGGCGGTCGAAGCGGCCCGGGCGCAGCAGCGCCGGGTCGAGGGAGTCGGCGCGGTTGGTCGCGGCGATGAGCAGGATCGGGGCCTTGCCCGGCTTGCGCTGCTTGAGCTGGCGGTGCGCCGGCAGGAACAGGTTGGCGCGGGCCAGGAACCAGTTGACGAACTTGTCCGACGGGGTGGGCTCGTCGAACGACTGCATCTGCACCAGCAACTCGTTGACCACGCCGCCGGTGCCCTCGCTGATGACGGCGTTGGTCACCGTCCGCGGCACCGGGAACGCGTCGAAGGGGCTCACGGCCGTCGCGGCCGAGGACAGGCCGCCGCGGCGGATCGCGATGGCGTCGATCTCCTCGATGAACCCGATCGCGCCGCCCTCGGTGCGGGCCGCCTTGCGCAGGGCCTTGAAGTACGCGCGGATCTTCTTCGCGGTCGCGCCGTAGTACATCGACTGGAACGACGTCGCCGACACGAAGAGGAACGGCACCCCGGCCTCCGCCGCCATCGCCTTGGCGGTCATCGTCTTGCCGGTGCCGGGCAGCCCCTCGAACAGCAGGCCGCGCCGCGGGGTGCCGCCCATCTGCTCGGCGAACTGGCGGTGCGTCTGGAACAGGTCGATCGACCGGCGCACGTCCTCCTTGACGGGGTCGATGCCGATGACGTCGTCCAGCCGGACGTCCACCTGCTCGGGCCGGTACACCACGTGCGGCGAGCGGGCCGAGCCCAGCTGGGTGGCCACCAGCAGGAGCAGCAGGGCCGCGAAGAACAGCACCGGCACGAGGATCAGCGGGTCGATCGTCGGCAGCGGGGGCACCAGCGGGCGGTTCATGAACGCGGTGATGATCACGTACGCCTGGACGGCGAACAGGACGGCCGACATCCGGTAGACGCGCCGGCGGCGGACCCGGTCACGCTCGAGCGCGATGTCGTGAGCGCCACGGCGGATGGGGGAGACGATCTCGTCGGCCACGGGCGTGCCTTTCCCTCGGCGCCTGGGATCAGACGACGCTGCGTCGCGGGAGGTGCGATCTGCTCATGGTGGGTCCGTCCGGGTGAGTCGGCAACATCGGACATATCGGACCACCCGAACGGTCCAACGCTCACCCGTTCGGGCGCGGCGCCGGGCTGCCGTCGCGTCAGGGTGCCGACCCGTGCCGCAGCCGCGCCACCTGCACCTGCAGGTACTCGCGCTCCGCCAGGCTGGTGGTCCCCCGCGACGCGCGGAGCAGCTGGTCGGCGGCCTCGGCGGGCCGGCCCGCCCGCTCCAGCAGGTGCCCGCGCACGGCGGCGAGGCGGTGGTGGCCGGCCAGCGGCTCGTCCAGCGTCGACAGGAGCGCGAGGCCGGCCTCGGGGCCGTGCACCATGGCGAGCGCGACCGCGCGGTTGAGGGTCACCATCGGGTTGCCGGTCGCGCGCTCGAGCAGCCCGTACAGCGCGAGCAGCTGGGGCCAGTCGGTCTCGTCGGCGGTGGGCGCCTCGTCGTGCACCGCCGCGATCGCGGCCTGCAGCTGGTACTCCCCGACGGCACCCCGCCCGAGGGCGTCCTCGACCAGCGCGACCCCCTCGGCGATCATCGCCCGGTCCCACAGCCCGCGGTCCTGGTCCGCCAGCGGCACCAGCTCGCCGTGCGGGCCCGTGCGCGCGGGCCGGCGCGCGTCGGTGAGCAGGACGAGCGCGAGCAGCCCGGTCACCTCGGGGTCGTCGGGGAGGCTCGCGTGCAGCGCGCGGGTCAGCCGCAGGGCCTCGCCGGCGAGGTCGGCGCGCGCCACCGCGGCACCCGTCGTGCTGGCGTAGCCCTCGTTGAACATCAGGTAGAGCACCCGGAGCACGGCGCGCAGCCGCCCGGGGTAGTCCGCCGCCGACGGCATCCGGAACGGACCGTCCAGCTCGCGCAGCGTCCGGCGCGCCCGGCTGAGGCGCTGCGCCATCGTCGCCTCGGGCACCACGAACGCCCGCGCGATCTCCGCGGTGGTCAGGCCGCCGACCGACCGCAGCGTCAGCGCCACGGCCGACGTCGGGCTGAGCGCCGGGTGGCAGCAGCCGAAGAGCAGGAGCAGCGAGTCGTCGGACTGCACGGCCTCGGCGCCCGCGTCCATCGTCGCGACGAGCTCCTCGCGGCGGCGGCGCGCGTCCTCGCTGCGGTACCGGTCCACCAGCTTGTGGTCACCCACCACCACGAGCCACGCGTGGGGGTTGGCGGGGACACCGCCGACCGGCCACTGTGTCGTGGCGGCCAGCAGGGCCTCCTGCAGGGCGTCCTCGGCATCGGCCAGGTCCCCCGACCGCCGGACCAGCACGCCGAGGACCTGCGGCGCCAGCTCGCGCAGCAGGTTCTCGACCGTCCGGTCCGCGGGGTCAGTCGACAGGAGAGGGAGCCTCCATCAGCGCGCGGACCTCGAACACCTGCTGGATCGGGACGCCGTCCGGCCCGGGTGCCGCCGACGCCCTCGCGGCGATCTCGACGGCCCGCGCCTCGTCCTGGACGTCGACCATCCAGTAGCCCGCCAGGAACTCCTTCGACTCGGGGAACGGCCCGTCGAGCACGACCGGCGCGGACACCCCGTCGCTGCGGACGAACTTGGCCGTGCCCGGCCACGCGAGCCCCTGGCCGTCGACGAGCTCGCCGCTGGCCACCAGCTCCGCGCCGAGGTCGTGCTGGAACTGGATGTGGCGCCGCACGTCCTCCGGCGCCCAGGTGTCGATCGGGGGGACGCCCTCGACGTGGTACGTCATCATCAGCATGTACTTCACGATGCGCTCCCGGTGCTCTCGTCCCTGCGGACTCTCTCACTGCTGGGTCGGAGCCGGCCGCCCGTCCTCGACACGCATCCTCCCGGGTTCTCGGCGTGTCCGTCATTCGGGATTCTCCGGCGAAGCCCTTGCCGGGCGCCGACCCGTTGCTACAACTCCGCCCTAGGTCACGAGCACCAGCGCGAAGCCCCGGCTCGCTGGTCAGCAACCCCTCCACGACGGGGTGCTCCGGGAGATGACCCGGCCGTGCCGACCGGCGCGGCAAGCGTGCAGCGAGAAGGAGCTCCACCGTGGTCCAGCAGCAAGCCCCCTCCGTCGTCGCCCTCGTGGGCAACCCTCGGCCCGAGTCGCGCACCCTCGCGGCCGCGACCCGCGTCGCCGGCCGGCTCGCCGAGGGTGAGCAGGTCGGCACCGTCGACCTGGCGACGATCGGCCACCAGCTGTTCACGGCGGACCGCTCCCTGCTCGATCCCGCGCTCGCGACGGTCTCGGCCGCCCGCCTGCTCGTCGTCGCGACCCCCGTCTACAAGGCCACCTACACCGGGCTGCTCAAGTCGTTCCTCGACCTGTACGGGCCGGACGGGCTCGCCGGGGTGGTCGCCGTCCCGCTCGTGGTCTCGGGCGGCCCGGCGCACCTGCTCGCCGGCGAGGTTCACCTGCGGCCGCTGCTGGTGGAGCTCGGGGCGACCGTGCCCACCCGCGCCCTGGCCGTCACGGAGGCCGACCTGGCCGACCTCGACGCCGCGATCGACCGCTGGCTCGAGCGCGCCGCCGCCCCGCTGCGCGCCGCCCTCGACCTCGCGGTCGTCCCGGCATGACCGCCGAGCTCCTCCGCGTGCTCGACGCCGACCTCGCGGAGCAGGACGAGCCGCAGCTGAGCCCGCAGGCCTACAAGGACGTGTTCCGCCGGCACCCGGCGGGCGTCGCCGTGGTGACCCTGCTCGACGACGAGGGCCGGCCGGTCGGGTTCACCGCCACGTCGGTCATCTCCGTGTCGGCCGAGCCGCCCCTGCTGGCGTTCTCGCTGGCGTCGACGTCGTCCTCGTGGCCGGCCCTCTCGCGGGCGCGCACGCTGGCGATCAGCTTCCTGTCGGCCGCGCAGGACGACGTGTCCGCGCGGTTCGCGACGAGCGGCATCGACCGGTTCGCCGCGGGCGGCTGGGCCGCGCTCGACACCGGCGAGCCGGTCATCGACGGCGCGGTGTCCTGGCTGCGGGGCCGTGTCGTGCAGCGCGTCCCCGTCGGCGGGTCGTACCTGATCTCGGTCCGCGCCCTGGCGCACGGCATCGCCGACGAGGCGCTGCCGCTCGTCTACCACGACCGCACCTACCACCGGATCGGCGACCACACGGCCGTCTGACCGACCCGCGACGATGCCCCGGTGGTGATCCACCGGGGCCTCGCTGCGTCCGGACGTCACGGCTGCGGCGGGCAGCGGCCGGGCCGCGGCGGCGGTCGGCATTCCGGCGTCGATGCAGGGATGAATGCACGACACGTGGTCCAGGAGCCCACGAAACTCGCATCCATCTCCGCATCGACGCGGGCGACCCCCGACGCGAACGGGGAGGCCTCACTGCCTGCGACGCGCAACGTCCGCACTCGTGCGGGCCAGGACCCACCGGAGTGCGGACACTGTGGTCGGGTGATGCGCAACGTCCGCACTCGTGGGGGTCAGGACCCGCCGGAGTGCGGACGTTGCGGGTGGGTCAGCGGGAGCCCGACGCCGCGGAGGCGCCCACCAGCTCGCCGGCGGCCGCGAGGCCCCAGGCGCGCGCGAGGAGCTCGTCCGAGCGGGCCGTGTCGGCGGGGTCGTGCGTGATGGTGGTGACCAGCAGCTCGTCGGCACCGGTCGCCCGGACCACGGCGTCGAGCCCGCGCACGACCGTCGACGGGTCGCCGACGATCCTCGTGTCGAGCCGGTCGCGCAGCAACGCGCGCTCGTCCTCGCCGCGCAGCTCCCACGGCGTCGTCGTCCCCGGCCGCGGGTACGGGATGGCGCTCGCGCCGCTGCGGATCGAGAGCACCCACTCGGCGAACGGGTCCGCCAGCTCGTCCGCCCGGGCCTGCGTGTCGGCGACGAGCACGTCGGCGGACACCACGACGTACGGCCGGTCGAGCACGCCCGGCGTGAAGGCCGCGCGATAGGCGGCGACCGTCTCCAGCACGGTCGCCGGGCTCACGTGGTAGTTCGCCGCGAGCGGCAGGCCCAGCTCGCCGGCCACGCGGGCGCTCTCCCCCGCGCTCGACGCCAGCACCCACAGGGCCAGGTCGGAGCCCTCGACGGCCGGGCTGGTGACGGACCGGTCGCCGGCGCGCGCGGTCCCGGCCTGCAGCGCGAGGACCGTGGACAGCTCGTCCCGGAACGGTTCCGGGGTGCGGCCCGCGGAGAGGAACTGCTGCTGCGCGACGAACCGCGCGCGCAGGTCCGGGTCGGCGAACGTGAACGGCGGCGCGGCCGGCACGAGGAGGCCGTCGACCACCCGGGCCTCGGTCGCCGACGCCGGCACCCGTCCGTTCCCCGGGGCCGAGGCGTCGGGTGCGGCGCTCGCGTCCTTGCCGGGCGGCGGGAACGACGCACGCCCGAGCCCGAGGTCCACGCGGCCGGGGTGCAGCGCCGCGACCGTCCCGAACTGCTCGGCCGCGACCGCCGGGCTGGTGGTGCCCAGCAGCACGGCGGCGGACCCCACGCGGATGGTCGACGTCGCGGACGCCGCGAGCGCGGCCAGCACGCCCGGCGCCGCGGAGGCCACGCCGGGCGCGAGGTGGTGCTCGGCGAACCAGACGCGCCGGTAGCCCAGCCGCTCGAGCCGCTGCGCCCGGTCGACGGCCGACCGCAGGGCCGCCGCGCCGGTGCTGCCGGCGGGCACGGGGGCGAGGTCGAGCACGGACAGGGGCACGGCACGGCGGGTCATCGGGTCTCCTGCAGGGCGGGGCGGGACAGGTGGAAGGCGGCGTGCGACGCCGAGACGGGGTCGTCGACGGGTTCCACGGCGAGGTCGGCGAGCACCCGGCCGATCGCGGGCGCGAACTTGAAGCCGTGGCCGGAGAACCCGGCGGCGACCACGAGCGGTCCGCGGCGGTCCAGGACGAAGTCGTGGTCGGGGGTCGTCGTGTAGGTGCACGAGATCGGGTGCGGCACGGTCGGGTCGACGCCCGGCAGCCACTGCGCGGCGTACTCCTGCAGCAGCGCGAGCTGCGTGGGCTCGGCCGTGAACGAGCGGCGGTCGGGGTCGGTCACCGGCCCGACGGCGTGGAACCCGACCTTGATGCCCTCGCCCGGGGTGCCCAGCCCGTAGGTGCCACTGGGCCACGGGTGGTCGCCGAGCGGCCGGTGCGTGAAGCTCGGCCAGGCGTCGACGGAGGGCGCCCCGACCAGCGGCGCGAAGTGGGCGGGCTGCTCCTGCGTGACGACGAGTGGGGGCGCCCCGCGGCCGAGCAGCACGGAGGTCCATGCGCCGACCGCCAGGACGGCGCTGCGGGCGTGCAGCGGCCCGTCGGAGCTCTCGACGAGCACGCCGTCGCCGGCCGCCGTCACCGAGAGGACCTGCACGCCGTGCCGCACGTCGGCGCCCAGCGCGGCCGCCGCGGACTGCAGGGCGGCGACGGCCCGGTCGGCATGCAGGCGGCCGGCGGTCCGCGTCTCGTGCAGCACGGTCCCCTCGAACCGCAGCCCCGGCCAACGCTCGTGCGCGGCCTCCGGCGAGAGCAGCTCGTGCGGGACGCCGCGCGCGACGAACGCCTCGAGCACGCCGGGCGACGCCTCGCCGTGGCTCACGCCGCCGGTCAGGGTCAGCACGCCCTCGAACGACCGCCACAGCTCGAGCGCCTCGGCCGCCAGGTCCAGGTACTCGGGCCGGTCGTACGTCTGCCGGTAGATCCGCGAGGCGCCGTGCGACGCCCCGTTCACGTGCCCGGGCGCGAACCGCTCGAGCAGCACGACGTCGCGGCCGCGGCGGGCCAGCTGCCACGCGGCGGCCGAGCCCATCACGCCACCGCCGATCACGAGGTGGTCGACGAGCTGCACGGGGTACCTCCAAGGGGGACGGGATGGTGGCCGGCCGGGCGTCCCCCGACCCCGACCGGCCACCGCGGAACGCTCGTGGGAGCGTCCGGTCTGTGCGGGGTCAGCTCGTCTTGGGCAGACCCGGCGGGTTGGTCTCGGGCTTCTCGATCGCCTCGGCCGACAGGCCCCAGCGGTCGAGGACCTCGGCGTAGGTGCCGTCGTCGAACGCGTGCTGCAGGGCGGCCGTCACGGCCGGTGCGAGGTCGGACCCCTTGAGCGTGGCCACGGCGATCTGCGCCGTCAACGGCCAGCCGCCGTTGAGGGTGCCGACGACCTTGAACTGGTCCGGTGCCGTCGCCGCGCTGTACGCGAGGCTGGCGTTGGGACCGACGTAGGTGTCGAGCCGGCCGGACTGCACCGCGAGGAGCACGTCGGAGTAGTTCTCGTAGTACTCCGGCTCGCCGCCGTTGATCGGCTCGAGGCCCTTGTCGATGTTCTCCTGGTTCCAGGCCAGCAGGATCTTCTCCTGGTTGGTGCCGGAGCCGACGCCGATCGTGAGGCCCGCGATGTCCTTGGGCTCCTTGATCTCCTTGACCTTGCTGGAGGCGCTGGTCAGCCAGCCGAGCTGGTCGTTGCGGTACGACGAGAAGTCGTAGAGCTCCTTGCGCTCCTCGGTCACGGTGACGTTGGAGATCACCGCGTCGACGTCGCCCGACTGCAGGGCGAGCGGCCAGTCGGCCCACGCCTTCTGCTCGAGCTCGAGCTTGAGGCCGAGAGCGTCGGCGACGAGGCTGGCGATGTCGGTCTCGTTGCCGATCGGCGTCTTCTCGTCGTCGGCGAGGAACCCGAGCGGCGGCGCAGCACCGGCCGTGGTGGCGACCTTGAGCACGCCCGACTCCTTGACGTCGGCCGGGAGCAGCGCGATGGCGTCCTCCGCCTTCGTCGTGTGGATCCGGTCCTGGTCGGGGCTCGTGCTGATCTGGAGGCCCGCGGCGGACGCCGCGGGGGTGGCGGCGGCGTCGGCGTCGCTGTCCGCAGAGGCCGATCCGGCGCAGGCCGCGAGCGCCAGCAGGGGCACGAAGGCCAGTGCGCTCACAGCACGTCGGAAGGTCGTGGTCACGGGGGTCTCTCTCTCGGTCGGGAGCGCACGGGGCGCGCTCGTCACGCCGTCCGCAGGGTGCGGGCGACGAAGAACTAGGGGGTCAGAGCACCTTGTCGAGGAAGGCGCGGGTGCGTGGGTGCTGCGGGTTGTCGAGCACCTGGCTCGGCGTGCCCTGCTCGAGGATCTGCCCGCCGTCGATGAAGACGACGCTCGTCGCCACCTCCCGGGCGAAGCCGATCTCGTGCGTGACGACGATCAGGGTGGTGCCGGTCGCCGCGAGGTCGCGGATGACGTCGAGCACCTCGCCGACCAGCTCGGGGTCGAGCGCGGAGGTCGGCTCGTCGAAGAGCACGACCGCCGGCTTGACCGCGAGCGCCCGGGCGATCGCCACGCGCTGCTGCTGCCCGCCGGACAGCTGCCGGGGGTAGGCGTCGGCCTTGTCCGAGAGCCCGACCCGGGCGAGCAGCTCGCGCGCCTCGGCCTCGACCTCGCCGCGCGGCCGCTTCTGCGCCGAGACCGGCGCCTCCACGACGTTCTCCAGCGCGGTCAGGTGCGGGAACAGGTTGAAGTTCTGGAAGACGAACCCGATCCGGGTCCGCTGCACCAGGACGTCCTTCTCCTTGAGCTCCTGCAGGGCGCCGTCGGACCGGCGGCGGTAGCCGATGAGGTCGCCGTCGACCGAGATGGAGCCGCGGTCGACCTTCTCCAGGTGGTTGATGGCGCGCAGCAGGGTCGACTTGCCCGACCCCGACGGCCCGAGGATCACGGTCACCTCGCCCGGCTGGACCGTGAGGTCCACGCCGTCGAGCACCTCGAGCGTGCCGTAGGCCTTGTGCACGCCCCGGACCTCGACCAGGCCGGCGGCCATCAGAGCGCTCCGTCGTTGCTGCTCGTGCGGACCAGCACGTTGCGCGCCTGGCGCCCGTACCCGGGTGGCAGGTCGGCCGGCAGCGGGCGTCCGCTCACCCGCGTCCACCCGATCCCGACGCTCCAGCGGGCACGCTGCAGCGGCGTCGGCGGCAGCTGCCGCAGCGCGCCCTTCGCGTAGTGCCGCTCCACGTAGTACTGGATGACGGTGATCACCGTGGTGACGACGAGGTACCAGATGCCCGCGACGATGAGCAGCGGGACCACGCGCTGGTTGCGGCCGTAGATGACGCCGACGATGTAGAACAGCTCGCCGTAGGCCAGGACGTAGACCACGGACGTGCCCTTGACCAGGCCGATGATCTCGTTCACGGCCGTCGGCACGATGGTGCGCATGGCCTGCGGCAGGATGATCCGACGCTGCTGACGGGACCGCGGGAGCCCGAGCGCGGCGGCCGCCTCGTGCTGGCCCTGGTCGACGCCGAGGATGCCGCCGCGGACGATCTCGGCGGCGTACGCGGCCTGCGACAGCCCCAGCCCGAGCACCGCGGCGCCGAACTTGTCGATCACGTCGAGCGTGTCGAAGCCGACGAACGACGGCCCGAACGGGACACCGAGCGTGAGGGTCGGGTAGAGGTACGCGAGGTTGTACCAGAGCAGCAGCTGCAGGATCAGGGGCACGGACCGGAACACCCAGATGTAGGCCCACGACACCGACCGCAGCAGCGGCGAGCGCGACAGCCGCATGAGCGCGAGCACGGCCCCGAGCCCGAAGCCGAGCACCGCCGACGCGAACGTGAGCCGCAGCGTGCCCCAGAGCCCGTCGAGGACGGACGGCCAGGTCAGGTACTGCCAGACGACGGACCACTCCCAGCGCGGGTTGGTCACCAGCGAGCTGACGACCATCGCGAGCAGCACCGCGACGACGGCGGTGGCGACCCAGCGGCCGGGGTGGCGGGCCGCGACGACCCGCGGCTCGTCGGCGCGGGGGAGGACGGGCGGTGGGGACAGGACCAGGGACTCGTCCTGGTGGAGGAAGGCGGTGGACACGGTCACTCCGAGGGGGTGGGAGACGGACGGGACGGGGGCGCGTCCGTACAGAGCCACTTCTCGAACGCCAGCGGCCCGACGGGGTCCGCGGCGACGTCGAACAGCGGCGTGAACCCCGTCGCCAGGTACAGCGCGGCGGCCTCGGGCTGCCGCGGACCCGTGGTCAGGTACAGCCGCTGGTAGCCGGCCGCGACGGCCCGGGCCTCGAGCTCGACCAGCACCCGGCGGGCCAGCCCGCGGCGGCGGTGCGCGGAGCTCGTCCAGATGCGCTTGTACTCGGCGGTCCGGACCGTCGGCAGCCCGTCGGCGTCGCGCGTGCCCGGCCGGGTGAGCAGCGCGGCGTCCCCCAGCTCGGGCTCGGCGCGCAGCCGGAACGCGCCGCCCGCGACGGCCACGCCGTCGTCGAGCAGCAGGATCAGGTCGCCGTCGGGCGCCGCGAACTGCGGGGCCGGGTACCGCTCGAGCTCCTGGCGCAGGTCGTCGGCGGTGAAGTCGTCGCCGTACCGGGTCAGGTACTCGTGCGCGAGCTCGTCCAGCATCGGCCGCACGGCGTCGTCGAGCAGGCCGAAGGAGCGGACCGTGAGCGTGGTGGTGGTCGTCATGTCAGGCCGTCGCGGCGTAGCGGGCGGCGGCGAGCGGGAGGCCGAGCGTGTCGCGCAGCGTGGCGCCCGGGTACCCGAGGCGGAACCGGTCCGCCGCACGCAGCAGCGGGACGACGCCGTCGACGAGCGCAGGCAGGTCGGTGTGCACGGACGACGGGCGGACCACGAAGCCGTCGGCGATCTCGTCGTCCACCCACGTGGAGACCAGCTCCGCGAAGCCCGCGGTGGTGCCGACGAACGACAGCGTGCCGGCGTCGACGCCCTCGAGCTCGGCCAGCATCTCGTGCCGGGCCTGCGCGCTCGCCCGGTCCGGGCCGACGACGAGGTGGGTGTCGACCAGCACGCGCACGTCGCGCGGGTCACGACCGGCCGCGGCGACCGCCGCACGCACCCGGGCGCGGGCCTGCGCCGCCTCGTCGGGACCCGTGACGCGCACCCGCACCACGTCCGCGTGCCGGCCGGCCAGCTCGGTGGCCGCGGGGCTGTCCGCCCGCACCACGACCGGCGGGCGTCCCTGCGGAGGACGGGGTGCCGCGGTCGGGGGCGCGGCGGCGAAGTGCACGCCGTCGTGCGCGACGAACCGGCGGCGTGCCGACGGCGCCTCGGCGCTCTCGTCCCACCGGTCCCAGTGCCGGCCGACGACGCCGGCCGCCTCGGCGGCGGCCGCGACAGCCGCGGACTGCACCGCGGACGAGCGCGGACCCGCGGTCGGCACGTCGTCGATCCGGGTGTCCCAGCCCACCTGCCAGCCGGCGCGCCCGTGGCTCGCGTGGTCGATGGTCGCGACGGCCTTGGCCACGTGGGCCGCCGCCGTGTGCGTCGTGCCGACCGTGGACACCAGGCCGATGCCGGTGGTGCGGGGTGCCAGGCGCGCGGCGACAAGGGCCGCGTCGAGCCGGCCCTGCAGCGTGGTGCTGCGGCTCGGGTGCAGCGCGAAGTCGTCGTCGAACACCACGAAGTCGAGCGCGCCGCGCTGGGCGACGGTGACGAGCTCGAGCAGGCGGGCCGCGTCGAACAGGCGCTGGCCCCGCGAGCCGTGGTCGCGCCACGCGGCGGCGTGGGCGCCGGTGTCGCTGAGGTCGATGCCGAGATGGGCGTGCCGAGACATGGGTGTTCCGTTCCGGGTGCAGGTTCTGGGCGCGCCTCACCGAGCGCCGAGCGCTTCGGGGTACGCGTCGCGCGCCCCGGTCGCGGGGCGTGCGGAGGGGTGGGTCAGCCGGTCAGCGGCGACAGAGGGCCGGACAGGAACGCGTCAGCATCGAGCGGGTGGAGACCCCGGTCGCGTCCATGGTCCGTCCCTTCGTCCCGACGGTCGTCGGGGCTCGCATGTTGTCGACGGCGGCTGGAGCCACCGCGACCAGGTCCTCACCCGGGGCACCCCGCCATGCGGAGGGTTGCCATCCAGCTAGCCGGGGCTTCGCACTGGAAATCTTGACCTTATTGGTAGGGAATTTAGATCGGCGCCGCGGAGGCGTCAAACACCCGACCACATCGTGAGACCTGTGTCCCGACACGCGGGCGCTTTGCCGGATCACGTGCCGCGGCGCACGATGACCTCTCGGGACGAGAGGGGGCACGGTGGCACGAACGACGCTGACGGCCCTCCTCGCGGCCGCGGTCCTGGTCGTGACCGGGGCGTGCGCACCCGCGCCGGCCGGGGCGCCGGCCGCCCCCGTCGTCGTGGCACCCCCCGTCCCGGTGGCGAAGGCCGCCCCGCCGGCCGTCCCCGCGCCGCCGCCGGCGGACCTCGCCGCGCTGCCGGTGACCGATCCGCTGCACGTCGTCCCCGGCCTGCCCGGCACGGACGGGCTCGGCCCGCGCGCGAGCGACGACCCGGCACTGGGCCGGTGGCAGACCGCCGTCGTGGTGCGCGACACCGCCGCGCGCGTGGCCCCCGCCGGGGCCGCCGTCGCCGTCGTCCCCGTCCTCACGCTCGAGGTCCGCACCACGCTGCCGGTGATCGACCGGCACGGGCGCTGGCTTCGGGTCATGCTCGCCACCCGCGGGGCGCTGCCCAGCCAGGACCCGGCGCAGGTCAACGGCCGCAGCGCCTGGATCGACTCCGCCGACACCGAGGCCGCCGGCACCAGCTGGACCGTCCAGGTGGACACGGCGGCGCAGACCATCACGGTCGACGACGGCACGGCGACGCGGGTGTTCCCCACCACGGCGACCGGCAGCCCCGACAAGCCGACCCCGCACGTCCCCGCGTTCCTCGTCGGCACGCACTGGCTGGAGCCCGGCACCACGACGCCGCGCGTGCTGCTGCTCTCGACCCAGAGCGAGACGATGGACGACTACGACAAGGTGACCCACACGTCCGCCACGGCGATCCACACCACGACGCTGCGGGGCAGGGGTGAGGTGTCGAACGGGTGCGTGCGGGTGGCCGACGACGTCCTCGACCTCCTCTGGCAGGCGCCCGCCGGGACCGTCGTCACGACGGTCGGCTGACCGCTCGACGCGCGCGCGACCGCCGACGCCCCTAGCCTCCGGGGATGCGACCGCTCCCGCTCCGCCGCCGTGCGCTGCTGCGCGCCGCGGCGTTCGGGCTCGCGTTCACCGTCCCCGTCGCCGTTCTCGCCTACGTCGTGCGCGCGCAGGTGGAGGACGTCCTGCGGCTCGACCGGCAGGCGATCCAGGCGGCCACGGACTTCACGCGGGCGCACCCCGGCCTCGAGCAGGCGCTGATCGTCTGGCAGCAGGCCTTCCAGGCGAAGTGGGTCAACCTCGCCGCGACGCTCGTCTGCGTCTGGGTGTGGCGACGCCACGGCCTGACCACCCGGGCGCTGTGGGCGTTCCTCACGATCATGGCCGCCTGGGCCGTGCAGCTCGGGGCGAAGGGGCTCGTGCAGCGGGCGCGACCCGTGGTCGACGACGCCCTGGAGCACGCGCCCGGCTCCAGCTTCCCGTCCGGGCACGCGACGAACATCGCCGCGGTGGCCCTCACGCTCACCCTGCTGGTCTGGCCGCTGCTGGGCCGCCGCGGCCGGGTCGTCGTCCCGGCCGTCGCGGCCACGACCGTCCTGCTCACCGGCCTCGACCGCGTGCTGCTCGGCGTGCACTACCCCTCCGACGTCGTCGCAGGGTTCGCCCTCGGGACGGCCCTCGCGGGCGCGTCCTACCTCGGCTACAGCGGCTGGTCCGCGACGGCCCCCGCCCCGGAGACGTGATGCACACCTTCCTGCACCGCTACGAGCTCGACACGTCCGCCCCCACCGGCAAGGAGGCGTGGCGGGACTTCGCCGTCCGCGTGCTGCTGCCGGTGGTCGGCCTCTGGGTGGTCGTCGTCGGCGTCGGGTTCCTCATCACGGGCCCGCTGGGCGGGCTGCCGAGCGAGGGCGCGGTCAACCGGTGGTTCGTGTCGGTGCGCACGCCCGCGCTGAACTCGGTGACGGCCGTCCTGTCGGGGATCGGCACCACCGAGTTCATCATCGGCGCGTGCGTGCTGTTCGTGGCGCTGTTCTGGTGGCGCACCAAGCAGTGGTGGCTCGCGATCGTGCCGGCGCAGGCCATCGCGGTGCAGGCCCTGGTCTTCATGACGGCCGCGCTCGTGGTGGGCCGCGAGCGCCCCGACGTCGAGCACCTCGACGACTCGCCGCCCACCTCCGCGTACCCGAGCGGGCACACCGGTGCGTCGACCGCGTTCTACGTCACGCTCGCGATGGTGGCGCAGCGGATCGGCAACCCGGTCGCGCGCGGCGTGGTCACGGTGCTCTGCCTGCTCGTCCCGATCTCGGTGGGCACCGCCCGCCTCTACCGCGGCATGCACAGCCCGACGGACGTGACGATGGGCGCCCTCAACGGGCTGGTCTGCGCGTTCCTCGCCTGGAACTACCTGCGCCGGGACGTCTCCGGGGCCGGCGTCGGCACGGGGGCCGAGCGCGCCCGCGTCGACCAGCACTGATCCGCCCGGCACCGCGCGTGGCCGGCCCAGCCCTCGGGCGGCGCGATGTGAGCGTTAACAAACCGTGATCTCGAGGTCTTGACCGATCCGTCCCGACCTGTGCTTAATCGTTGCCTACCGGGTGATGTATCGATACACCATCAGGGTTCGACGACGAGCCGGGCGGAGGTGCGCGATGGGGCGACGACCGATCTCAGCGCGTGCTCTCGCGCAGCACCAGGCGCGGCACGGGCATGACGACCTGCGGCTCCACGGGGTCCGGGGAGCCGATGCGGCGCAGCAGGAGCTCGACGATCGCGTCGGCCATCGCGTCGTTGTCGGGCTCGACGGACGAGAGCCGGGGCACGGAGAACTCGCCCTCGTCGACGTTGTCGAAGCCGACCACCTGCACGTCGCCCGGCACCGACCGGCCCACGTCCGCCAGGCCGCGGAGCACCCCGAAGCCGACCACGTCCGTGATGGCCAGGATGCCGTCGACCTCGGGCCGCTCGGTCAGCAGCCGCTGCACCGCGTCGCGGGCGGCGCCCATGTCGAGCTCGTCCAGCTCGACCACGAGGGCGGGGTCGGCCGCGACGCCGGCGTCCTCGTGCGCCGTGCGCCAGCCCTCGGTGCGCAGGGTCACGACGTCGCGCTCGGCGCGGCCCAGCGTCCCGCCCACCATGGCGACGTGCCGCGCGCCGCTCGCGAGCAGGTGCCCGACCGCGAGCCTGGCGCCGCCGACGTTGTCCATCAGCACGTGGTCGAAGGTCGCCGGGACGTCGCGCTCGCCGATCAGCAGCGCGGGCCGGCCGAGCTCGATGCGGCGCAGGTCGTCCGGGGTCAGGCCGGTCACGCTGAGCACCACGCCGTCGTAGAGCTGCACGCGCTCCTTGGCCACCGAGCTGAGCTGCCGCTCGCGCAGGGCGCCGGTGCGCTCCACGGCGAGGTGCATGCCGTGGCTCTCCACCCGGTCGGCCAGGCGGCGCGCGAGCTGGCCGAAGTACGGCCGCTCGAGCTCGGGCACCAGCAGCCCGATGGCGCCGGTGCGGCCCACGCGCAGGTAGCGCGCCGCGAGGTTGACCTCGTAGCCCAGCTCGTCGATCGCCTGCAGCACGCGCAGCCGCGTCGGCGCCCCCACCCGGTTCCTGCCGTTGACCACGTTCGACACGGTGATCTTGGACACGCCTGCGGCCTTGGCGACGTCGTCCATGGTGACCACCCCCCCATCTTGGTGCCCCGCGACGCCCGCGGTGTGCCAGGCACCACCCGACTCACCCCACCGATCGAGGAGACCTCCCGATGAAGCGACGCTCCCGGATCGCCGCGGCCCTGACGGCCGTCGCGACCCTCGCCCTGACCGCGACCGCCTGCAGCGGCGGGTCCGGCGGCGACAGCGATGCCCTCACGTTCCTGTCCTGGAGCGGCGAGGAGGTGATGGCCCCCGTCGTGGCGGAGTTCGAGAAGGAGCACCCCGACATCAAGGTCAAGGTCTCCTACGCGCCGCCGGTCGCCGAGTACATCCAGGCCCTGCAGACGC
Source organism: Cellulomonas sp. ICMP 17802 (assembly GCF_041295535.1). Taxonomy (NCBI): domain Bacteria; kingdom Bacillati; phylum Actinomycetota; class Actinomycetes; order Micrococcales; family Cellulomonadaceae; genus Cellulomonas; species Cellulomonas sp. ICMP 17802. Next base: position 1,081 of record NZ_JBGFQZ010000002.1, on the reverse strand, counting down.
GCGTGCTGTCCAACACCGCACCGGACGTCTTCGTCATCGCGGCGGAGAACAAGACCAACCTCATCGAGGGCAAGCACGTGGTCGACCTGTCCGGCGAGCCGTGGATGTCCACCATCCCGGAGTTCAACCAGAAGACCTACAGCTCGGGCGACGCGGTGTACGGCGCCTCGACGTCCACCTGGGGCGCCGGGATCATGTACAACGAGGAGCTCCTGGCCCAGGTGGGCGCCGACGGCGTCCCGACCACGTGGGACGAGTTCCTGGACCTCTGCCAGCAGCTCAAGGACGCGGGCATCACCCCGTACCTCGAGGACCTCTCGCAGATGCCGACCATCGTGTCGTCGTTCGTCGGCGCCAAGAACGCGGCCGAGGGCTTCGGCATGGACAAGGCCATCTTCGACGGCACGTCGACGTTCAAGGACGAGTGGACCGAGCCGCTCACCCAGTTCAACCGCCTCTACGCCGAGGGGCTGGGCGACCCGAACACGGTCGGCCTGACCGGCGACCAGGTGTTCGACGAGTTCGCCAACGGCCGCGTCGCGATGATCACGTCCGGCCCGTGGAACGTCACGCCGCTCAAGGAGGCGGCGCCGGACATGAAGTTCGCCATCGCCCCGATCCCGGCCGCGCCCGACGGCGACCCCTACCTCGCTGGTGCGGCGAGCCCCGGCTACGCCATCAACGCCCAGTCGGACAAGATCGAGCAGGCCAAGACGTTCCTCGAGTTCCTGGTCAGCGCGCAGGGCGTCGAGGCGTTCCAGAAGCTCTCGGCCGACATCACGGTCACGTCGGACTTCCAGCCGACCGTGGACCCTTCGCTCGACGCCATCGTGGAGGACGTCCGCGCCGGCAACGTGTACCTGCCGATGATCGCCTGGACGCGCTCGGAGGACGTGCTCAACGTCGAGGCCGTCGCGCAGATCCAGCAGATGGTGCAGGGCACGGTGACGCCGGAGCAGGCGGCCGCCGCTCTGGACCAGAAGCTCGCCAGCTCCTGACGACCCGGCCGGGGGGGGGGGGGGGGGGGGCCCCCCCCCCCCCCCCCCCCCCCCCCCCCCCCCCCCCCCCCCCCCCCCCCCCC
>NZ_JBGFQZ010000019.1:0-63206 GCF_041295535.1 Cellulomonas sp. ICMP 17802 | reverse complement strand
CCGGGGGGGCCCCCCCCCCCGCCCCCCCCCCCCCCCCCCCCACCTCGGGGATCAGCCGGCCTGGTCGATCAGGGCCTGGGACTGCGCGTTGGCGTCCTTGAGCAGCTGGTCCAGGTCGACGCTGGGGTCGGTCATGACCGCCTGCACGATCGGGAAGAGCAGCCCGTAGGTCTCCTGCGTCGCGCGAGCGGCCTCAGGGATGACCGGCTGGGTGAACATGACGTCGGTGTAGCCCGCCATGTGGTCCAGCGGGACGTTGACGTAGTCCTTGATCCAGCCGAGCGAGGTCTCGTACTGCTCCTTGCTGAAGATCGGCAGGGTCGGGGTGCCGACGGCCTGCGGAGGCGTCTGCTCCGCGAGGATCTTGGCGTCCGCGACGGCCTGGTCCTGGTCCACCAGCTTGGACAGGTACCAGAAGTCGATCCACTTGACGGCGGCGTCCTTCTCCTCGTCCGTCGCCTGCGGCGCCACGGCGGCGTAGGTGCCACCGCCGAGCGTGCCCGCCTTGTCGCCCTCGGTGGGCAGCGCGGTCAGCCCGTAGTCCAGGTTGTCCGCGGTGACCCCGTTGTTCTGCACCAGCGCGGTGTAGATGTCCGAGCCCGACGTGTACATGGCGAACTGGCCGGCGGCGAAGCCCGCGTTGATGTCGCCCCAGCCCAGCTGGGTGTTCTCCAGCAGAGAGCCGTCCGACTTGAGGTCGCCCAGGAACTGCAGCGACTCCTTGACGGCCGGGTCGGTCAGCGTGGCCTTGTAGCTGTCGCCGTCGAGCACCTGGGTGCGGCCGCCGCGCGAGTAGGCCGCGGCCGTCAGCTGCCAGCCGCCCGCGTTGTCGAGCGCCATCATCGCGTAGCCCGGGACGCCGGTCTTGTCGTGGATGGTCTTGGCGTCCGCCCGGACCTCGTCCCACGTCGTCGGCGGCTTGTCGGGGTCGAGCCCGGCGTCCGAGAACAGCTTGCGGTTGTAGTGCAGCGCCACGGCGTAGATCGACTTGGCGGGGACCGCGTAGACCTTCCCGTCGTCGCTGAGCCCGGCGGCCAGGACCTCCTGGTTGAAGTCGTTCGCGTAGGAGAGCTGCTTGACCTGGTCGTCGATGTCGGCGATCTGGCCGTTCTGGATCAGCACCTTGGTGTCGGTGGCCGGCACCTCGAAGACGTCGGGCAGCGTGCCGCCGGCGAGGTCGGCCGCGAAGGTCGACGCCAGCCAGTTGTACTCCTGCGTCTTGATCGTGATGTCCGGGTACTTCTCCTCGAACTGCTGGACGCGCTCGTTCAGCGCGTCCACGGCCGTCTGCTCGGCGCCGGGCTGGAGGCCGGCGACCGTGATGGTGACCTTGTCGGCGCCGGCCGACGACGAGTCGCCCGACGGGGTGTCGTCGTTGCTGCACGCGGCCAGCAGGCCGAGCGAGAGCACACCGGCCATGGTGAGCGCGGTGGTGCGTGAGGACCTCATCGTCACTCCTTCGTGAGGGAACGCCCCTGACAGGGTGCCAGGTCGCGATCGTGTTCTGCGGTCGGGATCAGTGCGGGTCGAGCTGTGGTGCGGTCGGGTCAGGCGGGGGTGCGCAGCCACGCGGCGGTGTCGCGGGGCAGCAGACCTGCGTCGAGCGGGGCGCTCGCGAGCAGGACATCGGTGTGGGCGGGCAGGACGGCGGGTTCGTCGCCCAGGTTCACGACGCACACGAGGTCGCCACGGGCGAACGCGAGCACGTCGTCGGCGGAGTCGATCCACGTCATCGGGCCGTCGCCCAGGGCGGGCTCCGACCGGCGGATCGCCAGCAGGTCGCGGTACAGGTGCAGGGTCGACGCGGGGTCGGCCTCCTGCGCCGTGACGGTCAGGCCGGCCCAGGCGGCCGGCTGCGGGAGCCACGGCCGCGCCGTGGAGCCGTCGGGGCTGAACCCGTAGGGCGACGTCGAGCCGGACCAGGGCAGCGGCACGCGGCAGCCGTCCCGGCCCGGGTCGACGCCCTCCGAGCGGAAGTGCATCGGGTCCTGCAGCACGGCGAGCGGCAGGTCCTCGACCTCCGGCAGCCCGAGCTCGTCGCCCTGGTAGATGTACAGGGACCCGGGAAGGGCGGCCGTGAGCAGGGCGGCGGCGCGGGCGCGGCGCAGGCCGACGGTCAGGTCGGTCGGCGTGCCGAAGCGCTTGGCGGTGAACGCGAACGAGGTGTCGTCGCGGCCGTACCGCGTGACGGGGCGCGTGACGTCGTGGTTGGAGAGCACCCACGTGGCGGGCGCCCCCACCGGCCCGTGCGCCGCGAGCGTGATGTCGATCGACTCGCGCAGCTGCTTGGCGTCCCAGGGGCGCGCCATGAAGTCGAAGTTGAAGGCGGTGTGCATCTCGTCGGCCCGCAGGTACTGCGCGAAGCGCGCCTTGTCCTGCAGCCACACCTCGCCGACGAGCACGCGCGTGCCCGCGTACGAGTCCGCCACGGCCCGCCAGCCCCGGTAGACGTCGTGCAGCTCGTCGCGGTCGACGTGCGGGTGCTCGCCGGGCCCGGGGTGGGCGGGCACCTCGGGCAGCGACGCGTCCTTGACCAGCAGCGCCGCCGAGTCGATCCGGATCCCGGCGACGCCGCGGTCGAACCAGAACCGCAGCACCGACTCGAACTCGGCGACCACGTCGGGGTGCGACCAGTTGACGTCGGGCTGCTGCGGCGCGAACAGGTGCAGGTACCACTCGCCCGGCGTGCCGTCGGGGTTGGTCGTGCGCGTCCAGGTGCTGCCCTGGAAGTCGGAGACCCACCCGGTCGGGATGGTCTCGCCGTGCTCGCCCTTGCCGGGGTGGAACCAGAACCGGTCGCGCTCCGGCGAGCCCGGACCGGCGGCCAGCGCGGCCTGGAACCACTCGTGCTGGTCGGACACGTGGTTGGGGACGACGTCGATGATCGTCCGGATGCCGAGCGCGAGGGCCTCGGCGATGACCTGCTCGGCCTCCTCGAGCGTGCCGAACGCCGGGTCGATCGCGCGGTAGTCGGCGACGTCGTAGCCGCCGTCCGCGAGCGGGGACACGTACCACGGGGTGACCCAGATGGCGTCGACGCCGAGGTCCCGCAGGTACGGGAGGCGGGAGCGCAGGCCCGCCAGGTCGCCGGTGCCGTCGCCGTTCCCGTCCGCGAAGCTGCGCGGGTAGACCTGGTAGATCACTGCGCCACGCCACCACTGCGGGTCGGTCTCGGGCTGAGCCTGCGCCACTCGGGTCTCGTCTCTCGTGGGCCACCGTCGGCGTCGCCGGGGCCGGTTGTCCTGGTGCGTCCTGCGGCAGGGCGTGCTCCGCGGACCCGGAGGACCACCACGAGACGTCGATGTCGCGTTCCAGACACTAAAGGACGCGACTGGAACCACGCAAGAAACTGACAAGACAGTTATCGAAGCGTGACTTACCGCGGTCGGGAAGCAAGAGACCCCACCCCGCCGGCGCGGCGGGATGGGGTCGGTCGAGCGGCGGGCGGGTCAGTCGGCGAGCGCCACCGGCTGGGCGGGGGCGGGGCCGGTCGAGCCGCGGACGACGAGCTCGGGCTCGAACAGCAGCTCGTCCTGCGGCACGGCTCCCCCGTGGATCTGGCTGACCAGCAGGTCGATCGCGGCCCGGCCCATGGGCTCGATCGGCTGGCGCACGGTGGTCAGCGGGGGCTCGGTGCAGCTCATGAAGGCGGAGTCGTCGTAGCCCACCACGGAGACGTCGTCGGGCACGCGCAGGCCGGCCCGGCGAGCGGCGCGGATGACGCCGAGCGCCAGCGGGTCGCTCGCGCAGACGATGCCCGTGACCCCCTCGCGCAGCAGCCGGTTGCCCGCGGCCTGGCCGCTCTCCAGCGAGTAGGCGCTGCGCACCACGTGGTCGGCGCCGAGCTCGAGGCCCAGGCGCTGCATGATCGCCTGCGCCGCGCGGAGCTTGCGCTCGGACGGCACGTGGTCCACGGGGCCCAGCACGAGGCCGATCCGGGTGTGCCCGAGCGACGCCAGGTGGCCCACCGCCTGCTCGATGGCCACCTCGTCGTCGCACGACACCCGCGGGAACGGGAGCTCCTCGATGGACGCGTTGATGAGGACGACCGGCAGGTGGCGGCCCGTCAGCCGCTCGTAGTGGCCGTGCGACGCGTCGCGCTGGGCGTAGTGCCCGCCCGCGAACACGATGCCGGAGACCTGCTGCCCGAGCAGCAGCTCGACGTAGTCGGCCTCGGAGACCCCGCCGGCGGTCTGGGTGCACAGCACGGGGGTGAACCCCTGCTGCGCGAGCGCACCGCCCACCACCTCGGCGAACGCCGGGAAGATCGGGTTCTGCAGCTCGGGCAGGACGAGCCCGACCAGCCGGGCGCGCTCGCCGCGCAGCTTGGTCGGCCGCTCGTAGCCGAGCACGTCGAGCGCCGTGAGCACGGCCTCGCGCGTCGACTCCGACACACCGGGCTTGCCGTTGAGCACGCGGCTGACGGTCGCCTCGGAGACGCCGACCTTGCGTGCCACCTCTGCGAGTCGCCGTGACATGCTCGTCACCCTACCGTCGCGGGCTGCAAGCCGCTTGCATCCCGCTGCAAGTGCCCGACGTGCCGGGATCACCCGTTCGCGCGCTCCGTCTTGTGTCGGCGTGCGCCGAGAGCGGCCTGCTCCTACCGTCGTTCCTGCCCGGCGCCTCGTGAGCGCACCCCGAGAGACAGGCGTTCCCGTGCCGTTGACCGAGTCCCGCCCGTCGGCGAGCCCCGCGCTCGGCCGGCGCTACCACCTCGAGCAGCAGCTCGGGCGGGGCGGGTCGGGCGAGGTGTTCCGGGCGACCGACGCCCGCCTGGACCGCGCGGTCGCGCTCAAGCTGTTCGCCATCGGCGGGGCCTCGCCCGACGAGATCCGGCGCTACGCGCACGAGGCCCGCGTGCTGTCGTCGCTCGCGCATCCCAGCCTGGTCGCGCTGCTGGACGTCGGCGCCGACGTGCTGCCGGACGTCGGACCCGTCGCGTTCCTCGTGATGGAGCTCGTCGACGGCCGCACGCTGCGGGACACGATCGCGGACGGACCGCTGGCGCCGGGCCTCACGGCCGACGTCGGACGCCAGCTGGCGCTCGCGCTCGCCCACGCGCACGGTGCCGGCGTCGTGCACCGCGACGTGAAGCCCTCCAACGTGCTCGTCGCCACGGAGCGCGCCGCCGGCGGTGCGCGCGACGCCCCGTGGCTGCCGGTGGTGCTCGCCGACTTCGGCATCGCCGTGACCACCGCGAACGCGGCCCCGGCGTCTCGCGGGTCGTCCGGCACGGCGGGCTACCAGAGCCCCGAGCAGGCCCTCGGGGTGCCGGCCGGCCCGGCCAGCGACATCTACTCCCTCGGCCTCGTGCTGCTCGAGTGCCTCACGGGCACGCGCGCCTATCCCGGCGACCCGCTGACCAGCGCGCTGGCCCGCCTGCTGGAGCCGGTGGAGATCCCGGAGCGCGTCGGGCGCGACTGGACGCGCCTGCTGCGCGCCATGACCGCGGAGGACCCGGCCGCCCGACCGGCACCGACCGCGGTGGCCGCCGAGCTGCGGGCGCTGCGCGCCTAGGTCACGACGGGTCGGGGATCGACGCCTGCGCCGCGCGCAGCTTGTCGGTCAGCGTCCGCAGGGTGGCCAGCTCGTCGGCGTCCAGGGCCCCGCCCACCAGGCGCCGGATCGACCGCACGTGCCGCCGCCCGATCTCCCGCTGGACGCGCGCCCCCTCGGGGGTCAGGCTCACGGCCACGCCCCGGGCGTCGCCCTCGACCGGTCGCCGCCGCACCAGGCCCGCGACCTCGAGCCGCTCGACCAGGCGGGACAGGCTGGGCTGGGTCAGCAGGCTGCCTTCCCCCAGCTCCTTGAGCCGCGCCGTGCCGTCCGGGCAGCCCGAGAGCGTGAAGAGGACGTCGTACTCGCGGATGGTCAGGTCGCCCCAGACGTCGTCGCGCTGGAACCGCCGCATGAGGGCGACCTGCGCGCGGAACAGCGACTCCCACGCCTCCGCGGCCTCGCGCGCGCCCGGCAGCTCGCGCACGTCGTCGTCCATCGGTCGGCCTCCCCAAAGTCCATGCAAACGTATCGAGCTCAACGCCCGCGGCGTCGGACCTGTTCCGGCGCCCGGACATCGGGCGCGCGCTCGACGGACCACCCGCGCCGCCACCCGACGTGCGGTCCCGGGTCCTGCGGGCGGGACCCCGGGCCGGTACGTGCTACCTGCGGATACGCTGACGCGATGACGACCGAGGCCGCCCCGCGCACCACCTACCTGCTGGTGGACGGCGAGAACATCGACGCGACCCTCGGGTCCTCGATCCTGGGCGGCCGACCCACCCCCGAGCAGCGGCCCCGCTGGGAGCGCGTGCTGACGTTCGCGCAGCAGACGTGGAACCAGCCCGTGAAGGCGCTGTTCTTCCTCAACGCCTCGAACGGCTCGCTGCCGATGTCGTTCGTGCAGGCGCTCCTCGCCATCGGGTTCCAGCCGATCCCGCTGTCGGGCGAGTCGTACGAGAAGGTCGTCGACATCGGCATCAAGCGCACGCTCGAGGCCATCTCCGGCCGCGGCGGCGACGTGCTCCTGGCCAGCCACGACGGCGACTTCGCGCCCGAGCTCGAGGCGCTGGTCGACGACGACGACCGCCGGGTCGGCCTGCTGGCGTTCCGCGAGTTCACCAGCACCCAGCTCTCGGCGCTCGTGGCGCGGGGGCTCGAGACGTTCGACCTCGAGGGCGACGTCGCCGCGTTCAACGTCCAGCTGCCGCGCCTGCGGATCATCCCGCTCGAGGAGTTCGACCCGCTGCGCTACCTCTGAGCGGTGCGCCAGTGACCTAGGTCACGACGCCATAACGATGTACCTGCTACCGGTCCGGTTTTACCTAGTACCGCGTGGCTCAGGTGCTTCGTCCGCTGGTAGACAAGCGCCTGGTTCCGCCCGAGAAGCGTGCGGACCTGAGCCGTCAACGGCGACGGTGCAGGTCAGCACCCTCTCGGGCGGCCATCTACCGGCAGCACCGACCGCGCGGACCAACCTCGCGCGGCGGTCACCACGACGAGGTGGTCATGAAGCGTCACATCTTGGCGGGGCTCGTCCTCGCACTCCTCACGACGGCGATCGTGCTGTTCTCCGGACCCGAGCTGCAGAGCGTCGCGCTGCACGGCGCGGCGCTCGGCGGCGCGCTCGGCCTGGTGCCGGACCGCTCCCCCGCCCAGCGCGCCGGTGGCTTCGCGGTCGGCTTCGCCGCCGCCTGGCTGGGCTACGCGCTGCGCGCCGCGGCGCTGCCCGACGCCGCCGCGGGCCGCGCGGTCGCGGTGCTCGTCGTCCTGGGGGTGTGCCTCGCCGTCGCCGGCCTGAGCCGCGGGAAGCTGCCGCTGTGGTCGACGCTGCTCGGCGCGGCCGCGATGGCCGGTGCCTACGAGGCGACCTACTCCGCCGACCCCACCGCGTTCGTCACCTCGTCGTCTGCCACCGCCACCTCGATCCTGCTCGCCGCGGGCGCCGGGTTCCTGGCGACGTCGCTGCTCGGCGTGGTCGTCGTGCAGGACCGCGAGCAGGAGCGTGCCGAGCAGGCCCTGCCGCTGGCCGAGGTCGAGCAGCCCGCCGCCGCCTACGAGGGCGCCGCGAACTTCGCCGAGGCCCCCCGCGGCCCGCGCCGCGGCCTGCCCGCCACCCGTCCTTTCGACCCCCAGCCGGAGGCCTGACGTGCGACGCACGACCACCACGGCGGCAGCAGCCGTCGTCCTGATCCCCCTGCTCGTGTGCGCCGCGGGCTCCCCGGCGATGGCCGCGGACTCCGGCGACGTCGCCGTGACCAACACCGAGACCGTGCAGGCCCGCCTCTCGTCGACGGGTGCGTTCCAGGAGGCGCGCGTCTACGACCAGCTCGCCCTCAGCGGCAAGGGCACGGCGACCATCTCCAACCCGGTCTCCACCAAGGGCCTGCGCAACCTCGACGGCTTCGGCGGCTACAAGGTGGTCGACGGCAAGCTCGTGAGCACGCTCAGCGTCGACGGCGAGCGCCGCGAGCGCTCCGTGAGCACGTACGACAAGGACCTCCCCCTCACGGTCGAGGTCACGTACACGCTCGACGGCAAGGCGGTCCAGCCGGGCGCCGTCGTCGGCAAGTCCGGCACGCTCGGCGTCCACTACAAGGTGACCAACACGACCGGCAAGACCCAGGACGTCACGTACGACGACGGCACGGGCACGCAGGCGACCGCCTCGGCCGAGACCGTCATCCCCATGATCGGGCAGCTGGTCACGGTCCTGCCGTCGACCTTCACCGACGTGCAGTCCGACGAGGCCGGCATGGCCGGCGACGGGCACGGCGGCACGCGGATGCAGTTCCAGATGACGCTCTTCCCGCCCATCGGCTCGGACACCGCGGAGTTCGGCTACACCGCGAAGGTCAGCCACGCAGTCGTGCCGAAGGCCAACCTCACGTCCATGCCGGTCTCGCCGCTGGACTACCCCTCGTTCAAGGGCGGCGCGCAGAGCTACCAGTCCGGCGCGCAGAAGGGCGTCGACCTCACCGGGGCCGGCCTGCTGCTCGACGACAGCGTGCTGCAGCTCCACGACGGCGCGGCCCAGCTGCTGGCGGGCCTGCTCCAGCTCCGCGACGGCGCGGCCCAGCTGGAGTCCGGGCTCAACGACTCCGCGGCTCCCGGCGCGGCCGAGCTCGCTGCCGGCCTGACCGGCGAGGCCGCACCCGGTGCCGCGCAGCTGGCGGCAGGCGCCAAGCAGCTCGACGACGGCCTCGCGCAGGCCCGCGCCAAGGCGCCGCAGCTGCTCGACGGCCTCGTGCAGGTGGACGGCGGGCTCGCCCTCGTCGATGCCGGCCTGGCCAAGCTGTACGGCGACATCGGCAACCTCGACAAGGACCCGGGCGTCGCCAAGCTCCACGCCGGCATCGCCAAGCTGCGCGACGGGATCGGCTCGACCACCACGCCGAACACCCTGCTCGCCGGCGTGGACCAGCTCCGGCAGCAGGTCGGCACCGGAGCACCGCAGCTGTTGAGCGTGCTCGCGGCAGGCATCTACAGCACCAGCCCCACGGCGCCCGGCGCCTACCAGCAGCTCGACTGTGCGATCGCGGTGCTGACCGACGTGCGTGACGGCGCGAGCGCGCTGGCTCCGGGCCTCCACCCGTGCTACCCCGGCGGGCGTCCCGCGATGCCGCCCGCCGGACAGCCCAATGCGACCGTGATCGGCGGCCTGATCACACAGCTCACGGCCGGCAAGGCCAAGTTCGCCGACCCGGCCAACCTCGGCAACCCGAGCTCGGCGGCGTTCTACGGCTCGGCGCTGCCCGCGACCGCCAACCTCCAGCAGGGCCTGACGTACCTGCAGGGTCGGCTCGCGAACATCGCGGGCCCCGGGCTGGCCACGGTCGAGTGCGGGCTGAGCTCCAAGTCTCTGCCGGGAGTCTGCGACCTCACGAAGCCGGGTCTGCTCGAAGGGCTCACGGCCACCGCGGCTGTCGACGGTTTCGACGGCGTCGACGCCGGCGTCTCGCTGCTGGTCAGCGGCGTGACCGCCAAGGTTCAGGCGGGAGTGGGTACGGCGACCGACACGAAGGCGAACGGCACGCTGCGCGGTGGCGTCCACTCGCTGCAGTCGGGCACCGACCAGCTCAGCGCGGGCGGCGACACCCTCTCCTCCGGCCTCGCCCAGCTCGGTGCGGGCGCCACGCGGCTCAACGACGGTGCGGGCAAGCTCTCGGCCGGCGTCTCCCGTGCGGCCGCCGGCTCGCGGGCGCTGTCCGAGGGCCTCGCCGCCGCGGCCGACGGGTCCACGCAGCTGTCCGACGGCCTCGACACGGCGGCCGAGGGTGCGCCGAAGCTGGTCGACGGCACGCAGCAGCTGTCCGACGAGGGCACCTCGCAGGTGGTGGTCAGCGGGCAGGACACCGCCGAGGACTTCGGCGTGAAGTACGCGGTGCTCAGCGCCGGCGCCGAGCGGGCGTCGACCGAGGGCATGGCGTACGGCGCACCGGAGGGTGCGGTGGGTGCGACGGCCTACTCGATCGACATCGCCGGGGCGGACGGCTCCGGGGTCAGCTCGCTGGGTCGGTTCATCGCGGCGATCGTCCTGTTCGCCGGCGGCGTCGGCCTGGCAGGGCTCGCGCGGCGGCGCTTCGCCTGACCTCACCCGAAGGACGCCGAAGGCGTGCGGCCCCACCCCCGGGCCGCACGCCTTCGGGCTGTCTAGCCTCCGAAGCCCTCCGCGAGGGTCGCGTCGATGGCGTCCTCCACCTGCTGGCGGTGCGGGGTGTCGAACAGCTCGACCCCGTGCGCGCGCCCGCTGAGCTCCAGGAACGTGCTCGGGTCGTCCTTGCGGGACACCGCCCGCGACGAGGACACGCCGACGTTCGGGTCGTCGGTCGACGCGATGACCAGCAACGGCCCGGTGTAGTCGCTCGACGCGGGCATGGCGTTGAGCCCCTCGAAGCTGGAGGGCGGCCCGAGGGCCACCACCGCTACGGGGTCGACGTCGTCGGCGAGGGCCGCCGCGTAGGTGCCGCCCTTGGAGGCCCCGACGAGCGCGACGTCCGTGGCGCCCAGGCTGCGCAGCACGTCGACGGCCGCGAGGAAGGACGCCTTGTCGTCGGCGGACCAGCTGAACGTGGCGACCACGTAGCCCTCGTCCGCGAGCCGCGGCAGCTGGCCGGCCCACTGGCACGGACCGCCCTCGCTCTGCGGCGCCAGCACCACGCCCTTGGTGCCGGTGCCCGCGTACGCGACGAGGGTGGCGTCGTCCTCGGGCCCCGTGGTCACGGCGGACGTGCCGTCCGGGAGGCAGGCCGGGGTGTCGGCCGGGCGCAGCTCGATCGACGCCCCGCTCGCCGTGGGGGTCGCAGGTGACGTCGACCCGGCGTCGTCGGAGCCCGACCCGGTGCAGGCGGCGAGGGAGAGCACGAGGACCGCGGCGGCCGCGGACGAGCGCAGTGTCGGCATCCCCCGTTCCTAGGGGTACGGAGCGACCCGGGGCAAGCCCCGTCCTCAGGTGGCGGCGTCGTACCGGTCGAGCACGATGTCGACCAGCCGGCCGTCGGGCGCGAGCGGCGCCGTCACGACGTCCGCGCCCGCCTCGAGCACGCGGTCGTAGAAGTAGCCGGGCGCCAGCAGGTAGGAGGCCACGACCACGCGGCCACCGGGCGGCAGGTCCGCGCGCGCGGTCGCCACCGCCGCCGGGACCCGCGGCTCGGCGCCGGCGCCGTACCCGATGGTCACGGGCTGCTCCAGCCGGTCGGCCAGGCCGGCCGCGACGGACTCCACCGCGAGCGCGGCAGCCGGGTCGGACGACCCGGCGGCGGCCAGCACCACCGAGTCGTCGTCGCCGAGCCCCGCCGTCCGCAGGCGGTCCACGAGGATGTCGACCAGCCGCAGGTCGGGGCCGAGCGGGGAGGCCGCCGTGGCGCCGGGCTGGTCCACGGCCTCGGCGATGTCGACCTTGACGTGGAAGCCGATCGACAGCAGCAGCGGCACCACCACGGCGCCGGACGCGTCGCTCTCCAGCGCGTGCGCGACGACGTCGGCGACCTCCGGCTGCTGGACGTCCACGAAGGCCTCGCGCACGTCGAGCTCGGGCCGGGCGGTGGCCACGCCGGTGAGGATCGACCGGACGGCCGCGCGGCCGGCCGGGTCGTCCGTGCCGTGGGAGCAGCCGACCAGAACGGGACCCTCGAGGTCCAGCGGCGGCACCGGACCACGGGCGTGCAGGGCGTTCGTCATCCGACCTCCTCCAGCTGGAGACGGTATCCCCTCTTGACCACCGTGCGGATGAGAAGCCGGCTCCCCGTGGCCTCGCGCAGGCGCGCGATGGCCACCTCGGCCGCGTGCGGGTCGCGCGAGTCGCCGGGCAGCGCGGCCAGCACCTGGTCGCGCGGCACCACCGCGCCGCCGGCCGCGGCGAGCAGCCGCAGGACCTCGAGTCCCGTCGGGGTGAGCGCGAGCACGTGACCGTCGAGCACGGCGGTGCCGCGGTGCACCTGCAGCGGGCCGGCCACGGTCTGCAGCGCCTGCAGCCCGCCGTAGTGGCCGACGAGCGCGCGGACCAGGGAGCCCAGCCGGCCGCGGTCGGGCACCAGCGGCTCGATCCCCCGCTCCTGCAGCGGCTTGGCGGTGATCGGGCCGACCGCGGCCATCACCACGCTGCCCCGCCGGGCGAGCGCGACGATCCGGTCGGTGACGCCGGCGCCGTCGGCGGCCGTGAGCCAGGCGGCCGCACCCGGCGCGGACGTGAACACGACGGCGTCGACCTCCCCGGCCGCGACCGCCCGGACGGACGCCTCCACGACACCCGGGTCGGGCGGCGGTCCCCAGCGGTAGACGACGAGGCTGCGCACGCGGGCGCCCGCCGCGGCGAACGCCTCGTCGAGCCCGTCGGCGCCGGCGCCGTGGTGCTGGACCGCGATGTCCCGCCCGGCGACGCCCTCGTCCAGCAGCACCTCGGCGATCTCCGCGCTGGTCTCCGACTCGGCCACCCAGTCGGCGGTCAGGCCCGCGGCCTGGATGGCGCCGCGCGCCTTGGGCCCGCGGGCGACGATCCGCGTGCCGCGCAGCATCTCGACCAGGGGCTCGTCGAGACCCGCGGCGTCCGCGGCCTCGATCCAGCCGCGGAACCCGATGCCCGTGGTGACGACGACGGTGTCCGGCGGGTCGGCGAGCAGGGAGCGCGTGCCCTCGAGCAGGGCCGCGTCGTCGGTGTGCGGCACCATCCCCAGCGCCGGCGCGTGGCGCACGGTGGCCCCGCGGCGACCGAGGGCTGCCGCGAGCTCGGCCGACCGGCGGTCGGCGGTGATGAGCACGACGAGGCCCGCGAGGGTCTGGTCGATGGGTTCGCTCACGGCGCCATTGTGACGGTCCCGGGGGCCGTTCGGTCGGCCGGACCGGTGGTGTGAGCCGCGTCACCAGGCTCGAGCAGGCCCGCGGCGGCCACCGCGCCCAGCACGATCACGGCGGGAGCGCGCACGCCGGCCGCCGCCGCGACGTCGACGACGTCGTCGAGCCGCGCGCGCGTCACGCGCTGGCCCGGCAGCGTCCCCTCCTCGACCAGCGCGACCGGCGTGGCCGGGTCGGCGCCGGCCTCGAGCGCCTCCGCCGCCAGGGCGGCCAGCGCGCTCACGCCCATGAGGACGACGACCGTGCACGACGCGTCCCGCAGGCCGGTGAGCGCTGCGGACGACCAGCCGTCGTGCCCGTTCATCACGTGCACCGCGCCGACGGTGCCGCGGTGCGTCAGCGGGATGCCCGCCGCGGCGGGCGCGGCGAACGCGCTGCTCACCCCGGGGACCACCTCGACGGCCACGCCGGCCTCCCGGCACGCGAGCACCTCCTCGCCGCCGCGGCCGTACACGAACGGGTCGCCGCCCTTGAGCCTGACGACCGTGCGACCGCGCTGCGCCTGCTCGACCAGGATCCGGCCGATCTCGTGCTGCGGCACCGGGTGGTGGCCCGGGGTCTTCCCGACGTCGATCACCTCGACGTCGGGCGCCAGCTCGTCCAGCACGGCGACGGGACCCAGGCGGTCGGTCACCACGACGTCGGCCTCGGCGAGCGCCCGGCGCCCGGCCAGCGTGAGCAGGCCGACGTCGCCCGGGCCGCCGCCGACCAGCACGACGCGCCCCTGACTGCTCCGGCGCCGGCGCAGGTCGACGCGCCCCTCGCGCAGCTGCTCGGCGAGGGCGTCGCGAACGGCGACGGTCCGGCGCGGGTCGGGCGCGCCGCTGGAGACCACCCCCACCAGCACGTCGCCCTGCTGGGTGGTCGCCGGCGTGCGGGCGGACCCGTCGGCGCCCGCGCCCGCGTCCACGCAGAACGTCTGCCGCGCCTCGGACCAGGCGACCACCGCGGCGTCCGTGGCCCGGTCGCCGGTGGCGGTGTGCACCAGCCACACGCCGTCGAGGTCGCCCTCGACCACCTCGCGCGGCCGCCACTCGACCAGCCCCCAGCGGTGCAGGTCGAGCAGGACCTCGCACAGCTGCGGCGCGACGACCACCACCCGCGCGGCGTCGGCCAGCAGCGACTGCACCCGCCGCGCGGCCACCGGGCCGCCGCCCACGACGAGCACGCGGCGGCCCGTGAGCTGGAGCCCGAGCATCGTGGTCATCGTCCGACCTCCACGAGCCCGTCGCGCACGCGGACCGGCCAGGAGCGCAGGTCGGGCGCCAGCCCCCGGGCGGGGACCTTGCCCGCGACGTCCAGGCAGCGCCCCGTCGTCAGGTCGAACACCTGCTTGTACATCGGGGAGGCGACCGTGGGTACCTCGGCGCCGTCGACGGACCGGGAGCCGACGATGCCGCGGGAGATCACGTGCGCGTCGCTGAACGGGTCGTGCTGCTGGACCGCCAGCACGCGGCCGTCGAGCAGCCGGAACAGCGCGACCTGCTCGCCGTCCAGCAGCGCGGCGGCCCCGCGCTCGGGGGCCAGGTCCTCCAGCCGGCAGACCGTGGTCCACACGGCCGTGTCGACGGCGGTCATGAGCGGACCTCCAGGGTGGTGCCGGCGACCAGGACGGGCTCCCCGCGCAGGGCGGCCGCCCGCTCGTCCGCCGTGGCGGGGCGGGACTGGCCCCGCTCCGGCACGTACGCCAGCGACGGGTCGGGGGTGTCGGGGGCGTTGACGAAGCTGGCGAACCGGCGCAGCTTCTCGGGGTCGTCGAGGGTGGCGCGCCACTCGTCTTCGTACTCGTCGACGTGCCGCGCCATCTGCTCGTCGAGGTCCGCCGCGATGCCGAGCGAGTCCTCGAGGACGACCGCGCGGACGCCGTCGAGGCCGCCCTCGACCTCCTCGATCCACGGCGCGGTCCGCTGCAGCCGGTCGGCCGTGCGCACGTAGTAGAGGAGGAACCGGTCGATGGTCCGCACCAGCGTCTCGGTGTCGAGGTCCTCGGCCAGCAGCTGCGCGTGCCGCGGCGTGAACCCGCCGTTGCCGCCCACGTAGACGTTCCAGCCCTTGTCGGTGGCGATCACGCCGACGTCCTTGCCGCGGGCCTCGGCGCACTCGCGCGCGCAGCCCGAGACGCCCAGCTTGATCTTGTGCGGCGAGCGCAGCCCGCGGTAGCGCAGCTCGAGCATGACCGCGAGCGCCACCGAGTCCTGCACGCCGAACCGGCACCACGTCGAGCCGACGCACGACTTCACGGTCCGCAGCGACTTGCCGTAGGCGTGGCCGGACTCGAACCCCGCGTCCACCAGGCGCTGCCAGATGAGCGGCAGCTGGTCGATGCGGGCGCCGAACATGTCGATCCGCTGGCCGCCCGTGATCTTGGTGTACAGCCCGAAGTCCTTGGCCACGGCCCCGATGGCGATGAGCCCCTCGGGCGTCACCTCGCCGCCGGCGATCCGCGGGACCACCGAGTACGAGCCGTCCTTCTGCAGGTTGGCCATCACGTGGTCGTTGGTGTCCTGCAGCGCGGCGCGCTCGCCCTCCAGCACGTGCGCGGGCGACGTCGTCGACAGGATCGAGGCCACCGTCGGCCGGCAGATGTCGCAGCCTCGCCCCTCGGCGCGCGTGCCGAACCGCTCGATGACCTGCGTGAACGACGAGACGCCCGACACCCGCACGGCGTCGTAGAGCTGCGCGCGGGACAGGGCGAAGTGCTCGCACAGCGCGGTGCTCACGGCGATGCCCTGCGCGGCCAGCTCGGTGGTCACCAGCTTCTTGACCAGCGGGAGGCACGAGCCGCAGCTGGTGCCGGCCTTGGTGCAGGCCTTGACCGCGCCGAGGTCCGTGCACGCATGCTCGGTGACCGCCCTGCGGATGGTGCCCGCCGAGACGTTGTTGCACGAGCACACGGCGGCGTCGTCGGGCAGCTCGAGGTCGGGTGCTCCCCCGCCGCCCTCCGGCAGCAGGTACGCGGCGGGGTCGCCCGGCAGCTCGCGGCCGAGCATCGGGCGCAGCCCGGCGTAGGCGCTGGCGTCGCCGACGAGCACGCCGCCGAGCAGCGTGCGGGCGTCGTCGGACATCACGAGCTTCTTGTAGACGCCGCCCACCGGGTCCGCCCAGACGATCTCGAGGGCGCCCGGCGTGACGCCGAACGCGTCGCCGAAGCTGGCGACGTCGACGCCCGAGAGCTTGAGCTTGGTCGCGGTGTCGGCGCCCGGGAACGTCGACGAGCCGCCCAGCAGCCGGTCGGCCGTGATCTCCGCCATCGCGTACCCCGGGGCCACCAGTCCGATGGTGGCGCCCTGGATGCACGCGACCTCGCCGACCGCGGAGATGTCCGGGTCGCTGGTCAGGCAGGTGTCGTCGACCACGACGCCGCCGCGCTCGCCGATCGCCAGCCCCGACGCCCGGCCCAGCTCGTCGCGCGGCCGCACGCCCGCGGCGATGACGACCACGTCCGCGTCGACCCGACCGCCGTCGGCGAGGTCCAGCCGGCCCACGCCGCCGCGGCGGTGCGGGCGGATGCGCGTGGTCATCGCGTTGAGCCGGACGCCGACGCCCAGCTGGTTGATGAGCCGCCGCAGGGCCTCGCCGCCGCCCAGGTCCACCTGCGCCGACATGAGGTGCGTGCCCACCTGCAGGACCGTCGTGCGGGCGCCGAGCGCCTGCAGAGCCCCCGCCGCCTCGAGCCCGAGGAGCCCGCCGCCGAGCACGGCACCCTTGACCACGCGGTCCTCGGAGAGCTTCTCGACGTAGCCGCGCAGCGCCGCGACGTCGTCGACCGTGCGGTACACGAACACGCCCGGCAGGTCGGCGCCCTCGAGCGGCGGGACCCACGCGGAGCTCCCCGTGGCCAGCACGAGGTGGTCGTAGTGCTCCACGCGGCCGCGGCTCGTGGTGACGGTCCGCGCCTCGCGGTCCACCTGCGTGACCGCGTCGTCGCGCACCAGCGTCACCAGCGGGTCCGACCAGAGCGCCGGGTCGCCCAGAGCGAGGTCGTCGGCGTCGCGGCCCGAGAAGTAGCTGGTGAGCGCGACGCGGTCGTACGGGCGGCGCGGCTCCTCGGCCAGGACCGTGATCCGCCAGGTGCCGGCGGTGTCCCGGTCGCGCAGCGCCTCGACCAGCCGCTGCGCGACCATGCCGCCGCCGACGACGACGAGGTGCTGGTTCATGGGGTGCTCCGTCGGGCTGGGGGCTGGGGCGCCTCCCACGGTAGGAACCGGTTGTTTCCAGCGGTGGTGCCCGTCCGTTACCCCGGTGGAACCTTTCCCGCACATGACGTTGGTCCTGAGTGTGAGAGTGACGTCATGAGCCCCGTCATCGCCCTCCTGCGGGCCGCCAACGTCGGCGGCCGGACCATCACGGCCGCCCAGCTGCGCGCCGCCGCCGAGGGCCTCGGCCACACCGAGGTCGCCACGTACGTCAACAGCGGGAACCTCGTCCTCGTGCCGGCCGGAGCGGCCGCGGCGGTGGGTCCCGGGCTGTCGGACGCGCTGGCCGCCGAGCTCGGCTTCGAGGTCCCGGTGCTCACGCGGACGCTCGCGCAGTGGCAGGCGATCGTCGAGCGCCTGCCGTTCCCCGACGAGGCCGCGTCCGACCCGGCGCACCTCGTCCTCTACTGCTGGGACGGCGCGCCGTCGACGGGCTTCGACCCCACGCCCTACGGCAACGAGCGGGTCGCGTTCGCCGGGCACGAGATGTATGCGTACTTCCCCGACGGCATCGGCCGCTCGAAGCTGACCCTCCCCCTGATCGAGAAGTCGACCGGCCGCCGCGGCACGGCCCGGAACTGGAACACGGTCCGCGCGCTGCTGCGGCTCGCGCGCGAGCGCGCCTGACTAGCGTGGGCGCATGACCACCCTGTTCACCAAGATCATCGACGGCGAGATCCCGGGCCGGTTCGTGTGGGCCGACGACGTCGCCGTCGCGTTCGGCACCATCGCCCCGATCACCGACGGACACGTGCTCGTGGTCCCCCGCGCGGAGATCGCGCAGCTCACCGACGCCCCCGACGACGTGCTGAGCCACCTGGTCCTCGTGGCCCGCACCATCGGGCGGGCGCAGCAGCGGTCGTGGTCCGCGCCGCGCGCCGCGCTGCTCGTCGCCGGGTTCGAGGTCCCCCACCTGCACCTGCACGTGCTGCCCGCCTGGGACGAGGCGAGCCTCTCGTTCCGCAACGCCCGCACGGACGTCCCGGCGGCGGACCTGGACGCGGCGGCGGAGCGGGTCCGCGCCGCGCTCGTCGACCTGGGCCACGGCGCCCACGTCCCGGCGTCGCTGGGCTCCCCGGCGCACTGAGCCTCCCGATGCGTCCGCACGATCGAGCGCCCCGGCGACCGAAAGCGCGGACATTGCGCACGGAGAATCGCTGCGTCCGCAGAATCGAGCGCGCCGACGACGGAAAGTGCGGACGTCCGAGGGGTGTGCGGCATCGGCGCGGTGCGCGCGGGCGTTGTGCCTGCAGAAGTGCACAGGCGGCGCGCGCAGGATGGGTGACGACAGCGGGGTCCGGGCGGGGCAGAGTCGGGGTAGCAGTCACCACGGGAGGCAGGCAGCGATGGCAGGTCGTCGGGACACGGGGCTCGCCGCGCTCGCGGGGGTCGCCGCGGGGGCCGTGACGCTCGGGGTCGGCGCGCTCGTCTCGCTGGTCACGGGCCCGACGTCGGACCCGCTGGTCGCGGTCGGCTCGGCGTTCGTCGACGCCACGCCCGCGTGGCTCAAGGACTTCGCGGCGTCGACGTTCGGCACCTCCGACAAGCTCGTGCTGGGCATCGGCGAGGTGGTCGTGCTGCTCGCGCTCGCGGCGCTCGCCGGGGTGCTGGCGGCACGGCGGTGGGCCTGGGGGGCCACCCTCGTGGTCGTGCTCGGCGCCGCCGCCGGGCTCGCGGCGATGGGCCGGCCCGACGCCGGCGCGCTCGCGGCGGTGCCCAGCGTCGCCGGGGCGGTCGCCGGGCTGATGACCCTGCGCGCCCTGGTGCGCCGGCTGCCCGGCCAGCCCCGCCCGCCCCGTCCGGTCCGGGCCGAGCGGCGCGCGTTCCTGCAGGCCACGGCGGCCGCCGGCGCGCTCGGGGTGGTCGGCGTGGTCATCGGGCGGGCGCTGGGTGCGGGGGCCCGCGGGGCCCAGGCCGCGCGCGCGGCGATCACGATCCCGCGCCCGAGCACGACGGCGGCGCCCGTGCCGGCGGGGGTGGACGTCGGCGTCGACGGCGTCGTCCCGTGGCAGACGCCGCCGGCCGAGTTCTACCGGATCGACACCGCCCTCGTGGTCCCCCAGGTCGACCCGAGCACGTGGAGCCTGCGGGTGCACGGCATGGTCGAGCAGGAGGTCACGCTCACGTGGGACGAGC
This sequence comes from Cellulomonas sp. ICMP 17802, assembly GCF_041295535.1. Taxonomy (NCBI): domain Bacteria; kingdom Bacillati; phylum Actinomycetota; class Actinomycetes; order Micrococcales; family Cellulomonadaceae; genus Cellulomonas; species Cellulomonas sp. ICMP 17802. Next base: position 44,028 of record NZ_JBGFQZ010000019.1, on the reverse strand, counting down.
TGCTGGCCGGGAACCTGGTCGAGGCCTGGGTCACGCTGGCGTGCGTGTCCAACCCGGTGGGCGGCGACCTCGTCGGCAACCAGAAGTGGCTGGGCCTGCCCATCCGCGAGCTGCTCGAGAGGGCGCGGCCGACCGGCGACGCCGACATGGTCCTGTCCCGGAGCATCGACGGGTTCACCGCGTCCACCCCCCTGGCGGCGCTGACCGACGGCCGCAACGCGCTGCTGGCCATAGCGATGGACGGCGAGCCGCTGCCGGTGGAGCACGGCTTCCCGGTGCGCATGGTGGTCCCGGGGCTGTACGGGTACGTGTCGGCGACGAAGTGGGTGACCGACCTGAACGTCACCCGGTTCGCCGACGCGACGGCGTACTGGACCGACCGTGGCTGGTCGCCGGAGGGTCCCGTCAAGACGCAGTCCCGCATCGAGGTGCCCAAGGCCGGCACGTCGGTCCCCGCGGGGTCGGTCGTCGTCGCCGGGACCGCCTGGGCGCAGCACCGCGGCATCGTGGGGGTGCAGGTGCGGGTGGACGACGGAGCCTGGAACAACGCGACGCTCGCCGACGACGGCGGTATCGACTCCTGGCGCCAGTGGTCGTGGACATGGGAGGCCGAGCCCGGCCAGCACGAGCTGTACGTCCGCGCGTCCGACCCCATGGGCCCGCAGACCGGCACGCCTGCGGACGTCATCCCGGACGGCGCCACCGGCTACGACACGGTCCGCGTCACGGTCTCCTGACGCAGGCGCGGCCGACGGGGCCGTCTCGGTCGACCATGCCATGAGTGCCGCCCGGGGCCCGTCCGACGGCTCTCAGGACATGGTCGGGGCGGCGGCCTTCTCGGAGACCGGGGCGGGCTGGTCGGGGTCGGAGCGGCGGAGCCAGTCGACGATGCCGCAGACCGCGTCCGCGCAGCCGCCGCAGCCGGTGGTCGCGCGGGTTTCGGCGGCGACGTCGGCGGCGGACCGGGCGCCGTGCCGCCAGCAGCCCACGATGTCGCCCTTGGTCACGCCGTTGCAGCGGCAGACGACGGCCCGGTCGGGCATCATCGTCGGGCTCGCGGCGGGCACGGCCACGCCCGCGACCGGCCGCACCAGCAGCTGAGCCGGATCCGCCGGCGCCGGCGTCCCTCGGGTGTAGGCCGCGACGAGGTCGGCCGCGACGGGTCCCGCGCCGACGCAGGTCGCGCCGACCACGCGCCCGTCGTCGACGACGACCTCGATGTGCCGCCCGCCGTCGGGGTCGCTGAGCCGGACGCGTCGACCGCCCGCGCGGGGGCCGCACACGCCCATCGCGACGACGTCGAGCCCCACGCCCTTGACCTTGACCACGTCGGTGCCGACGGTCGGCAGCGGGGCCTCGTCGCGGGCGGCCGCGGGCTCGGTGAGCAGGGTGGCCAGCCGCCGCGCCTGGTCCCAGCCCTGCGCGATGAGCCCCGAGCCGCCCTCGGGGGGCTCGGCGCAGTCGCCGATGGCGAACACCCGGGGGTCGGCGGGCGACGCCAGGTCGGCGCCCACGACGATGCCCCGCGCGACGTCCAGGCCCGCGCGCTGCGCCAGCCCGACCTCGGGGTACGTGCCCGCGGTGAGCACGAGCAGGTCGGTGGGCAGCACCTCGCCGCCCTCGAGCCGGACGCCGGTCACGCGGCCGTCGCGGACGAGCGCCTCCTCGGTGCGGGCGCGCACCCGGACCGCGACGCCGAGCGAGGTGAGCCGGGCCGTGGCGACCTCGGCGGCGGGGCCGTCGAGCTGGCGGTCCATGAGGTGCGCGCCGCCGTGCACCACGGTCACGGGGACGCCGCGGTGGGCGAGGCCGCAGGCGACCTCGAGGCCGAGCACGCCGCCGCCGACGACCACCGCGCGCGTGGCGTTGACGGTCGCGGCGACGATCTCGCGGGCGTCGTCGAGGGTCCGCAGCGCGTGCACGCCCGCGGGCAGGCCGTCGTCGTCGCGGCGGCCGAACAGGTCGGGGACGCGCGCCCGCGCGCCGGTGGCCAGCACGAGCACGTCGTACGGGTGCCGCTCGCCGGCGTCGTCATGGACCACGCGCGCGAACCGGTCCACGGTCACCGCGCGGGTGCCGGGGAGCACCTCGCTGGCCGTCCGGTGCGCCCCGCGCGGCAGGGTGATCGAGGCGACGTCGAGCTTGCCGGCGACCACCTCGGACAGCAGCACCCGGTTGTACGGCTCGTACTCCTCGGCGCCGAGCACCAGCGTGCGGAACCGGCCGGCCCGGTCGCGCTGGTGCAGGTCGTCGACGAAGCGGGCGCCGACCATCCCGTGGCCGACCACGACCACCCGGACCTGGCTCATGAGACCCCCAGCAGCGTCGCGTCCTCGAGCACGTCCGGCGACCCGTCCCAGCGCCGGACGTCGACCGCGCAGACCTTGAACTCCGGCATGCCCGAGACGGGGTCCGTGGCGTCGGTGGTCAGCCGGTTGGCGCTGCTCACGCCGCTCCAGTGGAACGGCAGGAACACCGTGTCGGTCCGCACCGCGTCGGTCACCCGCGCCCGGACCACCCCGCGCCCGCGCGCCGTGTCCAGCTGCACCAGGTCGGCGTCGGCGATGCCGAGCAGGTCCGCCAGCAGCGGGTGGATCTCGACGTACGGGGCCGGGGAGCTGCGCACCAGCTCGGGCACCCGCCGGGTCTGCGCGCCCGACTGGTAGTGGGCCAGCACACGCCCGGTGACCAGGAACAGCGGCGCGTCGCGGCGCAGGTCGTCCGACGGTCCGCGGTGGTCGACGGGGATCAGGCGGGCGCGGCCGTCCGGGGTGCCGAAGCGGTCGAGGAACAGGCGGGGCGTGCCCGGGTGCGGGGTCGGGCCGGCCGGGACCGGCCAGAACAGGCCGGGCTCGGCGTCAAGGCGCGCGTGGCTCAGGCCGCTGTAGTCGGCCCGCCCGCCCGCCGACGCCCGCGCGAGCTCGTCGAACACCAGCGCCGGCGTCGTGTCGAACCGGACCGTCGAGCCCAGCCGGTGCGCGAGGTCGGCGAGGATCTCGAGCTCGCTGCGCACCCCGGGCGGCGGCGCGAGCACCCGGCGCCGCCGGATCACGCGCCCCTCGAGCGAGGTCATGGTGCCCTCCTCCTCGGCCCACTGGGTGACGGGCAGGACGACGTCCGCCAGGAGCGCGGTCTCGGACGGCAGGAAGTCGCACACGACGAGCAGGTCGAGCGCGGCCAGCCGCTCGCGCACCCGGTCCGCGTCCGGCGCGCTGACCAGCAGGTTCGACCCGTGCACCAGCAGCGCGCGCGGCCCGTCGGGCGTGCCGAGCGAGCGCAGCAGCTCGATCGCCGGCATCCCCGTGCGGGGCAGGTCGGCGGGGTCGACGCCCCAGACGCCAGCCACGTGCGCCCGCGCGGCGTCGTCCTCGATCGACCGGTACCCCGGCAGCTGGTCGGCCTTCTGCCCGTGCTCGCGGCCGCCCTGCCCGTTGCCCTGCCCGGTGATCGCGCCGTAGCCGGAGCCCACGCGGCCGGGCAGGCCCAGCAGCAGCGCGAGCGTGATCGCCGCCGTGACGGTGTCGGTGCCCTGCGTGCTCTGCTCCACCCCGCGGCCGGTGAGGACGTACGCACCGGTGCCGCCGCGCGACGGCGAGGCGTTGGCCAGCAGGAACGCCGTGCGCCGCAGGGTCGCGACGGGGACGCCCGTGACCTGCTCGGTCCGCTCGGGCCACCAGAGCGCGACGGAGCGCCGGAGCTCGTCGAGGCCCGTGGTCCGCTCGGCGAGGTAGGCCAGGTCCGCGAGGCCCTCGGCGAGCACGACGTGCGCGAGGCCGAGCAGGAGCGCGAGGTCCGTGCCGGGGACGGGCTGCAGGTGCACGCCGCCCTCGTCGGCGGTGAGGTCCGCCGTCGCCGAGCGCCGAGGGTCGACCACCAGGACGCCGCCGGCGGCCCGCGCGTGCGCGAGGTGCTGCACGGCCGGCGGCATGGTCTCCGCGAGGTTGGAGCCGAGCAGCAGCACGGCCTGCGCGCCGCCGAGGTCGGCCAGCGGGAACGGCAGGCCGCGGTCGACGCCGAGCGTCCGGTTGGCGCCGGCCGCCGCGCTGGCCATGCAGAACCGGCCGTTGTAGTCGATGTTCGGCGTGGCCAGCACCGTCCGCGCGAACTTGCCCAGCGCGTAGGCCTTCTCGTTGGTCAGGCCGCCGCCGCCGAACACGGCGACCGACTGCGGCCCGTGGGCCGCGCGCAGGGCGGTCAGCCGCGACGCGACGAAGCCCAGGGCCTCGTCCCAGGAGACGGGCTGCCCGTGCAGCAGGGGCGTGGTCAGGCGGTCGGGCGCGCGCAGCAGGGTCGGTGACGTCCAGCCCTTCTGGCACATGCCGCCCTTGTTCGTCGGGAAGTCCCGGCCCGCGGCGGTGACGGCGAGCCCGTCACCCTCGGCGACAGCGTGCAGCGTCTGCGCGCACTGCAGCGCGCAGTACGGGCAGTGGGTGTCTGCGGAGACCGCCGCGGGCCGGGCCATCAGATGACCGTCGTGCCGTAGGACCCGGAGCGGCGCTGGTAGACGGCCCACGTGGTGGCGCCCATGACCAGGTACAGGCCCACGATCACCCAGAGGGCGGCCTGGATGTTGCCGGTCAGCGAGGTGGAGACCGCGAAGCCGCGCGGGATCAGGAACCCGCCGAACGCCCCGATCGCGCCGGCGATGCCGAGGCAGCCCGCGGCCGCCTTCGCGCGCCGCGCCCGGTCCTCGTCGTCGGTGGTGCCGAACCGGAAGACCGCGGGGATCATCCGGTAGACCGAACCGTTGCCGGCGCCCGTGGCCACGAAGAGCACGAGGAACGAGACGATGAACGGCCAGAAGGCGTGCGCCCGCAGGGCGAAGATGGCGCAGACCACGCCGACCGCCATGACCGAGAACGCGACGACCGTGACCCGGGCGCCGCCGAGCCGGTCGGCCAGCATGCCGCCGAGCGGCCGCGCGATGGACCCGACGAGCGCGCCGGCGAACGCGATGGTGATGGTGACCTCGGGGAACTGGTTCTTGAGCAGCGTGGGGAACGCCCCCGAGAAGCCGATGAACGAGCCGAAGGTGCCGATGTAGATGAACGAGATGATCCAGGTGTTGCGGGACCGGGCGGCCACGCCGTAGGAGCGCGGGTCGGCCTTGGCGTTGGACAGGTTGTCCATGAAGCGCCAGGCCAGCAGCGCCGCGACGAGCACCAGCGGCACGAACATCAGCCCGGCGCGCTCGAGCTCGACGCCGGCCGCGCCGACGATGACCAGCGGCACGGCGAACTGCACGGCCGCGGTGCCGAGGTTGCCGCCGGCCGCGTTGAGGCCGAGCGCGCGGCCCTTCTCCCGCTCGGGGTAGAAGAACGAGATGTTGGCCATCGAGGAGGCGAAGTTGCCGCCGCCGACCCCGGCCAGCGCCGCGACGGCCAGCAGGGCGCCGAAGCCGAGCTGGGGGTTCTGCACCGCGACCGCGAGCCCGATGGTGGGCACCAGCAGGAGCAGCGCGGAGACGATGGTCCAGTTGCGCCCGCCGAAGACCGGCACCGCGAACGTGTAGGGGATGCGCAGCGTGGCGCCCACCAGCGAGGGCACGGCGATGAGCCAGAACATCTGGTCGACCGTGAGGTCGAAGCCGGCCGCGGGCAGCTGCGGGACCACGATGCTCCAGAGCGCCCAGACGGCGAACCCGAGGAACTCGGCGAACACGGACAGCCCGAGGTTGCGGCGGGCGATCGCCCGGCCGACGGCAGCCCACTGGCCACCGTCCTCGGGGTTCCAGCCGTCGATCCACCGGCCGGGCCGGTGGGTGAGCTGGGCGGGGGCGGTGTCGAGGGCGGGGGCGGTGCCGGCGTCGGTCACGAGCTGGGTCGCCATGGGGACCTCCGGGAGGACGGATGGGGGGTCGGTCGACGACGACGCTAGGGAGCGGATGTTTCGCCCGACCTGCCCGGTCCGTTGCGCGTTCGGAACCATTCGCGCACCGGGTGCCGCGGGCGCCTGTGAGATCAGGCGAGCGCGCGGACCCGCACGTGCTCCGTGGGGACGCTCAGCCGGACGGTCGCGCCGACGTGCAGGCCGAGCACCGCGACCTGCGCCGGGGGCAGGTCCACGAGCACGTCACCCGTGGTCCGCAGGCGCACGCCCGTGGTGCCGGGCTCGAGGTCGACCACGCGCGCGGCCCACCCGTCGGCGTCCCCCACGACGACCGCCCCGGGCGGGAACGTCACCTGCGCCCGGCCGCCCGGCGCGGCGTCGCACGGCACGCGCAGCCCGTCGGGACCGGCCAGCACCGTCGCGCCGTCAGGCCCCTCGACGAGGGTGCCGACGACCAGGTTGACCCCCGCCAGCGCCGCCGTGAACGGGTGGACGGGGTCGGTGAGCACGTCGAGCGGCCGCCCCTGCTCGACCACCTGGCCGTCGTGCAGGACGACCACCCGGTCCGCCAGCGTCACCGCGTCGAGCACGTCGTGCGTGACCAGCACGGTGACCGTGCGGGTGCGGCGCACCTGGTCGCGCACCAGCTCGCGCAGCTCGGCGGCCGTGCGGACGTCGAGCTGGGCGAACGGCTCGTCCAGCAGCAGCACGTCCGGCCCGGCCGCGAGCGCCCGGGCCAGGGCCACGCGCTGCCGCTGGCCGCCCGACAGCGCCTCGGGTCGGCGGTCGGCCAGCCCGTCCAGCCCGACGGCGGTCAACCACTCGTCGGCGGCCCGGCGGGCCGCGGGCGCGGACACCCCGGTCGCGCGCGGACCGAACGCGACGTTCTCCCGCGCGGACAGGTGCGGGAACACGAGCGGGTCCTGGCCGAGCAGCCCGACGGACCGGCGCTCGGGCCGCACGGCCGTCTCCGCCCGGCCGTGCCACACGGCGGTCAGCGTCCGCTCCCCCACCCGCACAACGCCCTCGTGCGGGACCAGGTGCCCCGCCAGCACGGCGAGCAGCGTCGACTTGCCCGCACCGTTGGGGCCGAGCACGGCGACGATCTCCCCGGGGTGGGCGGCCAGGGTCACGTCGAGCACGAAGTCGCCCCGGCGGACCGCGACCTCGGCGTGCAGCGAGGTCATGCGGCCCGCCCGGGACGCCACGCGCGCGCCGCGAGCAGCACCGCGACCGCCGCGAAGACGAGCAGGAGCGACAGCGCGACGGCCGTGCCCTGCGTGACGCCGGCGCCGTTGAACGCCGAGTAGATGGCCAGCGGCATGGTCTGCGTGACGCCCGGGGAGTTGCCCGCGAACAGCGCGGTGGCGCCGAACTCGCCGAGCGCCCGGGCGAAGCAGAGCACCGTGCCGCTGACCAGCCCGGGCATGACGAGCGGGATCGTGATGCGGCGCAGCACCGTCCACGGGCCCGCGCCGAGGCTCGCGGCGACCACGTCGAACCGGGTGCCGGCGGTGCGCAGGGCCCCCTCCACCGACAGGACGAGGAACGGCATGGCGACGAACGCCTGCGCGATCACCACGGCCGCGGTCGTGAACGGGATCGTGAGGCCGAACCAGGTGTCCAGCGACTGCCCCACCAGACCGCGCCGGCCCAGCAGGTACAACAGCGCGATGCCGCCGACCGTCGGGGGCAGCACCAGCGGCAGCGTGACCAGCGCCCGCAGCACGTCGGCCGGCCAGCCCCGGGCCCGGGCCAGGACGATCGCGAGCGGCACGCCGAGCAGCAGGCAGACCCCCGTCGCCGCGACCGACGTGGTCAGCGACAGCCACAGGGCGTCGAGCGCCGCGGGGGTCGTGATGTCGGCGGGCAGGGTGGACCAGTCCGCCCGGACCACCAGGGCGACCACGGGCAGCACGAGCAGGCCGGCCGCGAGCGCCGCGGGCAGCCAGAGCAGGCCCGGGACGCGGCTGGACGTCACGGCGCCGTGAACCCCAGGCCCGTGAGGATCCGCCGGCCCTGGTCGGAGAGCACGAGGTCGACGAACGCCTGCGCGACGTCCGGGTCGGCGGCCCCCGAGAGCACGGCGATCGGGTACTCGTTGACCGCGGTGGCGGCCTCGGGGAACTCGACGCCCTCGACCGAGTCGCCGGCCGCGAGCACGTCGGTCCGGTACACCAGCCCGGCGTCGGCGTCGCCGGTCTGCACCTTGGTCAGCACCGCCTTGACGTTCTGCTCCTCGCTCACCGGCGTCAGCGTGAGGCCGGCGCCGTCGAGGACCTTGTGCGACGCCGACCCGCACGGCACCTCGGCGGCGCACAGCACGACCTTGCCGCCCGACGTCGAGAGCGCCGCCAGGTCGGCCAGCGAGCCGATCCCGAGAGGGTTGTCCGGCGCGACCACGATCTCGAGCGTGTTCGTGGTGAACACCGTCGGCGTGCCGACCGCCAGGCCCGCGTCCGTCACCGTGGCCATGTTCTTCAGGTCGGCCGACGCGAACACGTCCGCCGACGCCCCGCCGACCAGCTGCGTGGCCAGTGTGGACGAGCCGTCGTACGTCGCGGGGTGCACGGTGACCCCGGGGTGCTCCGAGGCGAACTCGGCGGCGAGGGCGTCGAACGCGCCCTGCAGCGACGCCGCGGCGAACACCGTCAGCTCGCCGGTCAGCTCGGGCGCGGTCGCGGTCGGGGTGGGCGTCGGGGTCGACGCGGTCCCGGGCGTCGACGCGCAGCCGACGAGCGCGAGCAGCACGGCGGCCGCACCGACGAGCGCGCGCCCCCTCACCGCTGCGTCCGGGGGGTCTCGACCAGGACGGTGGTGGCCTTGACGACGGCGGTCGCGCGCGAGCCCACCTCGAGGCCCAGCTCCCGGACCGCCTCGCTCGACATCAGCGAGACCAGCCGGAACGGGCCGGCCTGCAGCTCGACCTGCGCCATCACTGTGTCGGTGAGGATCCCCGTCACCAGGCCCGGCAGCCGGTTGCGCGCCGAGCTGGTGCCCGCGGCCGGGTCCTCCGGCGTGCGGGCGCGCTCGACGGCCAGCGCCGCGAGCTCGACCCCGCCGACCACGCTGCGGCCCGCCTCGTCGGTCCGGGCCGTCAGGGCACCCGACTCGACCCACCGTCGGACGGTGTCGTCGCTCACGCCGAGCAGCTCGGCCGCCTCGCTGATCCTGTAGTCGGTCACGAACGCGATCGTAGTGCCGCAGGTGCGGCTGTCCAGCGCTGTCCGTCCCGCGCCTGCGGAAGCCGGGCGGGCGGCCCCGCCGAACGGTACGTTCCCGTCATGGCGAAGAAGTCCGGCAAGAAGTCGAAGGGCAAGATCCCGAACGACGTGTACGAGGCCGAGCTCTTCCGCCTCCAGGCCGAGCTGGTCAAGGTCCAGCTGTGGGCCAAGGCGACCGGCGCCCGCGTCGTCGTGATCTTCGAGGGACGGGACGCCGCCGGCAAGGGCGGCACGATCAAGCGGATCTCCGAGTACCTCAGCCCTCGCGTCGTGCGCATCGCCGCGCTGCCGACGCCGACCGAGCGCGAGAAGACCCAGTGGTACTACCAGCGGTACGTCGCCCACCTGCCGGCCGCCGGCGAGATCGTCCTGTTCGACCGCTCCTGGTACAACCGGGCCGGGGTCGAGCACGTCATGGGGTTCTGCACGCCGCAGGAGTACAGCCGGTTCATGCGGCAGACGCCGATCTTCGAGCAGATGCTCATCGAGGACGGGATCCTGCTGCGCAAGTACTGGTTCTCGGTCTCGGACACCGAGCAGCTCAAGCGCTTCCGCTCGCGCCTGAACGACCCGGTGCGGCAGTGGAAGCTCAGCCCGATGGACACCGCGTCGCTCAGCCGGTGGGAGGAGTACTCCAAGGCCAAGGACGAGATGCTCGTGCACACCGACGTGCCGGTCAGCCCGTGGTTCGTCGTCGAGTCGGACATCAAGAAGCACGCGCGGCTCAACATGATCAGCCACCTGCTCTCGACCATCCCGTACACCGACGTGCCGCACGAGAAGGTCACCCTGCCGAAGCGGCCGGAGGCGTCCAGCGGCTACGTCCGGCCGCCGCGCGAGCTGTCGACGTACGTGCCGGACCACGTCGCGGCGCTGATGGGCGACCCGGAGAAGGACTTCTGACGCCGACGGCGAACGCCCGTTGCGTCGAGGCCGCCCACCTGCGACGTTGATCCGCATGTCGACGACCTCGACCTCCCCCGGCCCGGCACTGCGGGTCTCGCTGCCCGGCCTGCAGCCCTCGGTGAAGGACTTCCTCACCAACGAGGCGGGCAGCGCCGTCTACCTGCTGGCCGCCACGGTGGTCGCGCTGATCTGGGCGAACTCGCCGTGGGCCGACGTCTACGAGTCGATGTGGTCCACCAGCGCGGGGTTCCACATCGGCACCTGGGGCATCGACCTCGACCTGCACGGGTGGGTCAACGACGCCGCGATGGCGATCTTCTTCGCGGTCGTCGGGCTCGAGATCAGCCGCGAGGCCACCACGGGCGACCTGCGCGACAAGCGGACCGTCGCCGTTCCGGCCCTCGGCGCGCTCGGCGGCCTGCTGGTGCCCGTCCTCATCTACCTCGCGTTCAACGGCGGCACCGACGCGGCGCACGGCTGGGGCGTCGTGATGTCGACCGACACCGCGTTCCTCGTCGGCATCCTCGCCCTGTTCGGCCCCAAGTGCCCCGACCGGCTGCGGCTGTTCCTGCTCACGCTCGCGATCGTCGACGACATCGGCGCGATCACGGTGATGTCGGTCTTCTACACGTCCGACGTGGACATGACCGCGCTCGCCGTCGCGGGTGGGATCGTCGTCGGGATCCTCGTGCTGCGCTGGCTCAACGTCTGGCAGCTGGCGCCCTACGTGATCGCGGGGATCGCGCTGTGGTTCGCGGTGCAGGCGTCGGGTGTGCACGCGACCCTGGCCGGCGTGATCGTCGGCCTGCTGGTGCCGGCCCGGCCCGCCGACCGCGAGACCATCGAGGAGGTCGCCGGGTACGGCCGCAAGCTCATCGACGACGCCACCGCGGAGCGCGAGCACCTGGCCGAGCTGGCGGCCCGGGCCGCGGTGCCCACCAGCGACCGGCTGCAGCGCCTGCTGCACCCGTGGAGCGCGTTCGTCGTGGTGCCCCTGTTCGGCCTGGCCAACGCCGGGATCCACCTCAACGCCTCGTCGCTGCAGGCCGCGGCGCACTCCCGGCTCGCCGTCGGTGTGGCGGTCGCGCTGGTGCTGGGCAACGCGATCGGCATCACCGGCGCCGCCACGCTGGCGCTCAAGCTGGGCCTGGGCGAGCTGCCCGGCCGGGTGCGCTGGGGCCACCTGCTGGGCGGCGCCGTGCTGGCCGGCATCGGCTTCACCATCTCGCTGTTCATCGCCGGCCTGGCGTTCGACGACCCGGTGCACCTGGAGAACGCGAAGATCGGCATCCTCGCGGGCTCGCTCACGGCGGCCGTGCTCGGCTCGATCCTGCTGCGCTGGCTCGGCGAGAAGCTGCCGCTGTGCTCACCGCTGAGCGACGCGCCGCCACCGCTCCCGCCGCTGCCGTGGCGGGCGCCCGTCTAGGTCAGCCCCCGTCCGTCCCCTCCGTCGCGGACGGGTCGCCCGACGGCGCCTCGGCCGACGGCTCGGCAGAGGCGGCCGCCTTCGCGCTCGCCAGGGCGGCCTGGAACGCCGCGACGGTCGCGGCGTCGACCGTGCCCGTCACCGGGACCCCGAGGTCGGTCTGCGCCGCGCCGACGGCCGCCGTCAGCTCGTCCGACCACTGACCGTCGACGGGACCGTCCCAGTACCCCGCCAGGGCGAGCGTCTGCTGGAGCGCCGCCGTCGACGCCGTGGACGCGCTCGCCGCGGCGCCCCCCTTCGCCTCCAGCGCCGCCTGGAGCGCGGCGTCGGTCGCCTTGTCCACCGTCCCGGTCTCGGGCAGCCCGTTCGCCTTCTGCAACGCCTGCACGGCCGCCACCGTCTGCGGACCGTAGATGCCGTCGACCGCGGCCGTGTAGTACCCGGCGTCGGTGAGCGACTGCTGGAGCGCGGCCGTGTAGGCGCTCACGGTGGCGCTCGCCCGGGCCAGCTGCTCGTCGGAGAGGCACCCCGAGTCGGCGAAGAGTCGGAGCCAGGCCATCTCGAGCGCCACCGCGGCCGCGTTGAACTGCTCCGACGCCTGCACCAGCGGCGTCTCCTCCGTGATGCCCGCCCGGGCCGTCGCGAACTCGTCCTCGGCCTGCTGGACGCGCGACACGCTGGCCGCCGGGACGGTGGGGACGGGGGTCGGCGAGGACCCTGCCGGCTCCGGCGCGGGCTGCCCGGCGGCGGCCGCCTGCGCCGCGGCGAGCTCGGCCTGGGCGGCGGCGAGGTCGTCCTGTGCCGCGACCACGGCCTCCCGGGCGTCGACGGCGCCCTGCGCGGCGTCCTTCGACGTCTCGGCCGGCCTGGCGAGGTCGTCGCCCGCGACGCGGACGTCGCCGACGGTCACCGCCGTCTGGTTCAGCACGTCCCCGTAACGGTCCAGCGCCGTGATGTACGCGGAGCTCGCGTCGCAGAACGTCCCGGCGGCGGCGGCCGCCGCCTCCTCGGCGTCGGCCAAGGCCCTCTCCTTGGCCGACACCTCCGCCTGGGCGACCGTGACGTCGGACTCCTGCGTGCCCGTGCACGCGCAGAGCACCAGCGCGAGGCTCCCCCCGACGGCGACGGCGCGGTGCGCCCGGTGCCGCCGCGCGCCGGGGACGCCGCGGCTCACTCGACGACGTCGCGACCGTGAACCGTGAGGGCCCAGATCACGAAGACGTCCAGCGCGATGATGATCACGCTCCAGACCGGGTAGTACGGGAGCCAGGCGAAGTTGAACAGGATGCTGAGGGCGGCGACCAGCACACCGACGGTCCGCGCCCACACCGCGCCGCTGAGCACGAAGATGCCCGCGAGAGCGACGACGATGCCGATCACGATGTGGAGCCAGCCCCAGGTGGTGACGTCGAACTCGAACACCCACTTCTCGCCGACCACGTAGAACGTGTCGTTGACGATCGCGATCAGACCCTGCATCGCGTGCAGGACACCCACGATCATCATCATGATGCCGGCGAACACCGTCAGACCGACGGCCAGACCACTGCGGTTCTCAGCCATGAGAGACACCCCTTCGAGTCGCGGAGACGAGCGGGCGGGGTCGGGACATCTCCCCCAAACCGATCATTGCGGACATCGGGTGTCCACGACCAGCACCTTTGCGACTCCGGCGGTCGCTACCGGTCGTCGCCGGCCGAGCGCGCGACGAACGCGGCGTAGCGGTCGAGGATCAGCGGCCAGTCCGTGAACTTGTGCCGGTCCCCCGCGTTCCCCTCGTCCCAGCCGCCGTGCTCGAGCTCCACGCGCGTGCCGCCCTCGTCCAGGGGCACGAACTGCACGGAGAGCCGGCTCGGGTGCTCCCGCGTCTGCCCGAGGGTGGACGTGTGCACCACCAGCGCGCCGCGGGCGATCGCCAGCACCCGTCCCCACTCGACCTCCCCGAGCGCGGCGTCGACCAGGTACACACGCCCACCGACCCGGGGCTCGATCCCGGCGCCGCGGAAGCCCGCGGGGTCGGGCGTGTAGTCGGGGTGCCACCACTGCCCGATCCCGTCGACCCAGGCGTCGAACGCCTCGACCGGCGTGCACGCGACCACCAGCTGGTGGCGGATCGGCTCCATCAGGCCACCGGGTCGTCGTCGCCGAACGCGGACAGGCGCAGCGTGCGCGCGTCGGTCGCGAGGATCCGCGGCGCCGCGGCCAAGAGCGACTCGACCGTGTCGGTCCCGGCGCGCACGAACCGCCCCGACAGCGCGTCGAGCTCCCCGTCGCCGAAGGCCCGGACCAGCTCCGCGACGGCCTCGACCGGCGTCCACTGCGTCCGGCCGTCGTGCATCGGCATCGACCCGGTCATCGCGGTCTCCACCTGCCCGGGCGCGAGGTCGAGCACGCGGATCCCGCGGTCGCGGTACTGCGCGTCCAGCTGTGTGGTGAACCGGGCCAGCGCGCCCTTGCTCACGGCGTACCCGGTGTAGACGGTCATCGCCCGGTGCCCCGCGCCCGAGTTGAGGTTGAGCACGCGACCCTCGCCGCGCGCGAGCATGCCGGGCAGCACCGCGTGCGTCACCAGCATCGGCCCGCGCACGTTCGTCTCGACGACGCGCCAGGCGTCCTCGACGTCGTCCTCCGCGAACGGCACCTCCGCCCGCTCGATGACCCCCGCGTTGTTGACCAGCAGCCCGATCCCGCCCAGCTCCTCCTCCACGCGCGCGACCGCGTCGAGCACCGCCGTGCCGTCGACGAGGTCCGCCGCCGCCACGCACACCGACCCGCCGATCTCGTCGGCCACGGCGTCCAGGTACGCCCGCGTCCGGCCCACCAGCGCGACCGCGTACCCGGCGCGCGCGAGCCCGAGCGCGACTCCGCGGCCGATCCCGCGGCCCGCCCCGGTGACCAGCGCCGTCCTCATCGGACCGCCTCCACGGCCTCGCGCAGCCGGTCCAGCTGGACCTTGCCGTGGAACCGCGTCCCGCCGACGAAGATCGTCGGCGTCCCCCGCACCCCCGCCTCGACGCCCGCGGCGTAGTCGGCGGAGATGGCCGGGGCGAACGCCTGCGCACCGTCGCCCGCCACCTCGGCGGGATCGAGGCCCAGCGCCACGGCTGCCGCCCGCAGGTCCTGCTCGGCCAGGCGGTCCTGGTGGGCCATCAGCTCGTCGTGCATCTGCCAGAACTTGCCGTGCGAGCCGGCCGCCTCCGCCGCGAGCGCCGCCGACAGCGCGTATGGGTGCACCTCGAACAGCGGGAAGTGCCGCCACACCAGCCGCACCTGCCCGTCCGAGGTGTCCACCAGCTCGCGCAGCACGGGCGAGGCGGCCCGGCAGTACGGGCACTCGAGGTCGCCGAACTCGAGCACGGTGACCGGGGCGTCGGGGCGGCCGTAGACGTGCCGCTCGGCGGGGATGTCGTCCGTCATGCGGTCGAGGATGCCAGGTCAGCGCCTGCGCGGCCGCAGGGGCGGGCTCGCCGTCCCGGCGCCGGCGCCGATCCCGTCCACCAGGTCCCGCAGTGCGTCGACCGCGGAGCGGCGTGGCCGCCAGTCGAGCTCGCGCTCGGCGCGCGACGTGTCGAGCAGCGGCGCCGCGAGCGCCATGTCCAGCCACCCCGGCCCGACGGGCACCGCGCGGGCGTGCCACGCGACCGCGAGCACCGCGCGTGCCTGCGCGACCGTGACCTCGCGCAGCCGGCCCCGCGCGACGACGTCCGCCACCTCCTGACCGCGCAGGACGTCGGGCGCCGCCACGTTGAACGGCCCGCGCACCCGCCGGACGACCGCCTCGCGGAACGCCTCGGCGACGTCGTCGGCGTGCACGGCCTGCAGCCGCATGCCCGCCGGCCACGGAAGCGCCGGCAGGTAGCCGCGGATCGCGCGCTTCGGCGCCCAGGGCCCCAGGAAGTACCGCGAGACCTCCTGCCCGGCGGCGCGCTGGAACACCAGCGACGGACGCAGGCGGGCCAGGGCCAGGTCGGGGTAACGCTCCTCGGCCTCGTCGAGCACCCGCTCGACCGACGCCTTGTCCACGGAGTACGACGAGGACCGCACACCGTCGGTCGGCCAGGCCTCGCCGCGTGGGACGTCGTCGGGAGCGGGCGAGTAGGCGCCGACGCTGGAGGCCACCACGACGTGCGGGACACCTGCTCGACGGGCCGCCTCGACCACGTTCCGGGCGCCGTCGACGTTCACCTGGCGCAGCCGGCGGCGGTCGTGGCTGGGCTGCACGGCCCAGGCGAGGTGCACGACGGCGTCGGCACCGACCAGGGCCGGGACGAGGTCCTCGCCGGCCGTCGGGGACGCGACGTCGCACGCGACCCACGACGCCACGCCGTACGGCTCGGGGGGCGTCGTGCGCGGGATCCGCCGGGCGACGGCGACCACCGAGGTCACCGTGCCGTCGTCCGCGAACCGCCGCAGCAGCGCCGTGCCGAGGTTGCCACTGCCACCGACGACGACGACCCTCATGCGCACACGCTCGCAGGCGTGCCCCCGGGACGCATCCGGGGGGTCCCCTCAGCCGCCGGGGAGGACATCGACGACGTCGCTGGGACCCAGGTGCGTCGCGTCGTCGGACCGGACCCCGTCGACCACGAACGCGCAGCCCGCCATCACCTGCGCGAGCTCGCCGCCGTGCCGGGTGAGCACCTGCGCACGCAGCTCGCCGACCGTCGAGGCGGGGACCTGCTCGGCGGCGGTGCCGGCGGCCTCGGCGGCGGCCGCCACGTACCGGACGAGCGCCATGGGCCCATGGTGCCACCGGAGCCCGGGTCCGGACAGGACGAGAACCCCTCAGAACAGCAGGTGCTCGCGCGGCCGGCCCTTGGCCTCGAGCCCGAGCAGGAACCGCTTGCGGTCCAGCCCCGCGGCGAAGCCCGTGAGGGACCCGTCGGCGCCGATGACCCGGTGGCACGGCACCACGATCGCGATCCGGTTGCGCCCGTTGGCCGCGCCGACCGCGCGCGACGACGTGCGGGGGTCGAGCCCGATCTCGGCGGCCAGGTCGCCGTAGGACCGCGTCTGGCCGTACGGGATGCGCAGCAGCCCCTCCCAGACGCGGCACTGGAACGTGGTGCCGACGAGGTGCAGCGGCAGGTCGAACTCGGTGCGCGTGCCCGCGAAGTACTGGTCGAGCTGCGTGCGCACCCGGTCGAACTCGTCGTCCGCGCGCTCCCCGAACGGGCCCTGCACCGCCTCGTACTTGGAGTCCGGCAGCAGGAGCGCGCTGAGCGCCCCGTCGTGGGCGACCAGCGTGATGGGCCCGAGCGGCGAGGGCACCACCGTGTGCACCACGCGCACCTCGTCCAGGTACTCCAGGTCCGCCGCGAGCTCCCCCTGAACCGTCATGGTCGTCATCATTCCCCCACCCACTGACATCGCCCGCCCGCCGGGCGCCTCCGGAAGAAGACGCGCGGCGGGCGGGCGGTGTGAGGTGCGGTCAGTCGGTGCTGCGCAGCAGGGTCCGCACCCCGACCACCAGCCCGACCGCCGCCGTGAGCACCGCCGCCAGCCAGCCCGCCGCGACGGCGCCGCTGGTCAGGTCGCCCGCGAACAGGGCGCGCTCGGCCTCGACCACCCACCGCAGGGGGTCGAACGCGGAGGCCACCTTCATCCACTGCGGCCCGGACGCCAGGGGCAGGAGCATGCCCGACAGGATCAGCAGCGGGAACAGCACGGTCTGCTGCACGGCCCAGAACATCCACTCCTGCTTGCGCACGGCGATGGCCAGCGCGTAGCTGAGCGAGCCGAGCCCGACGCCGAGCACGGCCAGCATCGCCAGGCCGAGCACGGACCCGAGGGGATCGGCGCGGAAGCCGAACGGCAGCATGACCACGATGACGATCAGGGCCTGGGCCGCCAGCGGGACCATCTCCTTGAGCGAGCGGCCGACCAGCTGCGCCGACCGCGACAACGGCGTCACCAGCAGGCGCTCGTGCGCCCCGGTCTGCATCTCGAACTGCAGGTTGGCGCCCGTGGTCGACGTGCCGAACAGCGTGGTCATCACCAGCACCGACGGCACGAACCACTGCCACACCTCGGCGGAGCTCAGCCCGTCGGAGGTCCCCACCAGCAGCGGGCCGAACAGCCCCAGGAACACCAGCGGCTGGACCAGACCGAACACGACCGAGAACGGCTCGCGGACGACGGGGCGCAGCTCGCGGGTCATCACGAGCCGCACGTCGGAGAGCCACGGCCGGCGGACCGGCGTCGCAGCGAGCACGGGGGTCTCGACGGGGGTGGTGGTCGTGGTGGTCATGCTGCTGCCTCCTCGGTGGCGTCGGCGGACTCGCGCAGGCTGCGGCCGGTCAGGGCCAGGAACACGTCGTCGAGCGTCGGCCGGACGGCCAGCGCCTCGAGCAGCGGCGCACCGGCGGCCGAGGCCGCGAGCACCAGCTCCGGGACGGCCGCGGCGGCGTCGGCCACCCGCGCCTCGACCCGGGCGCCGTCGACCCGCACGTCGCGGGCCCCGGGCAGCGCCTCGACGATCGACGCCACCCGGGCCGCGGTCCCCGCGACGGCGGCCGTGAGCACCACGCGGTCACCGGCGAGCGTGCGCTTGAGCCCGTCCGCGGTGTCGTCGGCGATGACCTGCCCGTGGTCGACGACGACCACCCGCTCGGCCATGGTGTCGGCCTCGTCGAGGTAGTGGGTGGTGAGCACGATGGTCATGCCGTGCTCGGCGCGCAGCCGCAGGATGTGGTCCCAGAGGTTCGCGCGGTTCTGCGGGTCGAGGCCCGTCGACGGCTCGTCGAGGAACAGCAGACGCGGCGCGTGCACCAGGCCCAGGGCGACGTCGAGCCGGCGGCGCTGGCCGCCCGACAGGTCGGCGACCTTCCGCCTGGCCAGCGCGGTCAGGTCGAGCGCCTCGAGCAGCTCGCCCGTCCGGCGCCGGGCCGCGGCGCGGTCGAGCCCGTACACCTGGCCCTGCATCGTCAGCTCGTCAGCGCCCCGCTGCTGGTGCCCCGCGCCGTTGCCCTGCCCGACGTAGCCGATGTGCCGGCGCACGGTCGCCGGGTCCGCCACGACGTCGACGCCCGCGACGGTCGCCGTGCCCGAGGTCGGGCGCACGAGCGTCGTGAGCATGCGCATCGTGGTCGTCTTGCCCGCGCCGTTCGGCCCGAGCACCGCGACCAGCTCGCCCGGTGCGATGTCGAGGTCGATGCCGCGCACCGCGTGCACGGTCTGCGTGCGGGTCACCTCGAAGTCCTTCGTGAGTCCTCGTGCCTGGATCATGTGCTCTCCCTCGTGAGTGGGTACAGCACCCACCCTGGCGGCAGAAGCGGTCAGGTCCTGTCCGCCATCGGGTGCGATCCTGGGGACATGTCGACGCCGTCCTCCCGCCTCCTCGCGCTGCTCTCGCTGCTGCAGGCGCGCCGCGACTGGCCCGGCGGGGTGCTGGCCGACCGGCTCGGCGTCAGCCCCCGCACCGTGCGCCGGGACGTCGACCGGCTGCGCGAGCTGGGCTATCCCGTGCACGCGTCGAAGGGTCCCGACGGCGGGTACCGGCTCGACGCGGGCACCCACATGCCGCCGCTGCTGCTGGACGACGAGCAGGCCGTCGCGCTCGTCGTCGCCCTGCAGACCGCGTCCACGGGCGTCTCGGGGGTCGACGAGGCCGCGGTGCGGGCGCTCGCGACGCTCCGCCAGGTCATGCCGGCGCGGCTGCGGTCCGCTGCCGACGCCCTGCAGGTCACGGCCGTGACCCGGCGCGGCAACCGCCCCGAGGTCGACCAGCAGGTGCTGCTCGGCGTGGGGTCGGCCGTGCGCGCGCACGAGGTCCTGCGGTTCGACTACGAGGGCGGCAACGGGACCGGCCTCCCGCGCCGGGCCGAGGCCCACCACCTGGTCACGTGGGGTGGCCGCTGGTACCTCGTCGGCTTCGACCTGGACCGCGCCGACTGGCGCACGTACCGGGTCGACCGCATGACGCTGAAGACCGGCTCGGGACCGCGGTTCGCGCCGCGCGCGCTGCCCGCACCCGACGTCGCCGCGTTCGTCGCCGACCGGTTCAGCAGCATCGGCAGCCGCTGGCCCGCGCGCGGGGAGGCCGAGGTGGACCGTCCGGCCGCCGAGATCGCCCGCTGGGCGGGCCGGGACGCGCTGGTCGAGCCGCTCGGCGACGACCGTTGCCGCGTGGTGCTCAGCGCCTGGTCGTGGGACGGCGTCGCGGCCACGTTCGCGATGTTCGGCGCTCCCCTGCGCGCCGTCGGCCCGCCCGAGCTGGTCGACGCCATGCAGCGGCTGGCGGACCGGATGGAGGCGGCCGTCAGGGCATGAGCAGCGCGGGGTGCCGCGGGTCGTCCGCGTGCACGACGACGTCCGCCACCTGCGCGGGCAGCATCTCGGCCTCGTACCGCGCGAACGCCGGCAGCACCCACCGGTCCTCCGCCGGCGTCCGCCGCTCGAGGGTGGCCGGCCGGACCGTCAGGTGCACGGCGAGCTCGTGGTCGAGCCACCGGCCCAGCAGCAGGCTGCCGTCGAGCACCAGGACCGCACCCTCGGGAGCCAGGGCGTACCCCGCGCGGGTGGCCCGGTCGGTGACCGGGTCCCACAGGGTGGGCAGGTACCGGCCGGTGGCGACGAACGGGTCGAGCACCTCGCGGCCGAGCGCACCCAGGTCGAGCCTGTCCTCCAGGTAGGCGTCGGGGTCCTGCCGCCCGTGCTCGAACCGCACGGACGCGGGCCGCAGGAAGTCGTCGGCGCGCACGCGCACGACCGGCCGCCCCGCCGCCCGCAGGGGCTCGACGAGGGCGTCGGCCAGCTCGCCGGGCCGCGTCGCCGGCGCGCCGTCCACGAGCACCCGCACGCGACCGCCGAGCAGGCTCACCCGCCGGACGAGCAGCTCGACGACCGCGGCCGTCGTGGTGGGTCGGATCGGGCTCAGGGCTGGCGACCCTCGCCGTGCTCCTCGGCGGTCTGCTCGCGCTCGTCGATGACGTCCTGGCCCGGCCCCGAGAAGTTCCGGGACCGCTCCAGGGCCTCGATGCTGCCGGTGAACAGCCGGGAGTCCTGCCCACCCGTGCGGATGGTCTGCGTGTCGTCCGCGGACCAGCCCCCGGGGACGGGGAGCGTCGGGGTCGGCGTCGTCTCGGGCCGGGCGCGCCGGCCCGACGCGGCCGGGGGCGTGGCCGCCGGCGCAGGTGCGGGTGCGGCGCCCTCCCAACGGGTCCGGGGCAGGCCCTGCGGCGCCTCCCGCTGCAGCCAGCCCACGAGCCCCTCCCGCACGTAGCACCGGAGGTCGAACAGGGTCGGCGCGTCGACCGCGCTGGCCAGCGCGCGCACCCGCACGAGTCCCCCGACCGCGTCGGTGACCTGCAGGATCCCGACCCGGCGGTCCCACAGGTCGGTGTCCTGCAGCAGGCGCGTCAGCTCGGCGCGCATGGGCTCCACCGGCACCTCCCAGTCCACGTCGAGCTCGACCGTGCCCAACAGGTCGGCCGCGCGGCGGGTCCAGTTCTCGAACGGCGTCGTCGTGAAGTACGTGGACGGCAGGATCAGGCGGCGGTCGTCCCAGACGTGCACGACGACGTAGGTGAGCGTGATCTCCTCGATGCGCCCCCACTGCTCGCTGACGACGACCACGTCGTCCACCCGGATCGCGTCCGTGAACGCCAGCTGCATCCCCGCGAAGACGTTGGCCAGCGAGCTCTGCGCCGCCAGGCCCGCGACGATCGAGATCACGCCCGCCGACGCCAGCAGGCTGGCGCCGAGAGCGCGCGCCGAGGGGAACGTGAGCAGGATGGCGGCGATCGCGCAGACCACCAGGACCGCCACCGTGAGGCGGCGGAGCACCTGTACCTGGGTGCGGACGCGGCGCGCGTGCCGGTTGTCGGCCACGTCGATGCGGTACCGCTGCAGCGCGGCGTCCTCGAGCACGAACGCGAGGCTGCCGACGAGCCACGCCAGCGCGACGATGAACGCGATGAGCAGCACGTGCTCGGCCGTCCGCGTCCAGTCGGACGGGTCCGTGCTCAGGCGGAGCGCGATCCACACCGCGACCACCAGCAGGACCGCCCGCATCGGCGTCCGCGAGCGGCGCGTCAGGTCGGCGGCGACCGCGGACCGGCGCGCGACCCGCCGGACCAGCACGGCGAGGAGGGTGGCCACGAGGTAGGCGACGACGACGGCGCCGAGGATCGAGAGCGTCGGGACGACGAATCCCTGCACCTCGTCGGCCACGGTGGGGTCGGCTGCGGCCCGGATCGGGAGAAGGAGCACGGGGCCAGCGTACGTAGGTGCGCCCCGTCCCCGTTTCTCGGAGACGGGGCGCCACGGAGAGGCGTCTCGCCGGCACGAGGCTTGGCGCACTCCCTGAACCCTCACGGGCGGCCCGGCTCTCGCCGTGACCCTCGGCAACGCGGCCCTACTTGCGACCGGCTGGTCGCTCCGGTCACCCGGCGCGATCAGCTGAGTCAGTTCTAGCACTGTCACGGAAAGACCGCATCCCTTCCATGTGTCCATCTTGTGTTGGTAAAGGGAACCGGTCGGCCCCACCCGGTACGGTCGGATGGATTCGACCGGAGGACACCATCGCCACCACCCTCGTCGTGCGGCGCCCGTTCGACCCCGCGCCCGCGCTCGCGTCCCTCGTCGCCCACGCCGTCCCCGGCGTCGAGGTGGTCGAGGGGAACACGGTCCGACGCGTCGTCGGGCGCGGGGTCGTCGCGGCCACCCTCTCCCCCGACCGCGTCGAGCTCACCGCCTCCGGGGGCGATGACCCGGGTCTCGACGCCCTCGCCGACGCCTGGTTCGGGCTCGCCGACGACCTGGGCGCGGTCCGCGAGGCGTTCGCCGGCGACCCCGTGCTCGGGCCGCTCGTCCGGGCGCGCCCGAGCCTGCGCGTCCTCGGGCACCCCGACGGGTTCGAGGCGGCGGTCACCACCGTGCTCGGCCAGCAGGTGTCGCTCGCGGCCGCCCGGACGTTCGGCGGGCGGCTCGCCGCGGCCTACGGCTCGACGGGGCCGGACGGGCTGACCGTCTACCCGTCCCCGGCCGCGCTCGCGGCGGTCCACCCGGAGGACCTGCAGGCGACCGTGCGGATCACGCACTCCCGAGCCCGGACGCTGCACGCGCTGGCGCAGGCGTGCGCCGACGGCCTGACCCTGACCCCCGGTTCGACGGACGCCCGCGAGCGCCTGCTGGCCCTGCCCGGCATCGGTCCGTGGACGGCCGACTACCTGGCGCTGCGCGTGCTCGGCGACCGGGACGCCCTCCCGGCCGGCGACCTGGTGCTGCGCCGCGCGCTCGGGGTGGGAGCGGCCGGGGAGGTCGCCCGGCTGGCGGAGCCCTGGCGGCCGCTGCGGGCGTTCGCGGCCGTGCACCTGTGGACCGCGACGGCATACACGCTCTGAGCAGGGACGACGCGGAGCGGTGACGGCCGGGTCACGATTCGGCCCCGCGGGTGGTACCCCCGTCACAGTTGAGTCACAGGCGGCCCACCGCGGCGGCGGCGGCCCTACGGTCACGCCCATGAACCCGACGACGAGCCGCCCCACCCCGAAGGTCCGTGCCCGCGCCACCCGCCTGGCGGTGGCGGGCGTCCTCGCACTGAGCGCGGTGCTGACCGCCTGCTCCGGCGGTGGCGCCGACAGCGGGACCAGCAGCGCCGACAACGGGTCCGCGGCGGGGGCCGTCGGCGCCGACCAGGGCGGCGGCACCGCCGACGGTGCGGCCGTCGAGCCCGCGGCGAGCTCGCCCGACGCCGACCGCCAGGTGATCCAGACCGGCGACGTCCGCATGACGGTGAAGGACCCGCGAGCAGCCGCGGACGCGGTCGTCGCGCTCACGGAGGACGCGGGCGGCCGGGTGGACGACCGCTCCGAGCACGCGGCGACCAAGGACGACGTCGGCACCGCCGAGCTGACGCTCCGGCTGCCGGCCGACCAGGTCAGCGCCGCGGTCGACGGGCTGCGCGCGCTGGGCACCATCGACCAGATCGACCTCAAGAGCGAGGACGTCACGGGTGCGGCGCAGGACCTCGACGCGCGCATCCACGCCCTCCAGCTGTCGGTCGCCCGCATGGAGGACCTGCTCTCGCGGGCCACGTCGAACGAGGAGCTCATCGCCGCCGAGAACGCCCTCACGGAGCGCCAGGGCAACCTCGAGCAGCTGCAGTCCGAGCGCGCCCGGCTGGCCGAGAAGGTGGCCCTGTCGACCATCCACGTCGCGCTCTACGGTCCCGACCTGGCGCCCGTGGAGCCCGTCGTCGAGCCCACCGGCCCGCAGTCGTTCCTCGAGGGTCTGGCCACCGGGTGGAACGCGCTCGTCGACCTCGCCGCGGGCCTGGCGATCGTGGTCGGCGTGCTGCTGCCCTGGCTCGCGTTCGGCGGCGCGGTGGCCGCTCTGGTGGTCGCCCTGGTCCGCTGGAACCGGCGTCGCCGCGGCGACCGCGCCGTGCCGGTCGGCCCGCTGGCTCCCGCCGGCGTCGCCCCGAGCGCGTCCGCTCCCCCGGCGGCCCGGCCCGTCGACCCCGACCCCGACCTGCACCAGCCGCGCTGAGCCTGGGTCAGGTCGACGCCGCCCGGCGGACGGCGTCGACCGACCGGGCCACGTCCTCGTCGTCGGTCGACCAGTTGCTGACCGAGACCCGCAGCACGTCGCGGCCCTGCCACCGCGAGCCCGACATCCACGTGACCCCGTCCGCCAGCACGCGCGCCGTGACCTCCCGGGTCCGCTCGTCGCTGCCGAACGCGACGCTGACCTGCGTGAACACGACGTCGTTGAGGATCTCGGCGCCGTCGACCGTCGCGATCCCGTCGGCGATCTGGTGGGCGCGCTCGACCAGGGTGTCCACCAGGTCCGCCACCCCGGACCTCCCGAGCGACCGCAGCACGGCCCACACGGGCACCCCGCGGGCCCGCCGCGAGAGCTCGGGCACCTTCTCCATCGGGTCGCCCGACCCCTGGAAGGTCGCGAAGTAGTCGGCGTGCATGCCGAAGGCCCGCCGCAGCGGCTCGGGGCGCGCGACGATCGCGAGCCCGCAGTCGTACGGCACGTTGAGCGTCTTGTGCGCGTCGGTGCCCCACGAGTCGGCCCGCTCGTAGCCGGCCAGCAGCCCGCGCAGCCGCGGCGAGGCCGCCGCCCAGAGCCCGAACGCCCCGTCGACGTGCACCCAGGCCCCGTGGGCGTGCGCCGCGTCGATGGCGTCCGCCATCGGGTCGGACGCGCCCGAGTGCAGGTTGCCCGCCTGCAGGCACACGATCGTCGGGCCGTCGCCCAGGGCACGCTCCAGGTCGCCGACGACCAGCCGCCCCTGCCGGTCGGCCGGCACCACCGTCGGCGCGCCCAGCCCCAGGTACCGCAGGGCGACGTCGACGGTCTCGTGCCGCTCGGCCCCCACGAGCACGCGGACGCGCGGCGCACCGGCGAGCCCGTCCCGGTCGAGGTCCCAGCCCACGTCCGTGAGCACCTGCTGGCGAGCCGCGGCGAGGCCGGTGAAGTTCGCCATGGTCGCGCTGGTGACGAAGCCGACGTCGGCGCCGGCCGGCAGCCCGAGCAGGTCGAGGGCCCACGCGGCGGCGGCCTCCTCCACGGCCACGGTCCCCGGGGTCGAGACCCGCAGCGCGGTGTTCTGGTCCCACGCGCTGGTGAGCCAGTCCGCGGCGAGCGCCGCCGGGTGCGTGCCGCCGATGACCCACCCGAAGAACCGGCCCGACGGCATCCCCATCAGCCCGGGCTCGATGCCCGCCGCCAGCTCGTCGACGACGACCTCCGGGGCGGTCGGTCCCTCCGGCAGCGGGCCGCCGAGCACCGCGGCGAGCGCGTCGGCGTCGGCGCTCGGGCGCACGGGCCGTTCGGGCAGGGACAGCAACCACTCGCGTGCGTGGTGCACCGCGCGCTCGAGCGCCGGGGCGAAGGCCGGCCACCGTGCCGTCATGCGGTCAGCCTCCCAGACTGGTGCCCGTGAGGGCAGAGGAGTGCAGGCGCCGGTTCGTCGACGCCGAGCGCGCGGTGCTCGCCACCACCGGCGCCGACGGTCGCCCGCACCTGGTGCCGGTGACGTTCGCGGTGCTCGGCGACGTCGTCGTGGTGAGCGTCGACCACAAGCCCAAGCGCTCCACCGACCTGCGCCGCCTGCGCAACATCCGGGAGAACCCGTCGGTCGCGTTCCTCGTCGACCACTGGGCCACGGACTGGTCGCGGCTGTGGTGGGTCCGCGCCGACGCCACGGCCGAGGTGGTCGACGGGCCGCCCTCGGCGGCCGAGCTCGCGGCGCTGCAGGAGCGCTACCCGCCGTACCGGCAGGTGCCGCCCCCGGGGCCGGTCATCCGGGCGCGCGTGGAGCGCTGGACCGGGTGGCGCGCAGACGGGTGAACGGGAGGCGCCGGACAACCGGTCGCGGGGGCCCTGTGCGGCGGATTCACCCGGTCGATTCGTCCGGCG
Source organism: Cellulomonas sp. ICMP 17802 (assembly GCF_041295535.1). NCBI lineage: Bacteria > Bacillati > Actinomycetota > Actinomycetes > Micrococcales > Cellulomonadaceae > Cellulomonas > Cellulomonas sp. ICMP 17802. The sequence continues at coordinate 18,267 of NZ_JBGFQZ010000019.1, read as the reverse complement.
GTGTCGGCTCACGCGTAGATGCGCAGGCCCGGTCACCCAGATGGCCCAGGACGCCCGGTCCGGGCCGTCAATACGGTCAGGATCGGCATCTGACCGCTCTCGTCCCGGTGAGCGCAGATCCGGTCCAGGAACGGCCGGCGGCCCAGGAGGATGGACGTGAGCGCAGCGGGCAAGGACCCGCAGTGGCGGGATGCGGAGCGGTTCGCCGAGAGGCACGCCCGCACCGTCCTCGCGCGCACGGACGTCCGGGTCACGCCGAGCGGCACCGCGACCGAGCTCGACCTGCTGGGCAGCGACTTCGCCGGCCGCGTCGAGCACCGGCGCAGCCCCGTCGAGCGCGACGACCTCGAGGACCTGCGGTCCGCCGCGGGGGCGTCGGTCGCCGTGTTCTACTCCCGCTCCGGGTACACCAAGACCGCGGTGCTGTGGGCGGAGGAGCACCGGATCGCGCTCTTCGGCTACACCGGGACCGGGTACGCCGCCCCCATGAACCAGTGCGCGGTCGAGCTGGTGCGCCGCGGGGAGACCGAGAGCGAGCAGCACGTGCGCGCGGCGACCGAGCTGGTGGCCCGGCGCGCGACCGCGGCGCGGCAGGAGGCCGAGCGGCGTGAGCGCGAGGCGCACGCCCAGGAGCTGCGCGCCGAGAACGAGGCGCGCGAGGTGGCGGAGCGGCGGCGCGTCGAACGGCTGCGCTCCGAGACTCTGCTCGGCCGCACCGTGGTGCTCCTGCTCGCCATCCAGCTGGACCCCGACGCGCTGCGCTCGACCGTCGAGCGGCTGGCCCAGTCGACGCTGGTGCACGCGGTGGCGGACGCCGCCCCCCGCATGCCCATGAACGACCGTCCGCACGCCGTCGCGCTGGTGCGCTCGTTGTTCGACGACGGTGCCGCGGCGCTCGACGTGCTCACGCCGCCCGCGTCGCGGGACGGCACCCCCTACCGCGCGGCCCGGCAGGTGGTCGAGCGCGCCCTCGACGCGCTCGACCAGGCGGGCGGTGCGGGCCGGGTCGGGCACGTGGCGCCCGAGACCGTGGCGGTGCAGCTGCGGCAGGTGGAACGCTGCTGGCGGGCGCTGGTCGACGAGCTCGAGCGGGTCGTCCCCGCCACCCCGAGCTCGCTGGTGCCGTCCCAGCGCCGCCCGCGGCACCTGTCGCCCACCTACTGACCCGCGTCGGAGACCGGCGCCGTGGGCGCCGGGACCCAGCGCTCGCCGGGCATCAGGATCCACAGCACGGGGTAGATGATCAGCTGGCTGCCGGGCAGCACCAGCAGGACCAGCACGAACAGGAGGCGCGCCGGCCACGGGTCGATGCCGAACCGTCGGCCCAGCCCGGCGCAGACGCCGCCCAGCACACGGCCGTCGATCGGCCGGACCAGGCCCTCGCGAGCCATGCTGTCGTGGATGCTGCCCATGGTCGTGCTCCTCTCGCGCCGGCCTCGGTGACCGGGCTCCCCCAGGATGCACCGGGGGCTCGGGCGGGCGCATCGGTGATCGCCCGGAGCCGGCCCCTGATCGCGGGACCTTGTGCCCTGGTGCTCGCTCGGGGTGGGGCGCACGCTCGCAGTAGCTGCCGAGGCGGTCCCGACGGCTCCGCGGGTCGCAGCGACGACGGGCGAAGGAGGCCGGCCGTGACCGAGACCTGGAACGTGGCGATCTACCTCGTCGACTCCCCCGACGACCCGACCACACGCGCGCACGCGGTCCTCACGACGACGACGGGGGCGACCCTCGACGGCTACGGCCGCGCACGCTTCACCGCGTACGACCTCGACGTGCCGGAGGTGGGCACCGAGGTGGCCGCGGCCCGCGCCCTGCGCAACCTCGCGGACCGTCTGCTGCAGGCGTCGTCGGACGACCTCGACGACCTCGAGTCGCACGAGATCCACCTGGTGCGATGAGCCGGGTGCCGGCCCCCGCCGCGGCGCCCGGCGCCGTGCGCGTGGCCCCCGCCGGCCGCCGGTGGGCGCTCGCCCTCGAGGGCGTCACGGTCGTGGGCGCGGTCGCGGGCGTCCAGGGGTTCCTGTCCGGCCAGTTCGGCCCGCTCGTCGACCAGCTGACGTTCGTCGACGGACCGGCGGTCCCGGCGCTGGCCCTGGGAATCTGCGTCGGCCTCCCGCAGGCGACCGCGCTGGTCCTGGGGCTGCGGCGCCACCCGCGCGCCGCGCTCGCGAGCCTCGGCGCCGGCCTGCTGCTGACCGGCTGGGTGCTCGCGCAGCTGCCGCTCATCGGGTGGGGCTCCCCGGTGCAGTGGGCGTTCTTCGCCGTCGGGCTCGGCGAGTCGGCGGCGGCCGCGCGCTGGTGGTCGACGACCCGTGGGTGAGCTGGTGGTCGACGGCGGTCAGGGCCGCGACGCCGCGAGGCTGAACTGGCTGCGCGCGGGCGTGCTGGGCGCCAACGACGGCATCATCTCGACCGCCGGCCTGGTGCTGGGCGTCGCGGGCGCCACCTCGGCGATCGGGCCGATCCTCACGGCCGGCATCGCCGGCCTGGTGGCGGGCGCCGTGTCGATGGCGCTCGGCGAGTACGTCTCGGTGAGCAGCCAGCGCGACGCCGAGCGGGCGCTCATCGCGACCGAGCGCGCCGAGCTGCGCGACGACCCCGAGGGCGAGCTGGCCGAGCTCGCGGCGATCTACGAGGCGAAGGGCATCTCGGCGGACACCGCCCGCACGATCGCGGCCGAGCTCACCGCCCACGACGCCGTGGCTGCGCACCTGGACGCCGAGCTCGGGCTGGACCCGGACGCGCTGACCAACCCGACGCACGCCGCCATCTCGTCGGGCGTCTCGTTCACGGCCGGGGCGGTGCTGCCCGTCCTCGCCGTCGCGCTCGCGCCGGCGGGCGTGCGCGTGCCGGTGACGTTCGTCGCGGTGCTCGTCGCGCTCGTGCTCACCGGACGCATCAGCGCGTGGCTGGGCGGCGCCCCGCCCGGGCGCGCCGTGCTGCGGCTGGTGCTCGGCGGCGCCGCGGCGATGGCGGTGACGTACGCGATCGGGCAGCTGCTCGGTGTCAGCGGCCTGTAGCTACTTGCCGTTCTTGTTCTTGTCCTTGTCCTTGTCCTTGCCCTTCGCCGGAGGCTCGGGCGCGGGCGCCGGCGTCGTCGCGGTCGGCGTGGCGGCCGCCTGCTCCGCGGCCTGGGCGGCGGCGACCCGCTCCTTCTCGGCGGTGATCTCCGCCGTGACGCGGTCGAGCGCGGCGTCGACCTCGCGGTAGCGCGCCGTCGACACCTCGCCGGCGTCGACACCGGCGTCGAGCTCGGTGCGCGCCTCGTCGAGCTGCGCGAGCGCGTCGTCCCAGCGGCTCTCGGCCGCGGCCTGGGTGACCGCGAGCACCGTCTGCTGGAGCGTGTGCGCGCGGTCGGGCGCGAGGTCGGTGCTGCCGCCGCACCCGGCGAGCACCAGCACCGCGGCCAGGGCCAGACCGGCCGCCCGCCTCACGGCTCCACGCTCCCCTGCAGCTCGGTGAGCGACTCCCCGATCGTGCCCGGCACGGCCGGGTAGGACGGCGGGGCCGTCGGGTCGGGGCCGCCCGACGCGAGCTGCCCGACGAGCACGGCGCCGCCCGCCAGCAGCACGACGGCCGCCGCGGCAACGGCCCAGCGCGCGGAGCGGACGCGGGCCCGCCAGCCGGCACGCGCCGCGACCGGCTCGGCCCGCACGGCCGGCGCCACGCGCGTGGGCGGCAGCTCGCCGACGGGCAGGACCAGGGTGGCGTCCGACGGGGTGCCCGCGAGCGCGGACAGACCGGCCGCGACCTCGTCCGCGGTGGGTCGGTCCTCGGGTGCCAGGCGCGTCATCCGCACGAGCATGTCCGACAGCTCCGGTCCCAGCTCGTCGGGTACGTGCGGCGGGGAGGTCAGCCGGGCGGTGGCCACCTCGGCCGCGGTGCCGGTGAAGGCGGGCCTGCCCGTCGCGCACTCCAGCAGGACCAAGCCCAGGGCGTAGACGTCGCTGGCCGGACCGAGCGCGCTGCCGGTCGCCTGCTCCGGGCTCAGGTAGCTCACGGTGCCCAGGGTCATCCCCGTCATCGTCAACCGCGTCGCGCCCGCCAGCCGGGCGATGCCGAAGTCGGCGAGCTTGACCGCCGGGCGGCGGGACCGGGCGTCGTCGTCGAGCGCGTCCGGCGCCGTGAGCAGCACGTTCGCGGGCTTGATGTCGCGGTGCACGATCTCCTGCGCGTGGACCACCGCGAGCGCCTCGGCGACGTCGCGGCCGACCATCGCCGTCTGCTCGGGCCCCAGGGCTCCGCGGCGCAGGCGCTCGGCGAGCGTCGGGCCCGCGACCAGCTCCATGACCAGGTACACCTGGTGGGAGTCGTCCGCGCCGTACACGGTCCCGGCATCGTGCAGCGTGACCAGGCCAGGGTGGCTCAGGGTGGCCAGCACCCGGATCTCGGCGCGGTTGCGCAGCAGGTCGTCGGCGTCCTCGTGCACGGGCGGGAACACCTTGACGGCGACGTCGCGGTCGAGCAGCAGGTCGTGCGCCTGGTGCACGGTCGCCATGCCGCCCCGGCCGAGGACGCGGTCGAGCCGGTACCGGTCGTCGAGCACCGTGGCCGGGCCGCCGTCCGACGGCTCCGGTCGCGACTCCTCGACATGTCCCAGCACGTCGCCCGACGCTAGGCGCTCCCACCGGTCCCCGCACCCCGGGTCCGGGCGAACCTGCACGACGGGCGCGCGGGGGACCGTACGGTCGGTGCCATGGACCACCTCGCCCCCGTCGACGACCCCGCCGCGTTCGCCGCGGCCTGGGCCGCCGCCTGGAACGCCCACGACCTCGACGCCGTCCTGTCCCACTTCCACGACGACGTCGTCTTCACGTCGCCCGTCGCCGCGCGGCTGTTCCCCGAGTCCGGCGGCGTCCTGCGCGGCAAGCAGGCCCTGCGCGCGTACTGGGCCGAGGGCCTGCGACGGATCCCCGACCTGCGCTTCACGGTCGAGCGCGTGTTCGTCGGCGTCGGCGTGCTGGTGATCAGCTACCGCAACCAGCGCGGCAACCTGGTCGACGAGGTGCTGGTGCTCGCCGACGGGTTGGTGGTCGAGGGCCACGGCACGTACCTGACGGGCGACGACAACCCGGCGGGTACGTCCTGACGATCCGGACGCAGATCGTCCGGAACCGGCCGTACGGTCGCCGCATGACGAAGATCGCACCCTGGGAACCGCCCCTCGCCAGCACCGAGCTCGACCACCTCGTGGCCTCGCTCGACCGGCTCCGCACGACGTTCCGGTGGAAGGCCGACGGGCTCGACAGCGCCGGCCTGGCGCAGCACGTCGGCGTCTCCGCCCTCACGCTCGGCGGCCTGCTCAAGCACCTCGCCGCCGTGGAGGACACCACGTTCCGCTGGAAGCTGGCCGGCCAGCACCCCGGCGAGATGTGGCAGCCCGAGACGTGGCGCGAGAACGACACCGAGCTCCTGTCCGCGGTGGACGACACCCCCGAGCAGCTCTACGCGGCCTGGGACGGCGCGGTCGCCCGGTCGCGCGAGCGGCTGGCGGAGGCGCTGGAGGCCGGCGGGCTGGACCAGCCCGGCAACGACGGCGACGGAGACGGCCACCACGTGTCGCTGCGCCGGCTGCTCTTCGACCTCATCGAGGAGTACGGGCGGCACACGGGCCACGCCGACCTGCTGCGCGAGGTGGTGGACGGGCGCGTCGGCGAGGACCCGCCGCTCGACTGGCGGCCCGTGTCCGGGGCACCGCTCACGTGGATCAGGCAGTGGTGACGGCCGGCTCCTGCGTCGCCGCGAGCATCCGGCTGCCGAGCGCACGGACGGTCGCCCGCAGCTCGGGTCCGCCCACCACCCGGTAGTCCACGGGCACCGGCGCGAGCCGCTCCGCGTACCAGTACGGGTTGCTCGTCGTGCCCACCAGGCGGCACGACGAGCCGTCCAGGGCCTCGAGCCGGCCCAGGCCGGGTGGGAGCCAGTGCTGCGCGCGGTGCGCCGGGGCCTGCAGGACGACGTCGACGGCGAACTCCCACCCCGTGGCCAGGTGCGCCTCGAGCTCCGCGACGGGGTCCAGGTCGACGGGCGGGGTGAACGTCTCGGCGAGCACGTCGACCCGCTCCACCCGGTCCACGCGGTAGGCGCGGCGGGCGTCGGAGGCGACCGAGTGGCACAGCAGGTACCAGCGGCCGTGCCGCACGACGACCGCCCACGGCTCCACCTCGGTGTCCCAGGCGTTCCCGCTCTCCGACCGGTAGGCCACCCGGACGCGCCGGTGGGCCGCGCAGGCCTGCACCAGCGCCGTCGCGGTGACGGGGTCGGGCCGCGCCGCCGCCCGGTCCGGGGCCGGCGCGGCGACGTCCCGCACGGCCCGGACCGGCGCTGCGACCGACTCGGGCAGCGACCGGACCACCTTGCCGATGGCGGTGGCGACGGGCTGCGTGGCGTCGTCGAGGTCGTGGTGGCCGTCGAGCACGGCCATGACCAGCGCCAGCGCCTCGGCCGCCGTGAGCATGAGCGGCGGCGGCCGCAGCCCTCGCCCGACCCGGTACCCGCCGTAGGGCCCGCGCACCGACACGATCGGGATGTCGGCGTCGCGCAGGTTCCCGACGTAGCGCCGCGCGGCCCGCTCCGAGACGCCGAGGGTGTCCGCGAGCCGCTCCGCAGTGATCCCCGGGCTCGCCTGGATGAGCTCCAGAGTGGTGAGTGCGCGCGCGGTCGGGTTGCGGTCGCCGGCCATGACCCCTCCGTTCCGGACGCCCTCCGTCCGGAACCGACCCTACGAGGCCGGGGCGACGTCGGCCACGACCCGCTGACGCTGCAGGACGACCGCGACGACGGCGGCGAGCAGCGCCGCGCCGGCGCACATCGCGAAGAGCTCGCGGTACGCACTCAGCGACGGGACGGCGAACGCGCCGACCGCCACGACGCTCGAGGCCAGGATCGCGCCGCCGAGCGCGCTGGCGAGCGAGCTGCCGACCGACCGGATCAGGGTGTTCAGGCCGTTGGCCGCCGCGATCTCGCCGGCGGGCGTGTGGGCGTTGATCAGCGACGGCATCGCCGCGTACCCGATGGCGGTGCCCAGGCCCACGACCGTGGTGCCGACGACGACCTCGAGCAGCGAGCCCGTGAGCAGGATGCGCATGACCCAGCCGAGCGCGACGACGACGGCGCCGACCGCGAGCGTGAACGGCGCGCCGCGGCGGACGATCAGGCGGGCGGACACGGGGGCGAGCGCCAGCATGGCCAGGCCGCTGGGCAGCATCACCAGGCCGGACACGAGCATCGTGCTGCCGAAGCCGTAGCCGGTGGACTCGGGCGCCTGGACGTAGGACGCGGTGCCGATGAGCGACGCGAAGAGCGCGAACCCGAACAGCAGCGAGGCGATGTTGGTGAGCACGATCGGGCGGCGGCGCAGCGCGGTCAGGTCGATGAGCGGGTCCGACGTGCGGTGCTGCCACCAGCCGAGCGCGGCGAAGAACAGGGCGGAGGCGACGAGCAGGCCGATCACGCGCGCCGAGCCCCAGCCCCACTTGGAGGACTCCGCCAGGGGCAGGAGCAGCGACACCAGGGCGCCGGCCAGCAGGACCGCGCCGAGCACGTCGACGCGACCGCCGCTGCGGCCGGCCTTCTCCGGGACGAACAGCCGGACGCCCGCGAACGCGACGAGCGCCCCGACGGCCGTCACCCAGAAGAGCACGTGGAAGTCCGCGTGCTCGGCGACGAAGCCGGCCAGCGGCAGGCCGAGCGCTCCGCCCACGCCGAGCATCGCGCTGACCGCGGCGATCGCCCCGCCGGACCGCCCCCGCGGCAGCACGCCGGCGAGCAGGCTGATGCCCAGCGGGATCGCGCCGGCCGCGACACCCTGGACCGCCCGGCCGACGATCAGGACCCCGAGGCTGTCGGACAGCGCGCACACCAGCGAGCCGACCACCATCGCGCCGAGCGCGACGAGCAGCATCCGGCGGGTGCCGAACATGTCGCCGAGCCTGCCCAGCAGCGGGATCGAGACCGCGGACGCCAGCAGCGTCGCGGTCAGGAGCCAGGCCACCTGGTCGGACGAGGAGTCGAGCAGGCCCGGGAGCGTCGGCAGGACCGGGATCAGCAGGGACTGGGCGAGCGAGACGACGAGCGCCCCGAACCCGACGAAGACGATCCAGAGGCCGAAGCGGCCGGTGGCGGCGCGCGGGTCGGCGGGCGCGCTGATGGTGTCGGTGGTCATGCTGTTCCCTCGGGATTTCCTCGGTGGCGGTCGGACGGCTGACCCGGCAGCACCGGCGGGACGAGCAGGACTCACTTAGTCAACGCCGTTGACAGTCAGATTGTCAACAGTGTTGACCAGGATGCGGGATGATCGTCGCGTGACCACGACCGAGACCGGGCGCGAGGCCGTCGAGCGCCACGCCCGCACGATGTTCGAGCAGCAGGGCTACGCCGGCACGTCCGTGCGCGCGCTCGCCACCGCCGCCGGCGTCGACCCCGCCCTGGTGATCCGCTGGTTCGGCTCGAAGGAGGAGCTCTTCCTGCGGGTCATGAGCCTGGCCGAGCGGCCGCTGCCCGACCTCGGCGGCCCGACCGGGTCGCTCGGGGAGCGGCTCGTCGAGTTCGCGCTCGCCCCCGACCAGATCTCGGTGCGCCGCGACCTTACGGCCCTCATCCGGGCGTCCGACTCCAGCAGCGTCCGCTCGCGGCTGCGCCACGTGACCCGGACCCTGTTCGTCGAGCGGCTGGTCGACCGGCTCGAGGGCCCGCACGCCGAGCTCCGCGCGCACCTCATCGCCTCGCAGCTGGGCGGTCTCCTGCAGTCGTGGGACGTCGCCGAGGACGAGAGCCTCCTGGCGGCGTCGCGCGAGCGGATCGTCGCGCTCTACGGCCCGGCCGTCCAGGCGCTGATCGATCCGCCGACGAGCACGAGCCCGGACGCCTGAGCCGTGGCGCCGCGGCGAACGCCCGGCGTACCGTCGCAAGAGCAGGATCACCGAGTCGCGACGACAGTGGGAGAGCAACCATGAGCATGATGGCGGACATGATGAAGTCGATGCCGATGGGCACGACGGGCATGCAGATGCCGATGATGCAGGACTGCATCGAGGCGTGCTCGGCGGCGTCGATGGCGGCCACGATGTGCGCGGACGCCGACGGCGGCGAGGGCATGGGCCGCTGCGCGTCGATGTGTATGAACACCGCGGACGTCGCCACGGCGATGATGCGGATGATGATGCGCCCGACCGGCTACGACATGGGCGTCATGACCTCGATGATGACCGCGTGCATGACGATGGGCGAGGCGTGCGCGGCCGAGTGCTCGATGCACGCCGAGATGTCCGAGCACTGCCGCATCTGCGCGTCGGCGTGCACGGCCATGGTCGCCGCGTGCAAGGCCGCGATGGCCTCGATGCAGACGGCCTAGCGGACGACGGGGCGGGCGGCGTACCACGCGCCGCCCAGCGCGACGATTTCGGCGACCAGGTGCACCGCGACGGGCTCGCCGACGGCGGGCGCCGCCCGGGTCCCCAGCACGGCCTCGTGACCGTCCAGCAGGGCCACGGTGACGGTGTCGGCGTCGCGGGCTGCTACGAGCCCGTCGCGCCAGGCGCCCGGGGACGCCGTCGCCACGGCCTCCTGGATCGGCAGCAGGTCGATACGGGTACGGTTCGGCACGGGTCTTCTCCATCGATCGTCATGCGATGTCACTGTGTGGTCCGCACCGCGCCGGCGGGGAAGACCCCGGGCGGGCGGTGACGGGCTGCGCCGCGGTGCGGCGGGACTGATCCCTGCCCACGGACCAGGCGGGACGCCTGCGGGGAGCTCCTCAGAGCTGCGGGGACCGGTACGACAGGGTCGTCAGCGACACATTCGACAGAGACACCGGCGCGTCGACGGCACGTCGACGGATCCCGCGTGGCGGGACGCCACGGGCACGGTGCGGTCGATGGACATGCGACGAGTGTGCGGGCCGGTCCACATGCTGTCAAGGCATCTCAAATGTCGGACCGCACCGTACCGGCGTCGCCCGGTGGTCCGCCGGGTGCACGTCACAGGGGGTGGCCGAAGCCTCGTGCACGTGCAGACCGCGGCGGCTACTGCCCTGAGTCGTCACCGCCCTGCTTGCCGCCTCCGGTGCCGGAGTCGGGAGAGTCGTCACCCGTCGGGTCTCCGCTGCCGGACTCGCCAGACGACCCCCTCGTGCGCTGCTCGCTCGTACCGTCGCTCGACGTGCCCTGCTGGACGGTCCGCGCCCCGCCTGCCGGGTCGTCGGAGGGGTCGGTCTGGCCGCCCTCCTGGTCCTGGCTGCCGCTGTCGGCGCCCCCAGCAGGGCCGTTCTGCACGGGGTCGCTGCGGCCCGGTTGGTCACCCTGTCCGGGATCATCGCCGTTCTCGAGGTTGGAGTCGGTCTGGTGCTCGACCGGCCCCTGCTCGTCCGGGTTCGGGATCTCCAGCGGGGTGAGGGTGGTGATCACCCGGGAGACGACACGCTGGGCCGGGGCAGGCAGCTCGTTGGCTGCGGCGGCCGCGGTGACTCCGCCGGCGAGGATTCCCGCCGTGACCAGGCCGATGACGGCCGACTTGGCTGCCCGGTTTCGACGACCAGGCGCGACGGTCAGCGGAGTTGCGCCGGCAAGGAGGGCGGCGAGCTCCTCACCGATCGGCGGCGTCGGACGGTCGGCGAGGGCGCTCAGCTCGGCGAAGAGATCGCGCAGGGCCGGGTCACCCAGTGCGGTGTCGCTGATCATGGGTGCGTCCTCGTGGTGGTTGTCGTGCTCGGTCATCGGAGTCCCTCCGACGCGGCCGCGCTACCGGGGCCGGATGGCTCGGTGCTCAGCAACATGCGGAGACTGCCCAGCGCCTTGCTCTGGAGCTTCTTGACGGCGACCTCGCTGCGTCCGATCGCCACCGCCGTCTCCTTGACGGTCAGCTCGCCCAGCACGCGCAGCGTCACCACAGCGCGCTGGTCCTCCGGCAGCAGGTCGAGCACGGCGAGCGCGTCGCTGCCGCCGGCACGATCGAGGGCCTGGTCCTCGGCGGAGGCATGCGTCCGCGGGTCGGAGTCCGCCTCGTACTCGAGGTGGACCGGTCTGCGGTGCCGACTCCGAAGCTCGTCGACGAGCTTGCCGTGGGCGACGGTGAACACGTAGGCCCGAAAGCCCGGCCAGCCCCCGGTGACCTCGGCCATCCGGGCCAGGACCCGGACGAACACATCGTTCGTCATGCCGGCGGGATCTTCTGCGCCCCGGAACTCCAGGTAGCCGGCGACCCGGGAAGCGAGCGCCTCATAGAGCGTGCGCATCGCGTCGCGGTCGCCGGCCGCGGCAGCGGCCACCGCCAACTCGAGCTCTTCGGTCACCGACTGATTCCTCTGGGACAGGATGGTGGGGCGGGCAGGACTGCCCGCCCTACCGACGAGCATGGTCTCAGCCGTGGGAATCGTCGCCGGTCGCGCCGTCACCGGCGTTGTCCTGGGTGTCGCCGGCGGTGCCGGCGGTGCCGGCGGTGCCGGCGGTGCCGGCGGTGCTGCCCGTGTCGCCCTCGTTGTCGTCGGCAGCCGCGCCGTCGTCGTCGGCGTTCTGGTTGTCGCCGTCGTCGACGTTGTCGTTCTCGCCGTTGTTGTCGCCCTCGCTGACGTCGCCCCCGTCGGTGTTGCCGTCCTGCACATCACCCTGCGCGGCGTCGTCGGTGTTTGCGTCCTGGGTGTCGCCCTGCGTCGCGTCGTCGGCGTCCTGGTTGTCGCCGTTGTTGTCGCCATCGACCGTGTCCGTCGACTGCGGGGCCGGCGTGCTCGGGGCGTCGACCACGGTCGTCGCCGGGGCCGGTGCCGGTGCGCTGGTGGCCGCGTGGGCTGCGACGCCGATCCCGCCGATCGCGAGGGCGGCGATGCCGGTGGCGGCGATGGTGCGCATCTTGGTGAGCTTCACGGTGCTGTCTCCCATGGTCGTGGACGCGGGCGTCCTTGTCTGATGGGATAACCGCGCGGCGCCGATCCGGCGGTACCCCGGTGTCCATCAGATGAGATGCGCCCCAGGCGAGGTCAAGCGCGATGTGCCGCGAGCACGCGCCTGCCGCGCCCGTGCACCTCGCTCACCAACGTTCAGCTCTCGGTCGTCTCAGGTCAGCGCGGTGTGCATGGGGAGCTGCGTGGGCAGCCGAGCCCGTCGATCGTCGAGCCTGAGGCTGTCGACGGCCGTGATCGCCACGGAGAGCAACCCCCGGTGTCGAGCGCGATCGTGGTCCGGCCGGAGGCGCGGACCGTCGACCGCTGACCGCGCCCGTCCGCTCGATGGGGTCCGCCCTGCGGTCGCGGAGGCACGCCGCGCGCTTGAATGAGGCATGGCCCCGGAACACTCACCTGCCGTGGAGCTCGAGGTCGGGTCCCGCACCGTGCGGCTCTCCAACCCCGACCGCGTCTACTTCCCCGCCAGCGGGGCGACCAAGCTCGACCTCGCGAGCTACTACCTCGCGGTGGGTGACGGGATCGTGCGTGCGCTGCGGGAGCGCCCGTGCATGCTGCACCGCTACCCGACGGGCGTCACCGGGGAGAAGGTCCACCAGAAGCGGTTGCCGCGCGGGGCCCCGCCGTGGATGGAGACGGTGGAGCTCTACTTCCCGCGCTACGGCCGGACCGCCGACGAGCTGTGCGTGACCGAGCTCGCCCACGTGATCTGGGCGGTGCAGATGTCGACCGTCGAGTTCCACCCGTGGAACAGTCGCCGGGCCGACACCGAACGCCCCGACGAGTGGCGCATCGACCTGGACCCGATGCCGGACTGCCCCTTCGACCGGGTGCGGCGGGTGGCCCACGTGGCGCGGGAGGTCCTGGACGAGCTGGGCGCCGTCGGCTGGCCGAAGACCTCCGGCGGGTCCGGCCTGCACGTCTATGTCCGGGTGAAGCCCGAGCACGAGTTCGCGGACGTGCGGCGAGCGGCGCTAGCGTTCGCGCGGGAGGTGGAGCGCCGCGCACCGGACGACGTCACCACCACGTGGTGGCGGCGCGACCGGGATCCCTCGCTCGTGTTCGTCGACTACAACCAGAACGCCCGCGACCACACGATCGCCTCGGCCTACTCGGTGCGCGGAACCCCGGAGGCCACCGTGTCGACGCCCCTGCGCTGGGACGAGATCGACGACGTCGACCCACGCGACTGCACGCTGCGCACCGTGCCCGCGCGCTATGCCGAGCTCGGCGACCTCCACGCCGGCATCGACGACGCGGTGTTCGACCTGGCTCCGCTGCTGCGCTGGGCGGAGCGCGATGAGCGCGACGGCGCGGCGGCACCCCCGGACGACGACGGGTGATCGGACGCGGACCCGTCACACGACGAAGGCCCGGACCATCAGGTCCGGGCCTTCGATTTCTTGTAGCGGGGGCAGGATTTGAACCTGCGACCTCTGGGTTATGAGCCCAGCGAGCTACCGAGCTGCTCCACCCCGCGTCGGTGAGTACAACCTACCTCACGCCCTAGGGGCCACCAAATCGCGAGCCCCCGGACCGGCGGTGTCGTGCGTCACCACCGCCGGCCCGGAGCGCGTCACTGGCCGAGCCTGGCCTCGGCGTCGACGGCGTTCTGCACGGCCGTGTCGAGGCGCTTCTGCGCCTCGCCGTAGGCCCCGAAGTCGCCGATCGCCAGGGCGGCCTCGCTGTCGGCGATGGCCTGCTTGGCCTGCTGCAGCGCGCGGTCGAGGTCGGCCCGCGCGGTCGCGTCGGTCCCCGTCGCAGGCGGCGTCTCGGTGCCGGTCCCCGTCCCCGTGTCGGGCGGTGGCGTGCCGGTGTCGGGCGAGGTCCCGGCGTCGCCGGCGCTGGCCCCGGAGTCGCCGCCGAACACCTGGTCGAGCGCGCCGTCGAGCGTGTCCGCGAACCCGATGTCGTCGCCGAACGCCACGAGCACGCGCTGCAGCAGCGGGAAGGTTGTCCCCGTGCGCGCCTGGACGTACACGGGCTGCACGTACAGCAGGCCGCCGCCCATCGGCAGGGTCAGCAGGTTCCCGCGCACCACCTGCGAGTCGCCGCGGCCCAGGATGTTGAGCTCGTTGGACACGGTCGGGTCGGCGACGAAGTTGTTGTTCACCTGGCCGGGTCCGGGCACGGTCGAGTCGCGTGGCAGCTCGAGCAGCCGCATCTTGCCGTAGTCGGCCGAGGGTTTGCCCGCCTGGTTGCCCGCGTCCGCGTCGACGGCGAGGTACCCCGTCAGCACGTTGCGCGCGTTGGTGCCGGTCGGGATGAACGTCGACATCAGCGAGAAGCTGGCCGAGTCCTGGTCCGGCATCTTGAGCGTCAGGTAGTAGGGCGGCTGCGGCACGGCCACGCTGCTGGTGGGGTCGTTCGGGTTGGCCCAGAAGTCGTTGCCGGAGAAGAACTGGCCGGCGTCCGTCACGTGGTACCGGGCCAGCAGGTAGCGCTGCACCTTGAACAGGTCCTCGGGGTAGCGCAGGTGGCTCATGAGGTCGCCGTCGATGGACGAGAGCGGCTCGAGCGTCGAGGGGAACGTGCGGGCCCACGCCTTGAGGATCGGGTCCTCGGCGTCCCACGCGTACAGGGTCACCGAGCCGTCGTAGGCGTCGACTGTGGCCTTCACCGAGTTCCGGATGTAGTTCACGGTCTTGGGCTGCAGCGCCTGCACGGTCTCCGAGGACTCCGTGAGCGAGTCCGTCGTCGCCTCGTCCAACGGGCGCGAGGCCGAGTAGGGGTACTGGTCGGACGTGGTGTAGCCGTCGACGATCCACTTGACCCGGCCGTCGACCACCGCGGGGTACACCCGGCCGTCGAGGGTCAGGTACGGGGCGACCTTCTGCACGCGCTCGCGCGGGTCACGGTCGTAGAGGATCTGCGAGTCGCTGGTCACGCGGTCGGAGAACACGATCTGCTCGGAGCCGAACTTGAGCGCGTAGAGCAGCTTGGTCAGCGGGTTCCCGATCGACGGGCCCGCGGACACCGTCTGCGTGGGGAACGTGCTGTTCACCGCGCCGCCCGAGGCGTCGTCGGGGTAGTCCAGCTCCCACGGCTTGGTGCCCTCGGGGGCGCCGACGATCGAGTACGTGGGGGCCTTGGGGCTGAAGTAGATGCGCGGCTCGTAGTTGCCCATCGAGCCCGTCGACGGGATGCCGCCCTCCCAGAAGGCCGGCGCGCCGCGGACCGCGGTGGTGTTGCCGTAGGCGGCCACGACGCCGAAGCCGTGCGTGTACACCGTCGAGTCGTTGGTCCAGTTGCGCTGCTGCGCGTCGAGGCCCTCGAGCGAGAGCTCGCGCACGGCGATCACGGTGTCGCGGCTCTGGCCGTCGATCGTGTACCGGTCCACCGACAGCGAGTCGGGGAAGTCGTAGAACGCACGGATCTGCTCGAGCTGCTTGAACGAGGGGCTGACGATCTGCGGGTCGAGGAGGCGGATCGACGCCGTCGTGTCGGCGTCCGCGCGCAGCGCGCCCGCCTCGGCGGTGACCTTCGCCTTGTAGTCGGTCTTCTCGACGTCGTCGAGGCCGTACGCGTCGAGCGTGGCGCCGATGTTGCGCTGGATGTAGTCCGCCTCGGCGTCCTGCTGGTTGGGCTGCACCTGGAAGCGCTGCACGACCGCCGGGTAGATGCCGCCGACGGCGATCGCGGCGACGATCATGAGGCCGACGCCGATGGCCGGCAGGCGCCAGTTGCCGCGCACCGCGGTGACGATGAACATCAGCGCGACGAAGATCGCGATGCCCGCGAGGATCGCCTTCGACGGGATGACCGCGTGCACGTCGGTGAACGAGGCGCCTGCGAACTTCTGGTCCCGCTTGGTGTTCATGAGGATCGAGTACCGGTCCAGCCAGTAGCTGGCGGCGATCAGCAGCATGAGCACGGCGGCGATGATCGACAGGTGCACGCGCGCGGCGCGCGTGGTGCGCGGCGCTCCCCCGCGCTGGCCGCCGATCCGCAGGCCCCCGTACAGGTACTGCGTGGCCACGCCGCCGATGCCCGCGAGCACCGTCACGGCCATGAGGAACGACACGACGAAGCGCAGCCCGGGCAGCGTGAAGAGGTAGAAGCCCAGGTCGATGCCGTACTGCGGGTCCGTCTTGCCGACGGGCGCGCCGTGCATCCACAGCTGGATCGTCTGCCACTGCTGCGACGCGGCGGCGCCGGCGAAGAGGCCGAGCACCGCGGGGCCGACGATCATGACCAGCCGCCGCAGCGGCTCGATCGCCTCGCGGTACTGGTCGAGGTTGGCCTGCTCCTGCGTCGACGGCGCGTAGACGGGCCGCGAGCGGTACCCGAAGCTCAGGCTCCAGAACACCGCCCCGGCCATCACCGCGAAGCCGAGCACGAACAGGATGGCGCGGGTGCCCCACTCGGTCGCGATCACGTTGGTGAACCCGAGCTGGCGGTACCAGAGCACCTCGGTCCAGACCTGCGCGAGGATCAGCACGAGGATCACGAGCACCCCGAGGACGACGAGCGTCGGGGCGAGCGCTCCACGCCGACGCGGGGGCGCCGTGCGGGGGCGGGGCGGGCTTCCGAAGGTCACGGCGTGGCGGTCCTCGTCGTCGGCAACAGGTCTGGGCGCACAGGATGCACACCACTCGCACGGTGAACGTGCCGGTCGAGGCACAGGTTCCCACACGGATGCGACCATGAGCCTGTGTCCATCGACCCTGCCGTCCCGGTGCCCGCCGTCTCCCCCCAGCTCGCCGCCCTGGCCGACTCGGTCCGGGAGATCGAGCACCACGTGGCCGCCGCGGGCTGGGACGGTCCGGTCCGGGTGTTCGCGCTCGTGCGCACCCAGCACATGCTGCGCACCGAGCCGGGCCTCGCGAGCCAGCTGGACTCCGCGGTCCTCGACGCCGCCCGGGCGGAGCCGTGGCACCTGACGTCGGTCGAGCAGGAGGAGCTGCCCGCCGCGCCGGACCTCGAGACCCTGCTGGCCGGCCTCTCGTGGCCGTCGACGGTCGACGGCATGGCCGTGACGGTCGAGCGCGTGGTGCTGCCGCCCGCCGCGGAGGAGGCGATGCCGCAGGACACCGAGGCCGCGCTCGAGTACCTGCTGGCGCACCCCGAGCGCCAGGACGTGCGGCTGGTCGTCGGCGCCCTGCGCGACGGCCCGGCCTGGTGCGCGGTGCGCACGCGCGCGCACGACGACGACGAGCAGGTCGGTCAGGGACCGGACCTGGTGCCCGGGCTGGTGTCGGCGGTGCGCTCGACGCTCGAGTAGCCGCTAGCTCGTGCAGGTGGGCAGGTCGGCCGCCGTGCCCGAGCCGATCGCCGTGATGGCCTCACGGGCCTCGTGCAGGGTCGAGATCTTCACCACGCGCAGGCCCTCGGGCACGTGGCCGACGACCTCGTCGCAGTTCGATGCCGGCGCCAGGAACCAGGTCGCGCCGTCCCGCTTGGCGCCCGCGAGCTTCTGCCGGATCCCCCCGATGGCCCCGACCTCGCCGGTGACGTCGATGGTGCCCGTGCCGGCGATGTCCTTGCCGTTCGCCTCGTCCTCGGGCGTCAGCTTGTCGATGATCCCCAGCGCGAACATCGTGCCGGCGCTCGGGCCGCCGATGTCGTCGATGCTGATGGTCACGTCCACGGGCAGGTCGAAGGACGGGTCGATGTACACGCCGATCTGCGCGTGACCGTCCTCCTTGGTGCCCGTGACGATGGGCACGTCGACCGCCTGGCCGTTCCGCTTGACCGTGAGCGTGACGGTCGAGCCCGGCTCGACCCCGTCGAGCTGCTCGATCAGCCCCTGGTAGTCGGGCACCGCGGTGCCGTCCAGGGCGACGATGACGTCCCCCTTCTCCACCTTGCCCGCCGCGTCCGACCCCTCGACCGTGCCGGCGACGACGAGGGTGGCCGGCACCTCGTACCCCAGCTCGGTGAGCGCGGCGACCGTCGCGTTCTCCTGCGACGACACCATCTCGGCCGTGTTGGACTGGTCGATCTCGTCCTGCGTCTGGTCGGGCGGGTAGAGCAGCTCGACGGGCTGGACCACGGTGAACTTCGAGAGCCAGCCCTCCAGCACGCCCACCGCGCTCGACGGGAAGCCGGGTCCCCCGGTGCCCGACACGGTGGTCAGGCGCAGCTCGCCGGTCGAGTCGAACGTCTCGGCGCCGGAGATCGTGATGAGCGGCGTGCCGTCGTGCTCGCCCAGCACGTCCCGCGTCGGGCCCGGGCTGTTCACCGCGTACGGCACCGGCAGCACCACGAGCACGGCCAGCAGCACGGCCGTCGCCAGCATGCCGACGGACAGGACGATCGAGCGAGGGCTGACGCGGTCGGGCTCGAGAGCCGTGTCGTCGGACGGGGGCGGGGTCTCCTCCAGCACGCGCACATCATCCCCCGTCGGGCTCACGGGCGCCGACGCGCCCGCGCCT